>CAZRKW010000233.1:0-6528 GCA_964600355.1 uncultured Acidobacteriaceae bacterium
GCGCGGTGGGCGGCTAGCTCAGTTGGGAGAGCATCGCGTTCGCAACGCGGGGGTCGGGGGTTCGAATCCCCTGCCGTCCACCATAAATCCAATCCCTTCAATTAAGCATTTCCCCGTTATGTCCGTAAATCTCTTTAAAACGGGGGCAAACCGCCAACGGAACCGCCGATACTTTTCTCGCTTTTGGAGGCCCTTTGCGTGGGATTGCCTAACGGTGTATAAGAGGCCCTTGTCTTGATCCGAAAGGGCTGAAAAATGGCGGAGGAAAACGCGCAGTTGTCTGGTGATGTGTCGAGAATCTTGGCGTCGCTGTTAGTCGCAGTCGCTTTGCTCTTGGGGATAACGGTACTGGTTGGAGTTCAGACCTTTAATCATCCATCGGAGGTCTGGTCTTACACTATCCTTGCCCCCAACGACGATAATCTCATCAAGGATTTGAATCGAGCAGGCGCATCAGGTTGGGAGGTTGTATCGGCGCGGCGAGCAACCAGCGGCGAAGGGGCAGCCGCTGCTGCGTCATATGAGCTGATCCTGAAACGGCGGGGATCATCAGCATTTACGCCGTAACTGCACGCCAGATGGCCCGAACGGACAACACAGCCTCACAACCCGTGCAGGAGAAATGGCAACCGTGGTTCGGGTTTACTTGTTACTAAAGGCTGAGAGAGGATCGTATTGTATGGCAGCAAAGGAGGATTGTAGTATTAAGCGACGCTATGCCTAGCACACTTGCCTTCGACGATTTCAAACCATACACACTAACCTGCGAGCTGCGTTACGACAATGCGTACTTGGTTTTTGATCGCACAGGCCAACTGGTGACGGACGTGCGAGACAGCTTTACCAACGTCTCCGTCGCTTCTGCCGTTCCCCAGCAGAGTGCGTTCTCTGCCGATGAAGGTAACTTTAACGTTGAGCTCAATGCGGCCAGATTCACTAGCGGGCGAGTTGACAGGACGGGAGAACTTTTCGCAAAGCATTGCTCGGTGCTTTTCGATGCGGTTGTCGAGCGTTTGGAAATCAACGTCTTCACGCGCATCGGGATTCGTTACATCTTGCGAAAGGATTTCGCAACTGATGCCGAAGCAAAAGAGGCACTTGCATCAATGATGCTGACAAGTCTGAAGCCTGTCAAACGCTTCAACGCGTCGGAGCATCCGACGGAAGTAGCATTTAGATGGGAAGATGACCAAGTTGGAGCATTTGTTCGGCTAAAAGCAGAAATAACTGACATAAAGGTGGTGGTGCCGGTCGAAATGCAGGATACGATCCCAAAGTTTGAAAAAAGGTAAATGGCTTGACACTTGACATTGATTACTATACTGTCGCGCGAGTTGAGCGCGAGCAATGGAGCTGCCGAGAGTGGTTGCCATCGAAGCTCCGCGTGATAAGAAAGGAAGTTGACAGCATTTTACGAGGCACTTGAGATGGGCGAGACTGAAATATCTAAATCGCGGCACGAGTCTCTGCGCATGCCATCTACCGAACCTCTGCGCATGCCGTCTGCTCGAGTGACTCCAGCGGTTAAAGGCACCGAGTCTGCCTTACTGTCTGGTTTAGTACTGGAGACGCAGGGGGCTACTGCCAAGGTAATCAACATCGAAGCTCTGTGGGATGCTCCAGCAGATAATCCTTCGCAAGTACTTCGAGCGATCGATCTCCTTAAGCAGACGGCAGACCTTTTGGAGCGAGCGCTAAAGGTAACTGATGCCATCGAGGCTGATCGACTTGTTCAACAGGTGCAAGCAACTTTGCCGAAGCTATTTTCGTATCGCTCTGTCGGCGACGGTTTCGGGCTTATCATAAACTCAGTTCATTACGCTTTCGTGAATTTGAAAGGAACTCCGCTAAGTCAACCGCAGATGAGAGTAATGTGGCGAGTGCTGCGCGAATTACGGTTGCGGCCAGCTATGTCTGCTGATCAGGGTATCGAGCGGGTGACTGAAATGGAGGAAACGGGACTGGCGGTCGATCCACCCGGTATAGGAGATTTTGTCGAACATTTTGAAGCAATGCAAGATGACTGACGCCTATCTGGAAACAACCGTCTTAGCGGATTTTCTCCTCAAACCAAAAACTCCAAAACAGCAAAAAGTCAAAGAGGCCCTTGGCCGGTACCAAAACACTCTGCTTCCAGTGTACTCTATCAAGGAATGGAAGGCGGGGCTACTTAACTATTTCGCATACCTTCACGATAAGCTCGTATCGACAAAGTCTCTTGCGAATACGTTTCAAGCCCTCTCCGTGCTGCCGCAGGGATATCGCAGATCAACGTCGATGGAAGCTCTGGCAGCCGCAGCACAGATGGTTAAAGATGCGAGGTTCAATATTGTCTTGGGCAGCACCGATGAAGAGCAGGCTGACAGTTATCGACTCGCCCTCTATTCGCTCATTATGCGGAGTTGGGCTAAGCGGCGAAAGTTCGCCACAAAGGTCGTTGACGAGCTGACTTGCTACACAGAGGCAGCACCTCGCGTTGGAAAAACCGGCTTGTTTGATTTCGACCCGAAGCAATGCGAAGACGACGACGAATGCTGTCTCGCCACAAGATTTAAGGCAGAGCCAGCGATCCTAGAAGCTCTTCGGAATGCCATTCCAGAAAAATCAGGAAGAAATGAATACGAGAAGAGGCGTCAAGCACTTAAGCAGTTAATAAAACATCCTAAAGAAAGAGTTAACCGAGAAACTTGTCGTCACTTGGGCGACGCAATATTTGCGTTTTTTTGCCCCGAGAACGCAGTCATCTTGACGACCAACCTCCGAGACCATGAGCCGCTCGCCAAGGCCGTCGGGAAAAAGGCCGAGAAGCCTTAATGGCACCGGGCAAGCATTACATAGCCCGTCCCCTGGGTTGCCATGTACACGCGCACGATCAGGCGGGTTCGAGGTCGGGTTCGGCTTTCACCGCCACATCCGGGGTCTTTTCGGGAGTGCTCTCGAGTTCGAAAGAGGGGATTCCCGATTGCGGCTCGAGCAGATCCGCGAGCAGTAGCTTCAGGTTTCCGGGGTTGGTCGAGGCGGCCAGTCCCGTTTCCATATCGATCGTGCCGCTGCGAATGTACTTCTCGATTTCGCCGTCGAAGTACTGCATTCCTTCGTTCGAGCCGTCGCGCATGGCGTCCAACAGGGACTTGCCCTCGCCTTCGCCCTTCAGAATGTACTCGCGGGTGCGCAGCGTGGACTTGAGAATTTCGAAGGCGGCCACGCGGCCGGCCCCTCCGGGACGGCGTATGAGGCGCTGCGAAATCACGAACCGAAAGCTTTTGGAGAAGCGCATGCGGATGGCCTGCTGGTCGCTGAGCGGAAACACTCCCACGATTCGCTCGATCGTCTTCGAGGCATCGATCGTGTGCAGGGTCGAGTAGACCAGGTGGCCCGTTTCGGCCGCCTCCAGCGCCACTTCGATCGTCTCGCGGTCGCGCATTTCGCCCACCAGGATCAACTTCGGCGCCTGCCGCAGCGCCGCCCGCAGGGCGAGCGCAAACGACGGCGTATCCGTGTGCAATTCCCGCTGGTGAATCGTGGCCCGCTTGTGGCTGTGAAGAAACTCGATGGGATCTTCGATGGTGATGATGTGGCAGGCCTTGTCTTCGTTGATCTTGTTCACGAAGGCTGCCAGCGTCGACGATTTGCCGCTGCCCGTGGGGCCCGTGACGAGCACCATGCCGGGTCCGAGCTCGGCGGCTTCCGCGAGTTGCGGCGGCAGGTTGAGCGTGTTGAAGTCGGGAATGCTGTTGGCGATCACGCGCATCACGATGGCGCAGCTTCCGCGCTGCGTAAAAATGTTCACCCGGAAGCGCGCGAGCTGCGGAAGGCTGTAGGAAATATCGCAGGAGCCTTCCTGCTTCAGTTTATCGACCGCGTGTGTGTTCCGGCCGATGAGATCGGCCGCAATCCGCGCCGTATGTTCGGCGGTCATCGCCCCCACTCCGGGAATCTTCAGCTGCACGAGCTGTCCGCTGCTTTCCGCCTGTGGCGGGCGGCCGGGCGAAAAAATGATGTCACTCGTATTCTTAACCGCGCGCAGAATGGAAGCGATGATGTCTGGAGTAGAGATGAAAGCGGCCGCTTCCGGTTGCTTCGGGGGCTGTTGCTGGCTGGCTTCCATATCCGCGTCTCCTAGACAGGGCCTTGAAACTAGAGTTCACAAAAAAGGCAGCACTTCCATGGATCGCGAGTTGGCCGGCAAAGCATCGGTTGCGACGGGTGGGCCGGGAGCGGGGAGCTCAACTCGATCTCTAATAGTACTGGGTCGCCATCGGCGAGCGGGCAGGGATTGGCCGGCGGTTGCCTGAGTAGCAACAGCACCAGTGGCATTGTGAAACATCCGCTCTTACGCTGTCGGCAAGAGAGGCCCACGATTTTACTCGACAGAACCTGAAACAGCGCTACTATGGTCTCTAGTACGGGTTTTCAGCCGCCATTCCCACCTTCCGGTGGCGTCGGAGTTCTCGTATCGGCTCTGGTTTCGGGGGAGATGTGCGATGGTCCTGAACTGGAAGCAAGTCACGTTTCTCGCAGTTGCGTTTTCTTTCGCGGCCGGCCCTGTTCTCGCCCAGCGAACCGGTGGAGGAATGCGGTCAGGCGGTGGCGGCGCTCCATCGGGTGGGAACGCACCGGTCTTTTCCGGGGCGCCTGAATTGGGCGTCCAGCCCATGTCGCAGCCCGGAGCGATGCAACCCTTCGGCGTCGATAATTCAATGCCCAAGAATCAAATCGTGGAGGACGAGAATTGTTTGCCCTGGGCGATCTCGTCTATCAGGGGAGCTACGGTTAGCGTCATGCGTCTGCAGGTCCCGGACAAGGCCCGCAGCGAATACGACAAGGCATGCAGCGATTTCCGGAAGAAAAAGTTTGCCGAAGCCGAAGAGCACATCCGCGGAGCCATTGAGAAGTATTCCAACTACGTGGCGGCGTGGGTGATGATGGGGCAGGTTCTGGAAGCCGAGGAGCAGGTGGACAAAGCGCATGAAGCGTGTTCGCATGCTTCGGCCGCCGATCCTACCTATTTGCCTCCCTACATTTGTCTGGCGGAACTGGATGCCAGGAGCGGCCATTGGGATGAACTATTGAATGTTACGGATTCTGCTCTTGGCCTGAATCCTGTCGGCGATGTGTATGCCTACTTCTACCGCGCGACGGCTTTCTTCAACACGCATAGACTGGCCGAGGCCGAGCGGAGCGCGCTAACGGCAGAGGGTATGGACCGCGATCACCGCGAGCCGACCATCCATTATCTGTTGGCGCATATTTACGAGGCCAAAGGCGACATCGCATCGGCTACGGCGGAAGCGAAGCAGTATCTGAAGTTCAATCAGGACAAGCTGAAAGCCGACCAGGCTAAGCAATACCTCGCCAAATTGCAGGCTCCCCCGGCCCCAACATCCAAGTAGCTATCCCCATGGAAGGGCAGAACGGAGAGTCGGTAGGCCTGTGACCGGGCGGAACGGAAGCGTCTCACTTTGCAGGTGCGATTATTAGATCCGACCGGCCCGATCCCCTTTACCCGAGCAAGATATCTGATCGGGATTACCTGATCGGGGTTACGTGATCGACGTTACTCGATCTAAGGCCGCGTCCCATCGGATTGCCGCTGCGCCACCACTTTGCGCACGTTGGCGTAGAGCGCTTTCGCCTGGGGGATCATCTCGATGCCCTTGTCCAGCTGGGCGTCGTTTTCGAGCGCCACTTTGTAGCCTTCGTTGAGACCGAAGATCGTGGTGAACACTTCGCGCTTGATTTCCCACTTCAGCCACGAATCGTTCGCCTGCAGGTCCTGATCCATATACTTCACGTGCTGCTGGTTCAGGAATTTGCGGAGTTGCGCGATCACGGAATCGTCCGGTGAAAACTCTTTGGTGATCGTTGGCCGGGTACCGAGATAAAAGCGCGCAAAATCGCCCACGCCGGAGGGGAACGGATAGAACACGCCGTGCCTGAGCAGCATTTCCTCGAACTCATTGGGCTTGGGCATGGCGATCGTTTGATCGGGCGTGATTCCGCCGCCGCCAAACACCTGCCGTCCGCCATCGGTAAGCTTCACTTCGGGTTTTTGGGGAGGCTTCGGATTGTAATGATAGTCGTACAGCGTCACGTTCTTATAGTCGCGCTGGATCAGGCGTCCGCTCGGCGTGTAATACCGCGCGGTAGTCAAAAGAAGCGCGGTATCCTCGCTCAGCGGGAATTGGGTCTGCACCAAGCCTTTGCCGAAACTCACTTCACCCACGATCAGCCCGCGGTCGTGGTCCTGAATCGCGCCGGAAACGATTTCCGATGCCGACGCGCTCTGACCGTTCACCAGCACGATCAGCGGCACTTCGATTCCCTGATTGCCGCGCACCGCGTAATACCGGCGCTCCGGGGACGAGCGGCCCCTGTGTGAAACTACGATCTCGTTCTTGTCGAGGAACATATCGGCCATGCCCACGGCCTGATTCAAAAGGCCGCCGCCGTTGTTCCGCAAATCGATAATCAAACCATCGAGCTTCGAGAAGCTCAGCTGCTTGAGGGCTTCCGCCAGATCGCTGT
>CAZRKW010000234.1:0-6480 GCA_964600355.1 uncultured Acidobacteriaceae bacterium
AAGGCCAAGCAGCGCTCCATGCACAACAATTACATGACGCTGCCGGTGCTGCTCATCATGATCAGCAACCATTACCCGATGCTCTACAGCGTCCCGTACAACTGGCTGATCCTTTCAGGCCTCTGCGCCGCATCGTGGCCCATCCGCGAGTTCTTCAACCTCAAGGACCAAGGCACGGTGAACTACGGCTACGCTACCGCGGGCGTCGCGGGATATATCTTCGTGATGATCGCCGCTTCGCGCTCCTTTTCTCCTGCGCCCGTTGCGGCAAAAACGGTGTCACCCATCGAAGTTCGGCGCCTCGTGCGCACTCACTGCAGCCCCTGCCACAGCGATCAGCCCGTGCATGCGGGCATTCCCCGTGCGCCCCTGGGCATCATGTTCGACACCATGGACGAAATTAAGCTGCACGCCGCCCAGATCGAAGAGCAAGCCGTAAAGTCCAACAACATGCCCCTCGGCAACGAAACGGGCATGACTCCCGAGGAGCGCACGAAGCTCGGTCAAGGCCTCGCGGCGCTCACCGCGTCGCCTCAATCTCATCTGAACGCGAAACCTGCCATGTGACACCGGCCCGCGTCAACCCCTCCACGCTTCGCGCTCCCAAGGCAAGCTGTAGTGTTTTGGGCAACAGCCGATACGTTTCTTGGGGATACTATGACCAGCCACAGCGTCCGGGAAGCCTCCAGCGAAAGGATTAAGAAACTAGCGAAGCGGCCTCACCTGATTGGGGCGCAATTGTTTCCAATCGCGGCCGCAATTCTTCAGTGGGCGATTTGGCCTCTGGTACGCCCTCTTTACTGGTTGGCATTCTATCCCGCCGTATTCCTCAGTTCCTGGGTGGGCGGCTTCTGGGGAGGACTGGCGGCGACCGTGTCGTCGATTCTGCTGGTTCTGTTCATCTTCGCCCCTCCTCAATTCAAGGCCTCCGTGGAAGATCCCAGAGCGTTCATATCTGCCGGAGTATTTCTGTGCGTAGGCGTCCTCTTCAGCTCTTTTCACGAACGGCTGCGAAGAACTGCGCAGGATGAGGAGGCGGCCCTGGCGGAAGCGGAATCGGCGCGCAGCGCACTCAAAGCGCAGGTGGACGAACGCACCGCGCATCTGCATGAAGCCTGTGAACAATTGCGCAGGAGCGAACAACAGCTGCGGTTGATGGTCTCGGGAGTAAAGGATTACGCGATATACATGCTCGATCCCGAAGGACGCATCGCCACCTGGAACCAGGGCGGGCAGCGGCTCAAGGGCTGGTCCGCCGAGGAAATCGTCGGCCAGCACTTTTCGCGATTTTATACGCCGGAGGAAGTCGCCGACAATCTGCCGCAACGCGAGCTGGAAATAGCCAAGGCCGAAGGCCAGTTCGTCGGCGAAGGCTGGCGCATCCGCAAAGATGGGTCGCGTTTTTGGGCCACCGTGGTCATTACGCCGCTCAAAAACGACGACGGACTCTTGGTAGGCTTCTCCAAAGTGACGCGCGATACCACTGAACGCCGCCGCATCGAGCAAGCCATGAAAGAGGAAGAAGCTCGCCTCGCCGCGGTGATCGGCTCCGCCATGGATGCCGTGATCACCACCGACGAACACCAAATCATTACCCTCTTTAATCCGGCCGCCGAAAAGATGTTTGGCCGCACCTCAGAACAGACCCTGGGGCAGCCCCTTGAACGACTGATCCCCGAGCGATTCCGTGGCACTCATGGTTCCCACGTCCGTAAATTTGCTCAGACCAACGTCTCCCGCCGAGAAATGGGCGCACTGATTCCTATTTACGGCCTACGGTCCGACGGCCAGGAATTTCCTATCGAGGCCTCCATCTCCCAGGCCAAAATCGGAGGACAGGTCATCCTCTCCGTGATTTTGCGCGATATCAGCGAACGCAGCCGCACCGAGGAAGTTCTGCGTCAGCATGCCAGCCTGCTGGATGTGGCACCGGTTCTCGTGCGCGACATGGACGACCGCATTGTGTTTTGGAGTTCGGGGCTCGCGAAGCTTTACAACTTCACGCGGGAGGACGCCGAGGGGCGAGTCTCCCACGATCTTTTGCAGACGAAGTTCCCTGAGCCACTCGAACAGATTCAGCGAAAGCTCAACAGCGCCGGTATTTGGGAAGGTGAACTGCTCCACCGCGACCGAGACGGCAATCAGGTGGTGGTCAACAGCCAGTGGGTTTTGGACCGCGATTCCCATGGAAAGCCCATGCGGATTCTCGAATTGAACGCTGACATCACGGCCAAGAAACGCGCCGAAGCGCTGCAACTGCGCTCGCAAAAGCTGGAGTCTCTCGGCACACTTTCCGGCGGCATCGCCCACGATTTCAATAACATCCTGCTGGCCATCACCGGGAATGCCAAACTGGCCATAGCCGATCTCCCGCCGGATCACCCCGCCCAGCAAAGCCTCGCGGAAATTGCCAAGGCCGGGTCTCGCGCCACCGATCTGGTTCGCAGAATCCTGACCTTCAGCCGTCCTGGCGAAATGAAGCGCCAGATCGTCGAGCTCCCACCCGTGGTCGAAGAGGCCCTCAAGCTCGTCCGGGCCACGCTCCCCGCTACCATCGAATTCCGCACCGATTTCGCTCCGAATCTCCCCACCGTCCTGGCCGACTCCACTCAAATCCACCAGATCATCGTAAACCTGGCCACCAATGCAGCCCACGCGATCGGCTCCCGGAGCGACGGCACGATCACAGTGCGGCTGGATACCGCAAAGCTCACCGACGACGATGCCAACCCGTTACTCAACCTGCCCGCAGGCGCCTACGTCCGCCTGTACGTCAGCGACAACGGCTGTGGCATGGACCGCCCCACCCTCGACCGCATTTTCGATCCTTTCTTCACCACCAAAGGCCCCGGCGAAGGCACCGGCCTGGGCCTCGCCGTCGTCCACGGCATCATGAAGAATCACGATGGCGGCATCGCCGTCTATAGCGAACCGGGGTCCGGCACCTGTTTCCGCCTCTTCTTCCCAGCCGCCGGAGTTGCTACCGCAACGCTGCCGGAGGCGGCAGCTCCTGCAGAGCGGGAACGCACGGAAAATATCCTGTATGTGGATGACGAAGAGGCCTTGGTTTTGCTGATCACCCGTTCGCTCGCACGCCTCGGATACAAAGTAACCGGCGAGACCGATCCTGTCCGGGCAGTCGATCTCTTCCGTTCGAACCCAAGAGCCTACGACGCAGTAGTCACCGACCTGGCGATGCCGCAACTTTCAGGTTTCGACCTCGCGAGCCAACTATTGGCTATCCGGGCCGACATTCCCATCGTCATGACCTCCGGCTTCGTTCGCCCCGAAGATCGAGAGCGCGCCCTAAAGATGGGTCTGCAGGATTTAATTCTCAAGCCTGATACCGTCGAACAACTGGGCCGTATCCTCGACCGTGTTTTCAACCACGTGCTCCGCTAGACGAGAATGCAACGCCCGGAGCTATTTCCACTCGGATATGTGGCCGGTCAACTAAAGACTGACACACGATAATCACCGTTTCTCAGCCGCTGACATTGGCTTCAGCTCGGGTTTCCGCTTCGCCCGGCGCTGGCAAGTTTCGGACGTTATCGCATCTTTGTCCTTCTCCCCTTACGCCTCTTTTACGCATAGCGCCGTAGGATTGCCTCACGCTTTCAGCATTGGAATCGCATCGGCAGCTTGTGTGGTGCGTGTGCGGCGGGAAACGTCAATTCAATCGCTCTTTCGAAGGGAGAGAAATCACAATGATGCTTACCTCTGGTTTCTGCTCGAAGCTCTCAAGGGCTTTCTTTGCGGCGATTCTGTTGTTTCTTTTGGCTCCGTTCTGCAGGGCGCAGGTCCAAGCCCAGAACCCGGCGGCCGGCAGTGTCGAAGAGGCGGGAACCAGCACCGATCTGTTCATTATGCTCGGATCGGATTTTGTCCGGCCTGGACTCCTTCCCAAGGCGAACGACAACATTGGCATCGGCCACACGTTCGGCTTCTTGAAGAAGGATCCTATCGGAGACGAGCTTACCTTTGCCTATACCTATGAAGACGCCGGCTCCGGCTTTTGGCATTCCGACTACGGCTCCCACACGGAAAGCTTTGGAGTCATGAAAAACTTCGGATTGCCGAAAACGACGCGGGTTAGCGGCTATACCTGGGTGCAGATCGGCATCAGCACCTTCACGGGAAATGCCCAGGTTCAGAATCATTTTTACGACGGCGAATCTCTCGGTGCAGTAGTTCACTTCACCGCGCACAGCTCCATCTGGATTCAGGAAACGTTCAACAAAATCATCACGGCTCCCTGGTATACGACCACAAGCATCGGTTACACGAGAAGTTGGTGAGCGGAGGCTCGCCTGTTAAGGGGCGATTTTCTTCGGCAATGAGCGATCGGCATTTCACGGCAACCGTAAATCTGGAAAGGCATAAGATAAAGACCATGCCTCCCACGGCCTCTGCGGCGAATCGTGCCGTGACGAATCCCTTAGCGCGCGCCGCTACGGGGAAGCCGGAACTCGACCCGGCCGTTTGTTGGCAGGCCGTATGCAGCCGGGACCGGCGCTTTGACGGACGTCTCTTTGTCGGCATCGCCGGCACGGGCGTGTATTGCCGGTCGACCTGCCCGGCATCGTTCGGACGCCCGGCCAGAGTGCGATGGTTCCCGTCCGCCGGGGCGGCGGAGGCCGCCGGTTTTCGCCCCTGTAAGCGTTGCCGCCCCGACACTTCGCCGGGCAGTTCCGCCTGGTTTGGCACCTTGGCGGTCGTTTCTCATGCGCTCCAGCTGATCTCCCAGGGCGTTCTGGACAACGGAAATCTGGAGCAGCTTTGCGAGCGCGTGGGGATTGGATCGCGCCACCTGCGGCGGCTCTTCGAGCGGCATTTGGGAGCATCGCCCCTGAAAATCGCGCGCTCTCACCGCGTGCATGTTGCCAGAGATTTGATTCTCGAAACAAACACAGCCATTGCCGAAATCGCCTCGCGCACAGGCTTCCGAAGCATCCGCCAATTCAACCACGCCGTGCGCGCGACGTTCGGGCAGCCTCCCACGAAGCTTCGCGTCCTCCATGGGATGTCCAGGACGCCGGAACCGGAATCCGGGCTCGTCGTACATCTTCCATACCGTCCCCCTTTTGAGTGGCCCGGGCTGCTTGAATTTTTCAAAGAGAGAATCACTCCCGATGTCGAGGCGGTGGACGGCGATTTTTACAGACGGACGATTGAGATTGGCGATGTTGTCGGTGCTATCGAGGTTTGGCACGAGGCCGGCCGCTCGCGTTTGTCCATGCGAATTATCAACATTCCAAGCTGCGGCTGCTTGATGCAGATCGTTCAGCGCGTCCGGCGGATGTTCGATCTGGAAGCGGATGTGGTGCAGATCGGGCAGCATCTATCGCAGGATGCGACGCTTGCAAAGATGCTGGCAGCGCGGCCGGGTCTCCGAGTCCCTGGGGTGTGGGACGGGTTCGAATTAGCTGTAAGGGCTGTTCTGGGGCAGCAGCTTACGGTCGTTGATGGACAGGACCTCGCGCGGCGCCTTGTGCGGACGTTTGGCCGCCCTCTTCGAATGCCTGTCCGCGGTCTCTCTCACTTGTTCCCGCGGCCTGACATTCTGGCCGGCGCCGATCTCGCAACAATCGGTGTTCCAGCGGATCAAGCTGCCGTGATCGGATCTCTCGCGCAGGCGGTGTTGGCCGGCAAACTGTCCTTCGGCTCGGGAAAGGGCCTGCGCAGCGCACTCTCATGGTTGCGCGCTCATCCGGGATTGAACGAGGGTGCCGCATCCTACATCGCGATGCGAAGCTTGGGCGAGCCGGACGCCCTTCCGCACACGGACCTCGGATTGCGTCAAGCGTTAGCGATTCACGGCAGACCTGTTTCGCCGGCAGAACTGCTCCGCATCTTCGAAAAGTTCACGCCCTGGCGCGCCTATGCCGCCATGCATTTCCTGGCGGTCAGGCCGAGAACAGCTTAGCCCACGTAGGTTTGTCGGTAGCTGTTTACGCAGAGCATGGAAAACCCCTCGCCTGGAATTAAAATACGACGCGGGAATGTTTACTTGAGGAAAAGGCCTTCGCGGACTTGGTCGCGGCCGACGAAGGTCTTCGACGAGCGGAATTTCGCGAATAATTCCAGAATTTCGCGGTTCTGAAACACGCGCGCGTGCACGGCCAGCGTCGGAGCGGCTACCAACTCCACGGTCTGCGTGTCGATGATGCGATACCGGTGGAATCGCTCGGGCGCGCGGCTGTGGAAGAGCGCCAGGACCGCGCCTCCCGGATGGAGAATGCCGAACAGCCGGTCCATGATTCGCGAGCTTACCGCCGGATCGAAGTAGTCGAACAGGTCCCATCCCAGCACCCCGTGAAAGCTATCCTCGGGATACTGCAGCGCGTTTTCCAGAAATTTGTCGGCCAGCGCGGAAGCGGTGAGCCGCGCGCTGTAGCCCTCCGACGTCAAAGGCGCCGCTCGCAGCCTCTCCTCTTCCCCGGACACAAACTCTTTCCATGTGCCGAGCAGATCGTCGGT
>CAZRKW010000235.1:0-6457 GCA_964600355.1 uncultured Acidobacteriaceae bacterium
GGATCAGCATGGGCGTGATGTAGTCGGGCGAACGCGTGTCGGAGAGGGTGAGCAGAGGGCGCGAGGCGGGGACCATGCGATGGCGCTGGTCCTGGCTGTCTGCGGTGTGGCTGATTTTTTTGGCGAACGTGAAATTGGCGTGCTGCAGGGCACGCATCATGGGCGCGTGGACGCCTACGTTGAGGGTCTCGCGGCGGTAGGGATTGCGCGCGGGATTGAGAAGGCGGTCGAGCGCTTCGTTGTCGGGGCATTCCGCGGTCGTGAGCCCCATGACGGCGCGATACGCATCGGCGACGGCGGCCATTGTGTTCGGCGAATAATCGGTGAGGCGGTTTGTGAGGCCGCCCAGACGCGCGTCAAATTCGCGGGCAAATGCTTCGCCGCCTCGCGGCGGCTGCTGCCATTCGGGCAGATCCTCCATCGGCTCGTTGTCGAAGCGATCGAAGAATTGCGGATCGACCTCGCGCACCCGCGCCACCATCTCGCCGACGATCTGGCGCGATTCCGAGGGCGTGTCGTTGGCTGCCTGCATCCTCTGGAGGCGGTAGAGGACGATGCCGGAAATCGTGTGCACCATGGTGGTGAAGGCGGCCACCGGCAGGACGTACCGGGCGACTTCGATGGCGCGCTTTTCCGCTTGGCGGTCGACTTTCTGCACGCGCTTTGTATGGGACATCGGGCTGATGTGCCAGATATCCGCGAGGATTTCGCGGGCGTTCGGGGCGAGCAGACGCGTGAGTTCGCGGTAACGGTCCCAGGCGCGCTCGACCGCTTTTTCGTAGAGGGCGCGCTCGGCCGGGCCGAAGTTTGGCGTTTCGGGAGGCGGCACGTAGGCCTGCGCGCGGTCGAGGCGGACGTATCGCTGGCTCTGCTGCTCGGAGTTGTAAAACGGGTGCGCGTGCAGGAAGGACCACACCAACTGGCGGCTGACGTTCTCGAGGCCGAATTCAAAATGCGCGTGCTGGTAGACGGTGTGATGGCCGCCGAAAAAAGTGCCCGAGCCGATCATGACGCGCTGCTTCTCGGTGATTTCGTCCGGCTGAATCAAGTGAGTGGAATAGCAGGTGCGCGCGGCGGCGATGGCGGAGTCAAAGGAATGCGCGAAATAATTCCTCAGGGTGACGCGCGGAGCGGCTGTTTCGACCTGCGAGCCGGGTGAATCGGGAAGCGAAGACAATTGCGTGGCCATCTGATTCGAGATTGTACACCGCGGGGCGCGAATTCGTCGCGCCATCGCGTGCGGGAAACGCCATAGGTGCAGAATTCAGGAAGAGGTGTGGCACAATTGCCTGCATGAGGATTTCGTTGAAGATACTTCGTACCGGGGGTTTCGCCGCCGCCTTTTGGTTGTGCCTGGGCGTTTGCGTTCATGTGCGCGCGCAAACCGCGCCGCGAAAAGTTACCCGGGAAGAGGCGATTGAACTGGCTTTTGACGCCATCGATCCGGAGTCGAGGAAGCTCCCCGGCCTGACGCTGGAAAAATACAAAGAGGAACACTTTCCGGATTTCTACGCGTTCGAGGCTATCTGGGACAATCCTGACCCCGATGGCAGCACCGTCGTGGACGATCTCGCCGTGGATCCGCAAACGGGAGACGTCTGGAGGCGCGGCGTTTGCCGGTTGCAATCGCCTCCGCTCGCCAAGTCTCAAGCCGCGATTCGAAAGCGCATTGGCCTTTCCGACGCAGAATATCAAAAGCTTCGCCGCGCCGGGCCGACCTGCTAGCTCCGTCTCCTTACAAATTTCCCTGGAAGGGGCGCCGGAACGGGCACCCCATACCTTTAGCGGAGCGGCAGCTCGTAGACGCTGATGCTTAGCTTGGGGACCGTCAGCGTGCCGGGGGCTCCCGTGAACGGAGTCTCCACAATATTTACCGCCAGCGGCTTGCCGGGTTCGTTGTCGTCCGTTAGGTTTGTGCCGGCGATTCGCCAGACTTGGCCTTTGTCCTGAACCGCCGCGCCTTTGATTGCCACATCGATCTGCTGCTCGGACTCGGTGGGATTCACGATGGCTACGGTGAGGGCTTTTCTGTCGGGGGTTAGGGCGGCTGCGGCATCCAGGGGATAGGTGTCGCTGCCTGAGGAGGTGTTGGCCTTGTCGACCCAGGGCGTGCCCTTCACGTCGTGCTGGGGCGAGTTTCCCGTCACTTCAACCGGGATCGTCCCGAAGTGGCGGCGATAGAGCTCGAACATCAGGCCGATCGGGTGCACGGTGGCATCGGTTTTAGTGGTGGCTAGCAGCTGGGGAGCCGCGGTGTAGGCCGAAATGATGAACAGGTTCGAGTGGCGGAACATTTCCTGCATGGCCTCGGCGCAAGCCAGGGGCGCAAACATCGAATAGCCGGGGGCGCGCTGGCCGCGTTCTCCGGTCCATTCGGAGACCCATTCATCGAGCGCGATCGGGTATCGATTCATGTCGAGATTCGGGAAGCGGCGCTGGTATTCGCCCCAGGCCTCGATCACGGCGCGGACGGCATTGGACAGTTTTCGGGCGCGCGCAACCAGGGGCTCGTCCACCTTGACGTAGTCCTGTTTCTCGGCATCGAAGGCCCTGTCCACCATAGAGGGGTAAATGTGTTCGGCGGCTGCGTCGATATAGTCCGAGGAGTTGGCCAGAAGCGCGCCGGTAAAGTCCGCGGGTCCGCCGAAGGAGGCAACGTGCTTGCCGGTGATTACGATCGACGCGTGGCTCTGGCTGGTCTCGACCGGCGACGCGCCCGACGACACGAACTTGATGTGCGGGTCCACCGCGCGCATGGCCTGCGCGAACATGTTGTGCTTGATCCAATACTGATTGGCGGCCATGAAACCCATCTGCGAGGTGTTCCACATCTCATTGCCGATGTTCCACCAGATGACGTTGTAAGGCTCCGGATGGCCGTTGGCGGCGCGCCACTTGCCCATCGGCGTGTTCACCGAGCCGTTGGTGTACTCCACTTCCTCGGCGGCCGAATGGGCGTCGCCGAAACCGGCGTTCACGCAGATGTACGGCTCCATGTTAAGCAGTTTGTTGAGGATCATGTATTCGTCGATCCCGAGGTCGTTTTGCTGGACTTCGTCCCAGGCAGGATTCAGACGCGGGGGGCGCTTGTCGGGATCGCCGATGGAATCACGCCAGTCCCATGAGGAGACCATGTTCCCGCCCGGCCAGCGGAACATGGTGGGGCCGATCTTTTTCATCTCTTCGAGCATATCGGCGCGATAGCCGTAGACGTTGTCCGCGGGCATCAGGGACACGGCGCCGATGTGGAACGTCCCTTCGCCTGTGCCCACGATTTCGAAGCGGGCGTCGTCGGTGTCCGCGCCGGCGGTGAACATCACGGGAAACTTCGCGTAGTCGGCTCGGAGCCGCTTGATGGGAATGGTCTGGCGGTCGGCGGGATCGGGTCCCCAGACGAGGCTGACTTTTACTTGCGCGCCGGGATCGCCCGCCAGGATCACGCGGCCGGAGTACTTTCTCCCTTTTCGCAGCCCGAGGCCGCCCTGCTGGATCCCGTGAGGCGTGGCAGCTTCGAGCTTCACCATGGGGCTGTGCTCACCCACGAAGGCCTTCTGCCGGTCCATCGTCACGAACTCGTCCGGACCCACGGGCCTAAATCTGGGGCCCCTGGGCCTTGGCCTGCGCCCCGGAGTGGGTTCGCGGTCCTTGCCGGAGTTCACGGGATTGAAGAATTTGCGGTCTCCGAGCATCTCGGCCCAGAAGCCGCCTTCGTTGTTGGTCTCGTGAAGTTCGGTGAAGAAGCCGTACATGTACGGGGAGATGGGCGCACCGGTCTTGGCGGCGTCGACCGTCATCGTTACTTGTTGAGCGTGGACTGCGTGCGCAAGAAAACCGACGGTCATGGCCGCCAGGAAAATTCTGAGGAACCGTCGTTTACTCATGAGCTATCTCCTCTCCATCTCATCCGCGACCGGGATTGTATCGCCAACGCGACCGGAGAGAAGAAATATTTTTGGGCGACCGAGGCACGGCTGGAAGATGGAAACGCGGGCACACCTCGACACACTCACTCGCAGGCGCGCAAATCCACAGAGGCGAACCGGCTACTTTTTGGCGTTGGCGACGGAGGCGGCTTTATCCGCGTATTTCTTCTGGAAGCGCTCGACGCGGCCCGCGGTATCGACCAGCTTCTGCTTGCCGGTGAAGAACGGGTGGCAATTCGAGCAGATTTCCACGCGGATCATCTGTCCCTTGAAGGTGGAGCGGGTTTCAAACTGGTTGCCGCAGGCGCAATGCACCGTTACAGCGTGGTAATCGGGATGGATTCCTTCTTTCATGGGAGACCCCTTCTCACCGGCCGGTCTGCGCGAATGACCACAGCACCACAGAATCGCGTCGCTAGGCCAGTGGAAACTCGATTATAGACGAAAGGCGCTGGGGTTTCCACTCCGACGCCGAAAAGAGCCGAAAAGGCGAAACTGTCTCGCGCTGGCGCTTGGTACGACGCCTATTCGCCGGCCGCGTCCACGCGATTCAGCAAATCGGGGCGATTCCGGGCGGTTTTATCCAGCGCTTTTTGACGGCGCCAGCGAGCGATTTCCGCGTGGTTTCCGCCCAAGAGCACTTCCGGCACGTCCCAGCCTCGGAAGGATGGGGGGCGCGTATAGTGCGGACATTCCAGGAGGGCAAAGCTCGCTGCCCTCGGGGAAAATGACGAAGAAGACGAATGTACATCCGCATCGGCGCGCGACTCACTTCTGGGCGCGTTTTGTTGTTCGCTGAAGGATTCGTTTGCGGCGGAATCCTCGTTGCCGAGGGCGCCGGGAATTAGCCGGGTGACGGCGTCGAGGACCAGGGCTGCGGCCAGCTCTCCGCCCGAAAGCACGAAATCGCCGATGGATATCTCGTCGGTGGCCAGATGCTGGGCGACGCGTTCGTCAACGCCCTCGTATCGGCCGCAGAGGAGTATCGCGCGCTCCAGCTGTGCGAATCGACGCGCCGTTTCCTGCCGGAAAAGTTTGCCGGAGGCGGAAAGTAGAACGATGGCTGTTGCCGCAGGCGCCTTCGCGCCATCGCTCCCGATCACGCCCCCGATCAGCGATTCCACCGCCGCGAAGATCGGCTCCGGCTTCATTACCATGCCCTCGCCGCCGCCGAACGGACGGTCGTCCACTGTGCGATGGCGGTCGTGCGTGAAATCGCGGAGATCGTGGACGTGCGCTTCGATCAGCCGGGACTCGCGGGCGCGGCGTACGATACCGTAATCGAGCGGGCCGTTGAAAAATTCCGGGAAGATGGTTATTAGGTCGAAACGCATCGCACGATAGTAGCGCAAACTGGCCACTCTTCGGGTCGGCGGCCGCCATTCTACCCCGCCAATCGGGAGATTGGCGGTCCCAGGCAGCGCATTTCAGGCCGCCGCGAAAGCCATCACTCACGATTCAGTTCGCGCAGTCCTTCGGGAAGCACCACTTCGATGCGCCGGGCGCTGCTATCGATCAGCACGCAGATGTCCTGCGCCAGGGGAACTAGCAATTCGCCCTGGGGAGAATCGATCACAAGTATGGGCGTGCCGCCGATCCCATCGCCTGTGAATTGCAGATCCGATACGCGCCCGATCACGCCGCCGTGCTTTTCGCATACTTCGCAACCGATCAGGTCCGCCACGTAGTAGCTGCCCGAGGGGAGCTGCATGCGGTCCGCGAAGGGAATCTGCACCTCAAGGCCGACTAGTTTTTCCGCGTCCGAGATGGAATCGGAGCCTTCGAAGTGAAAGATCGCCTGGCCGCCTCGGCTATGGCTGAGCCAGCAGCCCCGCACTCCCACTGGCCTTGGTTTGGCGCGCCCATCCCACAATCCGGCCTTCGAGAGGGTTTTCAACCGTTCGGGAAAATCGGTAAGGATCTCCGCGGCGACTTCTCCACGCCTTCCATGCGGGCGCAGGATGCGTGCCACAGTTATATTCGCGGGCTTTTGCGTGGCCACTCTATTCGAGGATTTCGAGCGTAAAACGCTTTCGCAACTTCATTCCCGCGGCGCCCAGCAGCGTGCGGATCGATTTCGCGGTGCGACCCTGGCGTCCGATCACCTTGCCCAGATCATCCGGGGCTACCTTCAATTCCAAAACGGTTACCTGCTCCCCATCGACGGCGTTCACCTGCACTTGTTCAGGATGATCAACGAGAGCCCTGGCAATCTGTTCCACGAGTTCTTTCATGGCGTGTCCCCCACAGCTTGAACGTGCCCAGCGGAGATTCGCTCGAGCGTGTACAAGAGATATGAATAAAACCTACAATGGTAGGACGCCGAAAGAGAGGTTAGGGTTGCGCCGGAGCTGCTGCGGCGACTTTTGGTTTGCGAAGCAAGCTGCGAACCGTGTCGCTCGGCTGAGCGCCCTTGCTCAGCCAGTACTGCACCCGCTCGTTCTTGAAATCCACCAGCGCGGGCTTTTTCTGAGGGTCGTACGTGCCGACGATCTCGACAAAACGGCCGTTGCGCGGACGCGTCTTCTCCGTCA
>CAZRKW010000236.1:0-6423 GCA_964600355.1 uncultured Acidobacteriaceae bacterium
CCCTCCGGGGAGAGCGACGTGCCGGGGGCGAAATCGACGGTCTTGAGCTGCGCCACCACGGCCCCGTCCACGGAGATCGTTCCATCCGTGCTGACGTTGACGTTGCCCGAAGGCAGCTGGATGGGGTTGCCGTCCTGCCCTTGCACCAGATTGCCTTTCGAGTCCACCAGCTGGCGGGTGGTGTTGAGGCTGAAATTTCCGTTGCGCATGTAGCGCAGTCCCGCGGCGGTCTTGACGACAAAGAATCCGGAACCGTCCAGGGCCAGGTCGGTGTCGTTGCCGGTGGTTTGCAGGGAGCCGGCCGCCAAATCCACGCGCGCGCCGCCCATCAGGCCGTAATCGTTGATGGCCTGGTTCACCGGCGAGAGGGTCCGGTTGGTGAGCGAGGCCGAGAAGGCCCGGTAAAACTCTTTTTCAGACTTGTAGCCGGCGGTGTTGACGTTGGCCAGATTGTTGGCCAGCAGATCGAGTGACTGCATCCGCGAAGCCAGACCGGTAAAGGCTGAATAAAATCCGCTGTCCATGGGACTCCTTTTCACAGTGGTACAGCACGAGGCAGGCCATGTTAGGCGGTCCTAACGGGAAGGAAAGCGGCGGTGTTTCCGGGGGTTTACGCGCGAGACAGCGGGGCCCGCTTTCGAGCCCCGGTCTGGTGCGGCCGCGCCTTGCCCATCGGGGGGCCGCGGCTGGGCAGAATTTTCCTCGGCGGGCTAGCAGGAGCCGAAGCGCGGGAAGGCCGTAGGCTGTGCGCAGGTTTGCAGAAACGCGGAGTGCGCCGCCTGGTCTTCTTCGAGCAGGTTGGCGGGGCGCATGTGGCACAGCAGGTCTCCGTCGGTCGGGGCTGTGCGGGGTCCGGGTTGTGTGCTGAGGACGCCCTCGGCCGGGGCGCTCGGGGACTGGCAGCAGCGGTCGCCGGCCGCGACAATGGCCGTCAGCGTGGCATCCTGGGTGGCCAGCGCGGGATCGTGGTGATGCTCCAGCACGTCGGACATCCAGGGGGAGAAGTTGCCGCAGCAGGAAATCCAGCGTCCCACTTCGCAATGATCCACGCCGAAATAGTCACGCTCGAGGGCCGGGGAGTCCTGGATCCCGCCGGGGACGGCCAGGCCCTCCTGCTCCTCTTTGCGCGCGACGATCAGCAGCGGCAGACGCCCGATATCGTGCAGCAGCCCGCCGAAATAAGCCTGATCGGCCGACGCAGGGCGCACTTCTCCGGCAATCCGCTGGCTCAGCAGGGCGGTCAGCAGGCTGTGGTGCCAGAATTCGCGCACCGTTTCCGCCGGCAGGCGGCGTCCCGCGAAGTCCGCCAGGGCGCACCCCAGAACCAGGATGCGCAGGCGCTCCGATCCCAGCAGCACCACGGCTTCCGACACATCCAGGGGACGGTGGTATTCCTCCAGGGGAGAAGAACTCAAAAGGCCCAGAATCTGCGCGCCGAGGCGCGGTTCCGAGCGCAGCAGGGCGCTCACGTTCCCCAGGTTCATCACCGGGTCGCTCAGTTGCTTAAGCAGCTCGAACAGGCGGCCTTCCGGAACGGGGAATCCCTCGGCCACCAGCGACATCACGCGATTCTTGCGGTTCCGGCGGGCGGAGTCTCCGGCAGGCAGTATTTGACGGCAGAGGTCAGCGGTTCTGGGTCCCAAGCGCGGCATCCGATCCCCCTCAGTAGGTTTATCGGCTGGGGCGGGAAAGTCTTTAGCGGTGGGCGGATGTTACCGAGTGCTTATGGGGCGGGGAATGAAACAGAAGATGGTGCGCCCCGCGGGCATTTTCAAAGCGCAGCCAGACGTGATCGGCGGCCCCGGCGATCTGCACCCGGGCGGCGCACAGCTTGGCGGCGTAGCCGGCGGCCAGATGCGCCATGTCGCGCGGGCCGCGCACGCTGTCGAACACGGTCTCTTCCGGCGAAACGTTGACGCGGCGGAAGGCTTCGGCGACTAGACGGTCGGCCGCCACGCACGGCACCGCGCGCACCCCGCACATTCGCTCGACCGCGTATAAGAGGGTGTGATCCACGCGCCGGGTGAAGGCCAGATGAAACACCCCGGTCGCGGGAGAATGATGCGCCGGCAGGACGCCGGCCGATTGCAGCAGGGCCAGGGGCAGCAGTCGGGCGCATTCCTGGTACGAGCGGCTGGCTTCCAGCGGGAATACCGGGCAGCCCCACTGCCTTCCCAGCGTCGCGGTCAGCGCCGTTTCGCTCAGGGCGTCGGCTTCCAGGAGCAGGCGGCCCAGCCGTGTTCCGGGTTGCTCGCGCTGCCGCTGGAGCGCTTCCTGCAACTGGGTGCTGGTGATCAGGCCGCGGGACACCAGCAGAAGCCCCAGCGGAACGCGGTGCGGCCGTTCCTCGTCCGGCTGGGCCAGCAGCAAATGGCGTTCGATCTCCCGTTCGAAGGCGGCTTCGGCGCACGCCGCGCAGCAGTAGCGCTTGCCCTCGAAGAGGATTTCCTCGGAGCGGGCCCGCCAGCGGGGCCACAGACGGCGGCGCTCCGGACATTCCGCATAGGCGCACTGGTGGCGCAGCCGCGCGAACGGCAGGAGGCCCAAGCCGGGTGCGGCGTCCGCCGTGTCTCCGCTGCCTCTTTCTCCGATCGATTTGTCGCTCAGAAAATTCATGATCCGGCCGACTCGTTGCGGTTCCTTCCCGGACGGACATTCCGCCCGGCGTTCGGTTTCCTGTGCGTTCTGAACCTTCTGCTCCGGCCGGCTGCTATCCGGCCAGCAGCGCCGCGGATGGCTGGGCGGCCAGTTCGGTAATGCGCAGCCCGAAATTTCCGTTGATCACGACCACCTCGCCGCGGGCCATCAGGCGGCCCGCCACCAGCAGGTCCGCCGGGGCGTTGAGTTCGCGGTCGAGTTCGAAGATGGCCCCGGGACCGGCCGCGAGCACGTCCCGCAGCAGCAGTTGCGTCTCGCCGAAACGGATGGTGGCCTCCAGCTGGACGTCCAGAAGCAGGTCCAGATGCGCGTTGGGCTGGGCCGCGTCGCTGGCAGGCCCGGAATCTGCGGATACGATGGGTTCGTTCACTGTTTTCCCTCCCCTTCTTTTTTGCGAACGATCGAGAGCGTCTGCTGCACCTGCGCGCCGCGCTGCGAACCGCAGCGCACCGGCGAGGCCCGGAACATTTCCCGCCCGGCCACGTGCACCGGCAGCAGTTCATCGGCGCGCACCTTCAGCACCACCACATCTCCCGGCTGCAAGCCGCACAACTGGCGGATGGAAACGGTGCTTCGCGGCAGCAGGAGTTCGGCTTCCAGTCGGCTGCCGAGCAATTGCTCCTGCAGGCGGCTGCGGTCCCGCGGGGCGCTGGCGGGAAGAGCGCTCTCCTGCGGCGCGAGCCGGCGCAGCAGCGCCGACGCCACGGTGGAAGGAAAGGCCAGAACGAGTTGGCCCTGCGTTTCCTGCACGCGCACCTGAAAGGTGGCCACCAGCAGGTTGTCGGCAGGCGGAAGCAGCGCGGCCGCGTCGTTCTTGAGCAGGCCGCTGCCCCAGGCCGTGTCCAGCTTCAGGACCGGCTGCCAGGCCTCTTGCAGGGCTTGGCCCATGCTCTGTCCCACCGGCTCGAAGAGCTGCTGCTCGATTTCAGTGAGGCCACGGGTTTCCGCGGCGTCCTGCCCGGTGCCCCCGAGAATGCGGTCCAGGATGGGGAAAACGAGCGAGAGATCCACCTGCAACAGGGCCGTGCCGCCGGCCCGTCCGAGGAGCGCCAGGCAGCCGGGCTCGGGAAGTTTTTCCAGAAAAGCCGCGCCGGAGGCCCGTTCGACGGACGCACAGGTGGCTTCGACGCTCGCGCGCAGTAGCGCTCCCAGCTTTTCCGCGATGTTCTGCGCGCACTGCTGGTGCAGCAGCTCGAGGGCCTGCTGCTGGGCCGCCGAGGGCTGGCCTACCTGGCGCGGATCGAACGGCGTCACCGCCGGGGCCTTTTCCGGCGCGAGCACCGCGGAGGTCTTGCGCCGCGCTTTCTGGCGCAGCGGGCCGAGTTCTGCGGGATCAAAGGTTGTTTCCATACTCTTCTCCTAGTCCAGCCGGCCCATGGTTCTCGTTAGTCCAGCCGCATGACGGGTGCCGGGCCGCCCTCGGGAGGCGCGGTACGCGCCTGCATCAGTTCCTGCAAGCGCGCGCGCATGCGCACCAGCGCCAGCGAGTGCAGCTGCGAGACGCGCGACTCGCCGATTCCCAGGACGCTGCCCACTTCCTTCATGGTCAGTTCTTCCAGATAGTAGAGGGCCATCACCTGGCGCTCTTTTTCTTCCAGCGATTTCATGGCCTCGGCGAGAAAGCTTTTCAGCTCCGACTGCAGGCACTGGAAAAAGGGATTCTCCTCCGGCCCGTTGGGCTGGTAGGTGCAGTCGGCCGGCTCGTCGAACTCCTCGCCGTTGTCCGGCTGCAAGGTTCCCAGATCCAGCCCGTGCAGCTCGCCGAGCAGCTGCTGAAACTCGAGGAGTCCCAGGCCCAATTTCTGGGCCATTTCCAGCTCCGAGGGGGCGTGGCCGAGGGCGGTGGAAAGATTGCGGAAGGTTTCCTCCACGGCGCGGGCCTGCTTGCGCAGCCGCCGCGGGCTCCAGTCGGTGGCCCGCAGGCTGTCCAGGATGGCTCCGCGGATGCGGAATTTCGCGTAGGACTTCAGCTGCACGTGGCGCGTGGGATCGAACTTGTCCACCGCATCGATCAGCCCCAGCACCCCGGCGTGCACCAGGTCTTCGAGGGCAATCTGCGCGGGCAGGCGCTCGTGAATGCGCCGCGCGATGTACTGCACCTCGGGCAGGTGCTCGGTGAGCAGCTTCTCGCGCTCCGCCGCGGCGAGCGGCGCGGCGCGTTCGGCGATGGTGGTCTCTGTTTTGGTTTCCGTGGTCATGCAGCGTTTTCTCGGGTGTTCCGTCCTCTGTCTGCGCGCGTCCGCTGGAACTTCTCCCCTCTCCGCATCAGCGCACCATTCCTAGCGACTGCACCGACACCGTGGCGGGAATCTCCGCCGGCGACAGCACGATGATGCGCGGCAGAAAGGGTTCGAGCAGCCGCCGCAGATAGAACCGCGCCGGGCTGGCGCACACCAGGGTCATGGAGTTCAGAGCCGCCTTATCTCCGATCGATTTCTGGAGTCCTTCGAGCACGCGGCGCACCGAAACCGAGGCCCCCGAGCGGTCTCCCGCGAATTGCGGATCGACGCTGCGCTGGATCTCCTGCTCCACGGCGGGATCGAGTGTCAGCACCTTGAGCTTGCGGTCCTCACCCAGCAGCGGCTGCACCAAGGAGCGGCCCAGGGCCTGCCGGGTGGCTTCCACCAGCGCCACCGGCGACTTGTTCGTTCCGGCGGTATCGAGCAGCACTTCCAAAATCGTGGTGAGGTCGCGCACCGAGACCTGTTCGCGCAGCAACTGCTGCAGCACCTTCTGAACCTCTCCCAGGGTCAGCAGGCGCGGCACGAGTTCGTCCACCAGCTTGGGCTGGCTCTCGGCCAGCGCGTCCAGCAGGCGCTTGGTTTCCTGGCGGGTGAGCAGTTCGTGGGCGAACTGGCGAACCACCTCGGCGATGTGCGTGGCCAGCACGGAGGTCTGGTCCACTACCACGTAACCCTTGGTGAGGGCCAGCTCCTGCAGGCCGGGGGCGATCCATTTGGCGGCCGTGCCGAAGGCCGGCTCGCGCGTGTCGAAACCGTCCAGAGCCGCGGGATTGGGTTCCGAGCTGATGGCCAGCACGCGGTCCTGGTAGAGCTCCCAGCGGGCGATCTCCACCCCGCGCAGGTAGATCACGTACTCGCGCGGCTTGAGTTTCAGGTTGTCGGTGATATGGATCGAAGGCACCAGGAACCCCAGCTGCAGGGCCAGATGGCGGCGCAGCGCGCGGATTCGTTGCAGCAGCTGGCCTCCCTGGGCCTGGTCGACCAGCGGCACCAGGGCGTAGCCCACTTCCAGGCTGAGCTCGTCGAGCTTGAGGAGTTTTTCGATCTGCTGCTGGTTGTCGGGCTTCTTTTCTTTTTTGGCCGTGGCGGTTTCCGCAGCGGCGGCCTTGTCGCTGCGGGCGGCGCGCGAGGCCAGAAAGGCCGCCGCGCCGGCCAGCAGGAAGAACGAGAATTTGGGCAGCCCGGGGATCAGTCCCAGCAGGAAGACCACGCCCGCGGCGATCTGCAGCGGCACTTTCTTGCTGAACAGCTGGCGGCCCAGCTCGGATCCCACCGGTTCGTCGGTGGAGGTGCGCGTGACCACCATGCCGCCGGCCACCGACACCAGCAGCGAGGGAATCATGGTCACCAGGCCGTCGCCCACGGTGAGGATGGTGTAGGTTTTGAGCGCCTGATCGAAGGGAATGTTGAGCTGGAACACACCGATCAAGAAGCCGGCGATGATGTTGATGGCGGTGATCAGGATGGTGGCCAGGGCGTCGCGCTGGCTGAAGCGCGCCGCGCCGTCCATGGCCCCGTAGAA
>CAZRKW010000237.1:0-6395 GCA_964600355.1 uncultured Acidobacteriaceae bacterium
TTGCCTGCTGCCCATTCTGCTGCTCCCGCCGCTTATGACACAGTAGTACTAGAAGGACGCGATTGGCGGACGGGGTGGGCACTGCCCAACGCGTTCTCGGGCGAGACGCCATTCAGAGCGACAGGAAGATTTAGGCGCTCGCACATATCGAGCGTATAAGAATTGGGAGCTACGAACACAGATCCCAACCGTCCGAGAAACGAAAGCACCTCCTCTCCTACGTTGTCAATAGATACAACCTCCGTCAGATCCACGATCAGCTTTGCGCTGCCGGAGCGGCGCGTGATCTGTGTCCGTAGGTGTTCCGCATCGTCACCCGTCAATCGGCCTTCCAGCATGATGTGCCATGTTTCGCCTGAATTACGTATCTCAAACCGTAGCATTGGTTTCCTTACCGAGTGTGAGCAGCCGACAACGGATGGCCGAGTGCCGGTCTGTATGGGCCGTCCTGCATATTCCTTTGAATACCCGGAGCGGCTTGCCGCTCACCTCTGGGATCCACCCCTAACGTGGCAGTGAACCGGAGCTGTGCACAACCCTCGCGCTCTGCAACCGGGCGTACGATTCCGCACTTCTGTGAATTTCTGTCCCTGCAAAACCGCGCATCAGACCGGAGTGCGCAGCTTCCCACTGCATGTTGAGGTGGGTTCTTCCATCGGATTCCTGAATTAATCGCCAGTGCATCTTCAAACGGGTCATTCTTCCTCCTCTATTAGCGAGCACCGATCATTGACATTCGCCACAGCGATATAAATGCAATGCACATACCAATGTCACTGCATCTCAATATGGATTCCGAAAGGTGTGTGAGATTGTTGAAATTGCTGAAGATCAATCCAACATTGGGATAGCAGCCTCACCCGCTGACTGACTCGCACACGAATTCCGCACGTTCGACATCGCCGGAACGTCGGCAGTGGTGCCCGAATACGGGCAACCCAACCCCAACACCCGTCGGCTGGCATCGTAATTCCAACAACTTGCGCGCTTCGCCGATTGGCATGTCTCATGCATCGAGCACATGCGGAGTCTTGATATGACGTCCACTGAAAAACTTGACACACATCGCAAAGCACTGAGGCTGAATCTCGATACATCCAAATTCGGTTCTTTCGCCGAGATTGGTGCTGGGCAGGAAGTAGCACGCTGGTTCCTTGTTGTTGGGGGTGCCTCCGGCACGGTCGCCAAAAGTATTTCCGCTTACGATAAGGAAGTGAGCGACAGCTTGTACGGCGCCGGTTCGCGCTATGTTTCGAGGCAACGACTGGAAACAATGCTGGAGACTGAGTGGATTCAGTTACTTAGGCAATTGGACCAGAAGCGAGGGCCAGAGACGCGCTTCTTCTCTTTTGTCGATACCGTGTCTGCGCGAAATTACGCCGGAACAAATGATTCGCACGGCTGGGTTGGACTTCGATTCCAAGCGCATCCTGGCGACAAACCCAGTGACATTCTCCTCCACATCAACATGCGGGACTCTTCCAACATTCTGCAACAGGAGGCTATCGGTATTCTGGGCGTCAATCTCATCTACGCTGCGTTCTACCAGCTACAGACAAAGGAATCGTTTTTCGAAGGACTCGCACAAGACGTTATAAGGGAACGGATGGAGATCGATTTCGTCGATTTTCGCGGGCCGGCCTTCGCAAGTTGGGATCGGCGGATTATCCTAGCGTACCTCGTGCATGCAGGACTTGGCGACTCGGTGTGCTTCCCCGCTTCGGATGCCCCTGTTCCACCCAACGAATTCCTCCACAAAAAAGCGGTTGTACTCGCACCCGGATACTTTGGCCATGCAGACCCTGTCCATGCGCAAATCCATGCAGAATTGCTGGCGGCAGGCGTTCAAGAGCTTCAAAAGGAGTTGGGGGAAGCTGCTCCTACCCCTATCGGCTGCTTTTGCTTGACGGCGGCTCCACTCGCTCCGCAAGAGTCAGCGCCAGAAGTCGCCGACTTGTTGCGCCGAATTGATGCCCTTCTCGCGCGAGGCGGTCACGTCCTCTTGTTTCGAGAACGCGAGCTTTACAACATGACGGCTCTGGTGAATCGGTACACAAAGGCTCCCGTGCGCTTTATCGCAGGTCTTTCGCTTCTAGTGCGAGCTTTCGATGATCCCTACTTCAATCTGGAAGGCAGACTTCTGGAAGCTCTTGCTCGCCTCTTAGCCCAGAACATACGCATCTACAGTCACCCGATGACTGCGGCAGATTTGCGGGAGGCAATCAAACTTTTTTCAGCTATCGAATTGGAATGGACTGAAACGAACGGATACGTTTCCGCTGAAAAGTTGCGTTTCAAGCCTCCGCTAGATCACCTCTATGCCTATCTTCTCGCGAGTGGTTTTCTTGTTCCCATACGCATTCCGGCAAAAGCCAGTGGGGTAGCCAGTGCGTAAAATTCGACAGCTAATGTGGATTTCCTGCCGACTATTTCTGCCGCTGCTTGGGGCCGGCCTATTGGGGCACATGGTGTTTCGGGCCGGCCCGGGAGCGGTTTGGAAGCAAATTCAGGAAGTTGGCTGGGGCCTGGCCGTGATCATCATGCTGGGCGGATTGGCTCAGCTAGTCAAGACATGGGCTTGGCGCCAAACTTTCACATGCGACATCAGTGCGCTCTCATGGTCCCGCAGTGTTGGCGCGCAGCTGGCCTCGGATGCGGTCGGGCAATTTGGTTTTGCCGGAAAGCTACTTGGGGAGGGACTGCGCGTATCTATGATCGGTGCTACTGTGCCACTCGCCGATGGAATATCGTCTTCCGCGATTGATGGAGGGCTGCATACGTTCACAGCGGCAGTCGTCACCGTATTGGGAATCATTGCAACCTTAGTGCTCGCTCCCCTGCCCGGTAGCTGGCGAGTTTACGCTTTGCTGGTCGCCGCGGTGCTCATCGCAGTCGTGGGACTGGGCGCAGTGGCCGTCGCAAGTCGGTGGCAGCTGATGGGGAACGCGGTGAGAGCAATCGGGCGATTGCCGTGGCTTTATAAGTTCGTGACCGGTAAGCTGCCGATCATAGATTCAGCTGAACGCAACCTCCTCACCTTTTATCGCGAGAACCCTGCCGCATTCTATGCGAACCTGACGCTCAATTCTCTATGGCATGCGATGGCCGTCCTAGAGGCATATGTGGTCCTGCATTTCATGGGAACAAGCATCGGCGTGGTCGGGGCGTGTGCACTGGAGGGCCTGACAAAGGTGATCAACCTCGTTGGCGTCGTGAGTCCAGGCAACTTCGGTACTTACGAGGGTGGAAATATTCTCATTGCAAGTCTGCTCGGCGTTTCGGGCACTGCTGGATTGACGTTGGCCTTGTGTCGGCGGGCGCGGGCTGTGTTCTGGGCAGCGGTAGGAGTTGCTTGCGTAGCCATAATGAGGAGAGGCACGCCGGTGGGCAAATTCGAGGAGAAGGGCGATGATAAAGACCTGTCTTTGGATAACGCTTGTATTCGTACTGCTTCTGGCGTCCCCTGCGACTAAAGCCGACGGCCAAGACGAGCCGGATAGATTCTTTCGCGAATTTGTGGGCTTGAACGGAGATCAGATTGGTACGATCCGCTCAGGGAAGGCGCTTGCGAAGGTTGTCGAGGCCACAACGCCAGACGAGGTGTTTGTCTTCGGCGCCGTGTATGTAAAGGCGCGTCCCGAAAAATATCTCGAACTTGCCTCAAACATCGACGCCCTGCGAAAGCTTCCGGGCTATATCGCAATCCAAGGTTTCACTGATCCGCCCCAGCTTTCAGACCTCGACGGCTTCGTCCTCGAACACCAAGACATCGAGGAACTAAAAACTTGCAAGGTGGGACACTGCGAGGTTCAACTGCCGACCGAGGCGATGGAAGAATTCAAGCAGTCGATCGACTGGTCCGCGCCTGGTGTCGACAATAGGGTGAACCAAGTGGGCCGTCAGATGGCGCTGCAGGCACTGCTAGACTACATGCATGGAGGCAACGCTGCCCTGGGCGTTTATCGTGACAAGAATCATCCCGCTGCGGTCGCCGAAACATTCGCGTCGCTCATAACACGACTGAGCGCGCTTCCAGTGTACCTCCCCGAACTCAACGAATATCTTCTCGAATATCCGAAGGGCAAGTCGGAGAACGTACAAGTTGGCTTCTACTGGGAGGAAGTGAACTTCGGATTGAAACCAACCTTTCGGATCGTGCAGAGGATCGTTTATCGGGGAGCAAGCCCGGCGGACCCAGCGTACGCAGTAGCCGAGAAGCAGATTTATGCAAGCCACTACTTTGAAACCGCGCTCGATCTCACTGTCTGCGTCAAAGACGTGCAACGCCCCGGCTTCTACATCATTACCGTCAAAGGATCGAAACAGGCCGGTCTTACCGGCTTGAAGGGAAGCATCGTGCGCAAAGTGGCGGTGGATAAAGCTCGATCTTCGCTCGAACGCGTTCTCCTTACGATCAAACAACGACTGGAATCGGAACACACTCAGGGTGATTGACCGCTGCCATGACTTCCTGTTGGTAGAAGTTCCGCGCGATTGACTTGCTGCCTATCAATTCAGTTTTGCCGACTCGCTTTTTCTGCTGACTGCTCTGCTCGCGAATCGCACAAGGTTCACAGTGTGCCCATACGTCACTGCCCAATTGGCGATGGTCACTGGCGGCAGCATTGCCCGCATTCGGGCAGACCGATTCCCGAGAACGTCGGCTTTTCCTAATAAATTCAATGACTTGCGAGCCGCACAGATTGGCATGGCCCCTGCAATACCTACCGCAGGAGCTCACATGAATCCAAGAAACAAAACGATACAGAGGCGCACAGGACGTTCGGCCCTGACAATAATTCGATCCCGCGTCTATCTGATCCTGTGCCTCCAGATCGCGCTCGTAGGGGTTACTTGGGGACAGTCGCAGGCACCGGATTCCTCAGTGCCGGTCTTGACTTTGGACGAAGCGATCCGAATCGCAACCGGCGCCAACCGAGACATCGAAATCAGCAAACTTGAAGTTGTCAAGACGCAAGAGATAGTCGCACAGGCCAAAACAAATTACCTCCCGAAGCTGGATGCGAACGTTCTTGCAGGAGTGCCGCTGCAGCCGCTGAATTTTAGAGTTCCTGCCGGCAGCTTCGGCACCTACCCAGGCATCGGTCCCATCCCAGCAACCAATTCAAACATCCACTCACCGGTGCGGTTCGGAGCGTTCGTGAATGCCTCCGCGGCACAACCCCTTACTCAACTTTTCAAAGTGAACCTGGCTGTTCAGCAGGCCCAGCTCGGAGTCGATCTCGCCAAGGAAGGAGTGCGCGCTCAGGGTCAGGACACTGCGAGACAGGTAAAGGAAGCCTATTACCAGGTGGCGGAGCTACAGTCGCAAATCGCGAGTGCAAGCGCAGCTGTTCAGGCTTTGGGCGAGCTGTCCGCGTTAACTGAGCGGCGGCTCGCACAGGAAACCGTGTTGCAATCCGTTTCGCTCACAGTAAAGGCCAAGCTAAAACAACAACGGTATCAGTTGCTCACGGCGGAAGACGCTCTTGAGCTACAGAAGGAGAACCTGAATCGTCTCCTGGGGCGCGACCTGCGCACTGCGTTCTCGGTAGAGATGCTCCCCTTCGGCGAGATTGTTGAATGGGATCTCGATACCGCTCGAAAGCAGGCATTGGAACAGCGCCCTGAGCTTCGGGAAGCCAAGCTGCAAACCAAGATCGCAGAGATGGATGTCCGTCGTGAGCATGCGAAATACATCCCTGATGTGAGCCTCCAGGTCAGCTACCTCGGATTTCAAAACGTTAATTTCCTCCCGCAGAACGCCGGCGCCGTCGGAGTCCAAGTTCAATGGCAGCCCTTCGATTGGGGGTACAAGAAGCACCGGATCGCGGAACTCAAGGCTACGACAGAGCAGAAGGCGACTGCCGAACAGGACGCCGAACAGCGGATTCTTCTAGACGTCGAAGATAGGTTTCGAAAGCTTGAAGAGGCACGCATGCTGCTAGACGCGCAGACTGACCAACGCGGGGCGGAGCAGGCAAAGCTCCGCGAAATGACGGACCGCTACAACCAAAAAGCAGTGCTTCTGGCCGATCTGATGCAGCAAGAGGCAGCAGTATCGGAGGCAGAGGCGCAGTACCAGCAAGCGCTCGCAGGATTTTGGACGGCACGGGCTAACTTTGAAAAAACGATAGGGATGGACTAAAGCCATGAAAAACAAGTCAAGCATAGGACTATTGAAAGCGGCGGCGGTTCTCTTGGTGATAATCGCAGGTGCAAGCGGATGCCAGCAACCGGCGAAGGTAGCAGCAAAATCCGCAACCCCTGTACGTCTCGCGGATGTTGCGCTCTCTTCTTCTTCCGAAAGTCTGCGGTACTCGGCTTCCGTTCTGCCCTTCGCCGAGGGGACTTCCTAATTCAAGTCCTCAGGGTATGTCACGGAAATTAGACAG
>CAZRKW010000238.1:0-6384 GCA_964600355.1 uncultured Acidobacteriaceae bacterium
TCGCGGGCAGCTCGACGAAATCCTCAGCTACATCGACAAGCTGAAGGAGCTCGACGTCACCGGCGTGGAACCCATGGCCCAGGTGATCTTCCACTCCGATGCTCCTCAAGGAGCGGAAAGCCATCCGGAGTTGCGCGAAGACGTGCTGCGGCGATGCGACGTCGCCGACGCGGTGCTCTCGCGAGCCACCGATGCCGAAAAACCCTTTTTCCGGGTGCCCAAGGTGATCGAACGATGAGCGCGCAAACGTCCTGGACGGTTGCAGGTGTGCGTGAGGCGCTCGCCAGCAAGAAAGTCTCCGCCAAAGAGCTCGCCTCGGAGTTCTACGTGCGCATCGAGAAGCGCAACCCCGAGCTGAACGCTTATCTCACGCTCTCACCCGAACGCGCTTACGAGCAGGCCGCCCGAATCGATGCGGCTGTCGGCCGTGGCGAGCCTTTGCCGGCGCTGGCGGGCGTTCCGATCGCGGTGAAAGACGTGATCAGCACCACCGGAATCCGCACAACGTGCGGATCGAAAATCCTCGAGAACTACGTGCCGCCATATGACGCCACAGCCGTCGAGCGGCTGGAACGCGCAGGTGCGGTGGTTCTCGGCAAGACAAACTGCGACGAGTTTGCCATGGGCAGCTCGAACGAAAATTCCGCGTACGGCCCGGTGCGCAATCCCGTGGCGACCGATCGCGTCCCGGGAGGATCGAGCGGCGGGTCGGCCGCCGTGGTGGCGGCTGGGTTGGCCGTCGCGTCGCTGGGGACCGATACGGGAGGCTCCATCCGGCAGCCCGGCTCGTTCTGCGGCATTCCCGGGCTGATGCCGACCTACGGGCGCGTCTCGCGTTACGGGCTGGTGGCGTTCGCGTCCTCGCTCGACAAGATTGGGCCGTTTACCGCGAATATCGCCGATGCGGCTGCGGTGCTGGGAGCGATCGCGGGGCACGATCCCAACGATTCCACCTCGGCCGCGGTGCCGGTGGAAAATTACCTGGCGGAGATTGAAAAGCCCGCGAAGGGAATGCGCATCGGCGTTCCCGAGGATTATTTCGGTGAAGGGCTCGATCCCGAAGTGAAGGAAAAAGTGCAGGCGGGAATCGCGCTGCTCGAGAGCCTGGGCTGCCAGCGCATCCCGCTGCAGATGCCGCATACCGACTACGCCATCGCGGCGTATTACATCATCGCCACCGCGGAGGCGAGTTCCAACCTGGCCCGCTACGACGGCGTCCGCTACGGCTTGCGCGTGCCGGGCAGTACGCTCATCGACATGTACCGCAAGACACGCGAGCGCGGATTCGGCCCCGAGGTGAAAAGGCGCATCATGCTGGGAACCTACGCGCTGTCGTCCGGCTACTACGACGCGTATTACCTGCGCGCACAAAAGGTCCGCGCGCTGATCGCCCGCGACTTCTCCGACGCGTTTCAGAAGGTGGATGCGATCCTGACGCCGACGGCCCCGACGCCCGCGTTCCGGATCGGCGAAAAATCCTCCGATCCGCTGCAGATGTATCTCGCGGATATTTATACCGTGACGGGGTCGCTCGCCGGCGTTCCCGGAATTTCCGTCCCGTGCGGAAAAACAAAAGCGGGCTTGCCGGTAGGAATGCAGATCTTTGGGCCGCACTTCCGCGAAGGCTCCGTGCTGCGGCTGGCGCGCGCCTTCGAAAACGCAGGAGGATTCACAATTTGACGCTGCAAACCCGCGATGGAAATTGGCATCCTAAAAGGGAGGGCGCATAAACCGCCCCGGGCAATCGCGAAAATGTTTCCGATCCGCAAGTTTCGCTTCTCGAAGGTAGCGCTCGTAACGGCGCTGGCAGTTGCCGCGCTGGGAAGCGGCGCATCGGCGAGGCAAGCCCCGGCCTCTCCTCAGCAAAACGCACCCAAGGCATCCACCACGCAACCGGAACTTCCGCGCGGCAAAAAGCTCATGCTGAAAGACGGCAGCTTTCAGTTGGTGCGCGAGTACCAGGTGGAAGGCGACCGCGTGCGGTACTACAGCATCGACAGCGGGCAATGGGACGAGATGCCCGCCGATCTGGTGGACTGGGACAAGACCAAGAAAGTAGCGGCGGACGAAGCGGCGCGCGATGCCACGTTTGTAGCCAAGGCCCGCGCCACGGAGGCTGAACGCACCGCCGAGCCTCTCGATATCGACGCCAGCGTGGAAGCCGCGCCCGGCGTGTTCCTGCCGCGCGGCGAGGGAGTCTTCGCCTTCGACGGAAAAACGGTGCTCAAGCTGGCGCAGGCGCCCATCGATTCCAAAATCGTCAAGAAGAAAGTCGTCGAGCAGATCTTCGTGCCGATTCCCATCGTGCCGACGCAGCACAGTATTACCATCCATCGCCCGCACGCCGAATACCGCGTCGAAAACGGCCAGCCGGAATTCTACATGCGCCTCGCGGACGGCAGCGAGCCCGACCTGGAATTGATCCGCGCCACCACGCGCGGGGATTCGCGCGAAATCGAGAAGCTCGATCAGCTCTTCGGCCAGAAACGGCTCCGGAAAGACACCCTGCCGATGCAGCGCTGGCAGATCGCCATCGGACTGTATCGCTTCACGCTCGGCAAAGCGCTCGAACCGGGAGAATACGCCCTCGCGGAAGTTGTGCAGGACAACGGAACGAGCCTGTACGTGTGGGATTTCGGCGTCGATGCAAGTTCGAAAACCGATGCGGCGAAAAAGAAATAGCGAGGATTTGGGTTAGAGCTTTTTTGAACTTTCGGGTTCCAGCAACGACGCCAGAAGCTTCGCGAGGTCCGGGATGCGAAACGGCTTTTGAAGAATGGCCGCTCCCTTGGCCGAATACTCCGCAATCCGGCCGGTATCGACGAACTCCCCCGTGATAAAAACGAACCGAGGCGCCGAGCTGCCCCGCTCCTTTCGCAACTGCTCTAGGAGTTGCTCGCCGCTCAAGCGGGGAAGATTGAAGTCGCACAGGACAATGTCGTAGTTGTTTCCGCCCAGCAGGGCCAGCGCTTTCTCGGCGCTCTCCACCGCCTCCACTTTCATCCCGCGCACGGTGAGCCCTTCCTGCACGATCTCCCGGATGCTCTCCTCGTCGTCCACGACGAGGACGCTGTAGCCCAGAAGCGCCTCCGAGCCCGGCGGAATCGACCGCGCAGGAGATGCCAGGTTCGAGGTAATCGAATGAGCCTTCCCCGCCGCAGGCAGGATCACCTGAAAAACGGCGCCGGAACCCGAGGGAGATTCGACGTCGATCGTTCCGCCATGCTCCTTGACGATCGCAAGAGATATCGTGAGACCCAATCCCGTGCCGCCGCCGGGGCGCTTGGTGGTGAAAAACGGATCGAAGATCTTGCCCACATTCGCGGCCGAAATTCCTGGGCCGTCGTCGACAATGGTGGCGGAGACGTGGCCGTCCGCGGCGGCGAGCGATATAGCCAGAGTGCCATGGTCGCGCGCCGCTGAAATGGCCTGCTCCGCGTTGCCGATAATGTTGAGGAACACCTGCGTCAAAAGCTTGGCGTCGCCCACGACCGGAGGCAGGTTGCCCGGCGCTTCGAATTTCACCGAGATATTCTTCTGGCGCAAGGACGGCTGCGCGAACTGGAGCGCCTGCTGAACGATGGACTCCAAACGAAGATCGGAGTGGACCTTGGCGGAGGGGCGAGCAAAGGCCAGCAGGCTCTGCACGATCCCCGCGGCGCGGCGGGCCTGCTGCATCACGAGGTCGAGCTGGCGTTTGGAGACCTCGTCCGCAGAGCGTTCGCGAAGAAGTTCACCCACGCCGAGTATGGCCGTGAGCGGATTATTCAACTCGTGCGCCGCCCCGGCCATCATCTGCCCCATGGCAGCGAACTTCTCTTTCTGAATGAATTGCTGCTCGATCAGCTTCGCTTCGGTGACGTCCCGGGCGGAAGCGACGACGCCGGCAACCTTGCCGTGCTCGTCCACAAAGGGGCCCGCGCTGACCCGGAGGATTCTCCAGCCGCCGTCCTGATGCCGGACGCGGAATTCAAACTGCGCGGAAGATTCCTCGCCCGAAAGCAAGCGGCGGACAATGGCCTCGATTTTAGGCTGATCCTCGAAATCCGAGCGAACCGCAAATCCCTCGCCGAGGTAGTGGCCGGGAGCACCGCCCAAAATATCCTTCACGCTGGGGCTAACATAGGTGAACCGGCCGTTGCGGTCGAGAACGGCAATCAAGTCGGGAAAGTTCGCAACGAGGCGCCGCACAAATTCCTGCTCCTGGTGCAGCTGCCTTTCGATTTCACGGCGCTCGGTGATGTCGACAAGTGTTCCCTGCAGGCGCGTGACGTTGCCGAACGTGTCGCGGATAGCGAAGCCGGAGGCGAGGCAATAAATCACCCGGCCGTCTTTGCGGCGCAGCTGGATTTCGCGGTCGCGAAACGAGCCTTTTTCCTCGATCTCGCGCACCAACACATCGCGCTCGCCGGGGTGGACATACAGGTCGCGGAGATTGCGGGCCTGCAACTCGGCTTTGCCGTCGAAACCGAGCAGACGGATCAGGGCCGTATTGGCGTCGAGAATCCGGCCGTTCGTCGTGGAAAAAAAGACCCCTTCGCGAAGCGATTCGAACAATTCGGCAAAGCGAATTTCGGTTTCGTACTGCGCGGTGACGTCGCGAGCCCAGCCGGTGACGCACACAACCTGGTTTTCTTCGGAAAGAGCCTGCAGCCAGCAATCGAAATAGCGCTGTTTGCTTTCATTCTTGAGGCGCACCAGAACGGGGCCGGCCCAAAAGCCATTGCTGACAAATTCCTGGAGCGAGCGCTTTACTTCTTCAAGCACGGGCGTCTCGATGAATTCGCTCAGGCGATGCCCGATGAGGCCGGTAAAGGGAACCTGCAGGATTTCAGCGAGCCGCCGGTTGGCGACGCGCACTTCACCTTCCAGGGACAGCGTGAAAACCGCCTGATCGAGGTTGTCGATCAGCTCGCGATAGTTGTGCTGCGAGCGCGAAATGACTTCCACCAGCTTCTTGAACTGGTCTTCGGGAGGGTTGGCGGAGCCGGCCGACGCGAGCTGGTTTTCCGCTGATTTTGTAACCATCTGGCAAACGCTCCCTGGTGCTTCGCGAAGGGCTTCCGGCGCGTGAAAAATCCCCAGTAAATCTTAGCCCGAGGGGGCAGGGTCGGACGGCAAAAGGTTGCGGGGTGTAGTCCAACTGCTCAATAGGAGGTTGCGGCGCAAGCTGCGATAAAAAAAAGCGGTCCGATTCTTCATCGGACCGCCCTTGAAAAACAAGCAAACTACGATTCGCTACTAGCCTTCGGCTACTGCGTCCTTGTCCGTACGCAGGAAATCGAGCGCGGCGGCTTCTTCCGGCGATAGCTCGGGCTCCATCTCCTGCGGCTCCTCCTTGGGCAATTCGGTGAGGAGCTGAATGTTGCGGTAGCGCTCCAGGCCGGTGCCCGCGGGAATCAGGCGGCCCATGATGACGTTCTCCTTCAGGCCGCGGAGGTAATCGACCTTCCCGGAAATGGCCGCTTCGGTGAGGACGCGGGTGGTTTCCTGGAAGCTCGCCGCCGAGATGAAAGAGTCGGTCGAGAGAGACGCCTTGGTGATGCCGAGGAGCAGCGGGCGCCCGGTTGCGGGGCGTCCCCCTTCGCGGATGACGCGGTCGTTTTCCTCGCGGAAGCGGAACTTGTCCACCTGCTCCTCGAGAAGGAACGATGTGTCGCCCACGTCTTCGACCTTCACCCAGCGCATCATCTGCCGGACGATCGTCTCGATGTGCTTGTCGTTGATGTTGACACCCTGCAGGCGGTAGACCTCCTGAATCGAGTTCACCAGGTACGCCTGGGTGTACTTTTCTCCGAGGACGGCGAGAATGTCGTGCGGGTTCAGCGGCCCGTCAATGAGCGCCTCGCCGGCCCGAACATGCTCCCCTTCCTGAACGTTGATGTGCACGCCGCGCGGGATGGAATATTCCTTAACGGTTTTGCCGTCCTCGCTCTCGACATAGATTTTGCGCTGTCCCTTGGCGATTTCGCCGTACTTCACGACTCCGTCGATCTCGCTGATGACCGCCGGATCGCGGGGCTTGCGGGTTTCGAAGAGTTCGACGACGCGCGGGAGACCGCCCGTGATGTCCTTGGTCTTCGTAGTTTCACGAGGAATCTTCGCGAGCACGTCACCAGGCTGGACCGCATCCCCATCGACGACCATCAAGTGGGCGCGGGAAGGCATGAGATATTTCTTTTTCGCCTTGCCCGTGGAATCGCGCACGAGAATGGTGGGCTGATGCTTTTCGTCACCCGGAGGCAGCGTGACCACCAACTGCGAAAGGCCGGTGACTTCGTCCACCTGCTCTTCGATGGTGATGCCGGGCTGCAGGTCCTTGAACTCGATGGTGCCGGCGGTTTCGGTGAGGATCGAGAAGGTGTAGGGATCCCACTCGACCAT
>CAZRKW010000239.1:0-3944 GCA_964600355.1 uncultured Acidobacteriaceae bacterium
GCTTCCACCTCCCGGGGTGGGTGGGGTTTGTTGCCGGTCGCCCGAGGGGATTTTGGTGTCCCGTTTCCGGCGCCCTAGCAAACCGGCCTTTAAGCCGGTGCCACATGTAAGTGAAGGATTATCACACCCGCTGAAACGGTGTCAACCTGAATCGCCGCTGCGGCGCTGGCAATAATGTTACGTGTGAAAGTTTGTACAGCGAACACCTGCCCCGAATGCGAACGATGGGAGAGCATTTACCTTTGCGAACGCGGTTGCCGAACAGGCCTGCCGACCGCGGCAACCCCCCATTACGCGTGGTAAAGTAGGAAAAGATTGAATGTGATTCGGTTTCAACGCCTGGGAGTGCGGGCGGTTCGTTTCCTGCCTGTCCGGCAGCAGATAGTCTCTCCGCGAAAGACAAAATGCGAGCCTTGAAGCCATCCAAGCGCACTCCACAGATGGAACGATGGCTGCGCAGGGCCCCTAGCAACCCCCGCCGCATTTTCGCGAGACCTTCATGACCGTCTCCAAGGCGAAGTCCTTCCGGAATGTCATTTACACGAGCCTGGCCAAAGGCACGACGCTCGTCTGTATAACGGTCACAAGCTCGATCGTGGCCAGGAACCTTAACCCGTCCGACTACGGCGTTGTGGGATTTGCGGGCATTATCATCGGCTTCCTCAGCCATTTCGGTGACATCGGCGTAGGGACCGCGGCGATCCGGCGGCCCACTATCGACCGAAACAGCCTCCAGACAGCGTTCACCCTCAAGGTGTTTCTTAGTATTGGCGCGTTCGTGGCGGCTTACCTGTTCGCCCCGTTCGCGCATCATTTCTTCCAGCACCCGGCCACCGCGAACGTGATTCGCGTGCTGGCCTTCGATTTCCTAGTCACCGTGATCGGCTTTATGTCGATGGTGACGCTGACACGGGAGCAAAACTATCGGGCGCTGGTGATTCCCGGCGTCATCGGCACGGTGGTTCGTTCCATCATCGCCATCACGCTCATCTTTCATGGCTGGAAGTATTGGGCGGTGGTAGCGGCCGATGTCGGCGCGAATCTGGCGAACAGCATTGGGAACCAGCTCATTCGAAGGATCCCTCTCAGGTTCCACTTCGACTGGCCGGATGCAGACGAATACTTGCGGTTCGGCGCGCCCCTCCTGGGGAGCGGCATCCTGATTTTTCTCCTGTTTAACCTCGACAACCTTCTGGTCGGATCCGCCATGGGCAGCACCCAGTTGGGCTACTATGCGCTCGCGTTCACCTGGGGAAGCTTTATCTGCGGTTTGCTCTACGACACGGTGAACAACGCGTTGCTCCCGGCGTTCTCGGCGATTCAACACGACGCCGCTGCAATGCGCCGCTGGTATTTGAAGACTGTCGATTTGGTGGCGTTCGTCGCAGTGGTCGCCAATGCGACGCTGCTGGCCAATGCGCACTTTTTCCTCGTCACGTTCCTGGGCAAGGGCAGTAACAAATGGGTTCCGGCAACCTTCGCCCTTCAGATTTTGTGCGTTTACGGAATCATCCGGACGACGATTGAACCCGTCGGCAACTGCATCATGGCGCTGGGCCGCACCCGGGCCCTGCTGCACGCGAACGTTCTTGCGGGTTCCATTGAGCTGGTCCTGCTTCTGCTGGTGGTAAGAACGGGTAGGATTGAACTCGTCGCAGCCGTGGTCCTTTTCGCGTACTCCACTCAAGCCGTCGTATATATTCCGTTTATCCAGCGCCATTTGGGAATCGGTATAAAAGACCTCGCGGTGCAACTCTGGCCGCTGGCTCCCGCGCTGCTCGGAGGCTACGCTGTCGCTTCGCTGCTGCCTCCCTGGCTGGGAAGCTCCCTGCCCACACTGGCTGTCCGAGCATTGGTCACGGCGCTGGCGGTTGCTTTGATCCATGGATTGTGCACGCGTTTTCGCTGCTTCCAGGAAGCGCGCACGATGATTTTTCAGAATCTCGCGCGAGCGCAGGCCTGACGCAACACGTATTTAGTGTAAGCGGGACAGCGCGTTGTACTATATCCGAACGAACTGGGCCGGCGTTTGAATCCCAGATTCGCCAGGAGACCCAATTCCCAATGCCCGGCCCGCGTAAATCGGCTTCCGTGGAGATTGTTCTCCTCCTGTTTATCGTGCTCGCGCTGCCGGTTACTGCCTTAGCGCAGGCGACTACGCCTGCAGTTGCCGTACCGGGTCACTCCAATGGCGAACAGGCCACCGGGCGCGCCATGGAAGCGGCCCGCGCGAATCCGCTCGCTCTTCGGGCTTTTCTCGTGGCGATGCCGAAGGGTGCGGACTTGCACAATCACCTGAGCGGCGCCGTCTATGCGGAATCGTGGATTCGCGCCGCCGTGGAAGATAGTCTGTGTGTCGATCGCGCGCGACTTTCGTTTTCGAAACCCCAGACGCAAGGTGCGGCTACTTCGTCCTGCGGCGAAGGAAAAGCACCGGCGTTGGCCGCCTATGGAGATCAGCATCTCTACGATGCTTTAATTGACGCATTCTCCATGCGCGGTTTCGTGCCCTCGTCTGGCGTGACAGGCCACGATCATTTCTTCAAAACCTTCGAACTTTTTGGCGCCTCGGAGCCTCCCCAGGTCGGCGCCTTCGCGAGCCACACCGGGGAATGGCTCGATGAAGTGGCCACCCGCGCCGCCGCGCAGAACGAGCAGTATCTCGAATTGATGCAGACGCCCAACTTCAGCCACACCGCGGCGATCGCCGCCCAAATCGGCTGGAAGTACGATTTCGCTCAACTCCGCCAGGATTTGTTGAGTCACGGACTGCGCGACGACATCGCCGTCGCAAGCAGAAGTCTCGACCAAGCCGAAGCCCTGCGCCGCGAGCGCGAACGCTGCGGCAATCAGGATGAATCGCCCGCCTGTCGCGTCAAGATACGCTATCTCTACCAGGTTCTTCGCGGCTTTCCCAAGGAACAGGTCTTCGCCCAGACGCTCCTGGGATTTGAAACAGCCGCGGTCGATCCGCGCTTCGTGGGAATCAACTTCGTAATGCCCGAAGATGGCCACACCTCCATGGAGGATTACACCCTCCACATGCGCATCGTCGGATTCCTGCATAACCTTTATCCGAAGGTGCATATCAGCCTGCACGCTGGGGAACTTGCGCCGGGTCTCGTCCCTCCCGAAGGGCTGCAGTTTCACATCCGCCAGGCCGTCGAGTACGCTCACGCGGAGCGCATTGGCCATGGTGTGGACGTCATGTATGAGGACCGCCCCTATGATCTGCTCAAGGAAATGGCTGCGCTGCGGGTGATGGTCGAGGTGAACCTGACCAGCAACGATGTGATTCTCGGGGTCGCCGGCAAGGACCATCCTTTTCCGATCTATCGCAAATTTTCCGTGCCGGTGGCTCTTTCCACCGACGATGAAGGCGTTTCGCGGATCGACCTGACCCATGAATACGTGCGCGCCGTCGAAACCTACGGCGTGCATTATGCGGAACTCAAGCAGATGGTCCGAACCGGTATCGAGCACAGCTTCCTTCCCGGTGCCAGCCTGTGGGCCGGGCGAGACGCCTTCTCTCGCGCCGCTTCCGCTTGCTCCGCGGCGCCGCTCGGCATTGAAAAACCCTCCGAGGCATGCGAGTCGTTTCTTCAGAGCAGCGAGAAGGCCAGTCAGCAGTGGGAGCTCGAACGCCGCTTCCGCGCTTTTGAAACGAGCCGTCCGCAATAGCGGGCGCGTGCTTCATTCCGATTGCGAATCCTCCCCATCAGCGTTCCGTATGTGCTGCCGGTTCGCGCAAGAATCGCTGGAATCCATTGCATCTAATCGCCGAGATGGTACATTCCGTGGACTGATCTTCTCCTCGCGAGAATGGTCGGTAACGGCAAAAAGTGGGTTGGTACGCGGCCAAGGAGAGTGCGCATGCACCGTTTCACGGGATTTCTGGGAATGGCGACCATGATCGCGATCGCGTATGCGTTCTCCACGAATCG
>CAZRKW010000239.1:4044-6318 GCA_964600355.1 uncultured Acidobacteriaceae bacterium
CTCAACGTCGCCGCCAGTATTTTCATGGGGCAGACAGAAGCGCCGCTGACCATTCGCCCCTTTTTGCCGGAAGTCACGCGATCCGAACTCATGACCATCATGACCAGCGGCATGGCCCACGTGTCCGGCGGCATGATGGCGGCCTACATGGCGTACGGAATCCAGGCCAAGCATCTTCTGGCGGCTGTGATCATGACGGCGCCCGGAACGATTCTTCTGGCCAAGATTCTCGTGCCGGAAACGGAGAAGCCGCTCACGTCTGGCCGCGTGGAGATGGCGGAAATCGAGCGGGATGTGAACGTGCTCGGGGCCATTTCGCGCGGCACCATCGACGGGTTGCACCTCGCGCTCAACGTCGCCGCCATGCTCATTTCCTTCATCGCGCTGATTTATCTTGTCGATGGCTGCTTCGGGGCCGTTCACAACTGGCTTGCACCGCACGGCATGGCCTGGTTTCCCTCGAGCATCGAGCAGATTTTCGGCTGGCTGTTCTCGCCGATTGCCTGGGTGATCGGCGTTCCGTGGCAGGATTGCCATACCGTCGCCAACCTGCTTGGGCTCCGCATGGTGACCAACGAACTCGTCGCGTTCCAGCGGTTGGGGCCGATGGAAGCGACGATGGATCCGCGCTCCTTTACGATTGCCACCTTCGCGCTGTGCGGGTTCGCGAATCTGAGTTCGATCGGCATCCAGATCGGAGGAATCGGCGCGCTCGCGCCCAACAAGAAATCCGAACTTGCGAGGCTTGGATTGCGGGCCATGATGGCCGGCACGATGGCCAACCTCATGTCCGCTTCGATTGTGGGAGTGATGATGCGATGAACGCGGCGCGTTCAAAACCTGCGAAAGATGGCGGTGAGTTTGCCCGGGCCGAGCGCGCGGCGAAATTCATCCTCGCAAAAACGAAGCTGCGGCCCAAAATCGCGCTTGTGCTCGGATCGGGACTCGGCGCCTTCGCCGATGAATTTGCGGGCGCCACACGAATCCCCTACGAAAAGATCCCCGCCTTTCCGCGCTCCACAATCGAAGGGCACGCCGGATGTCTCGTGATTGGAAAGGTCGGCGCGGTTGCGGTGGCCGCCATGCAGGGGCGTGTGCACTTCTACGAAGGTTATGCGGCGAAGGAAGTTGTTTTCCCGATGCGCGTTTTCGGGCGTCTGGGAATTCGCGCCGCGATTTTGACCAACGCCGCCGGCGCGATCAATCTGCAGTTTAATCAGGGGGCGCTGGTCGTCATTCGCGATCACATCAATCTGCAGGGAACGAATCCGCTGATCGGTCCGAATGACAAGCGCTTTGGACCGCGCTTCTCGGACATGACCCATGCGTACTCGCGGCCCTATCGTGAAATTGCTTCCGCCGAAGCAAAGAAACTCGGCATCGCGCTTCACGAGGGAGTCTACGCGGGATTGTCGGGGCCGAGCTTTGAGACGCCCGCCGAAATTCGTTACCTGAAGGCGATCGGCGCCGACATTGTCGGCATGTCCACGGTTCCCGAAGTGATCGTCGCCCGGCACATGGACATCCAGGTTCTGGGAATTTCCTGCGTCACGAATATGGCTGCGGGAATTCTGGACCAGGAGATCAATCACGCCGAGGTTCTGGAAACCGGCGAGCGCGTGAGGGCTCAGTTTGTCGCGCTGCTGCGCGCCGTGATTCCCCGGCTTGCAGCCGGAATCAGCTGAAAGCTACCCGGCCGCGCTTTCCGAGCGGTCCCCCCGCTCGCCTCGCTCGCGCGGGAATGTTTCGGCCAGTTCATTGATCTTCGAACCCTCTAAGAGTTCCGCAATCGTCACAGAGAGCCGGCGCTTTGTATCTTCACTGGTTTTTCGTATTTTCCCTGGGGCGTCGCGATAGGAAACCTCAATGCCAAACCCGTCGGCAAGCTTATGGAGCGGAGACTTCGGTCTTCTGCCGTCAGCCCGAATTGTCATCGGCCCGGTCAGGAATTGCTGTCAGTTCGGAGAAGAAAAGCGAGGAAGGAACGCGCCGCCACGTCATAGACGTCGCAGACTTTGAATTCTTGCGGATCTTCGGAGCCGGTTCGATGCGTGTCAAACAAGAGCGACCATTTGCTGCCGAATGCAGCCTCCGGAAGCGTGAACGGCACATTCTCGTGATGGGAATTCACGATCAGAAGCAGTGCCGCTGCATCCCCATTTTGCCGCGTCTCCGCGCGCCCGTCGATCAGCATTCCGAAGCAATGCATTCCGGGATCGGCCCAGTCTTCTGGCCTTACATGCTGCGCCGCGGGAGTCACCCACATGATATCGC
>CAZRKW010000240.1:0-6302 GCA_964600355.1 uncultured Acidobacteriaceae bacterium
GCCTGCGAGAAGGGAACCAGGCGCTTCGCCGCGAAGGATGCCGCCGGGAGTATTCCCGAGTTTCAGAAGGCCATCAAAGCGTATCCGGATTATTACGAGGCTTACGCAAAGCTCGGGGCCGCCGAGCTGGATCTCGAACGTTGGGGGGATGCCGAGTCGGCATTCCGCAAAGCCATCGATTTGAGCGGCGGGCAGTATGCCCCGGCAGACTTTGGCCTGGGGCTTGTTCTGGCCACGGTCACGAAGCAGTTTGCGGCAGCCGAGGAGGTTGTGCGGGCTGGGCTGGAGAAGGCTCCCACGGACGTTACCGGGCACTTTGTGCTGGCTTGGGTGCTTTACTCCACTTCCCGGTTGCAGGAAGCTGAGGAAAACGCGCGGGACGCGATTACGTCGAATCCCAAAGCGTCCGGAGCGCGACTCCTGTTGGCGCAGATACACCTTCAGCAGAACAAATTTTCCGCAGTTGTGGCTGACCTCGACGCATATCTGGCCCTCGGCATTGTCGGTCCTCTGGATGAAAAAGTGCGGGAAGTCCGCGCGCAGGCGATGCAAGCGCTGGCGCGGGGTACGGGGAATACGCAAATCTCCGCGGTGAATCGGTAGAATTACGGAAGAGCTTAGAATTTCGGAGTGTCGGACGGCGCCGTAGTAACGCGAACGCCCCCGCTTGCTGCGCTCTGGGCCCAGTAGGCGACAAAGCCCGCCAGAATCAACAGCACGCCAAAAAGCAAACCATTGACGCCCAGGATGCGTTCACTCTCGCTATGAAGCACGGAAATGCTCAGAAGGAGCAGCGGGCAGACGCCGATCAGTGCGGCTCCGGTTGCGCCGCCTGGCACGCGGAACGGGCGATTCAGCTCAGGTTCCTTCACTCGCAGAGCGTAAAGCGCGGCAAATTCCAGAACGACGCTCGCGCCGGAGAGCAGCACGTCGAGCGTGATGAGCCGTTCGAATCCCAAGCCTAAGCAGAGCGCCCAGCCCGCGGCGCACACGAGAATGGCGACCCACGGCGCGCCTGTCCTGGCGTTCAACTTTGCGAAGGCGTGGGGCAGCATATGGTCCTGCGCCATTGCGAGGGGCAGCCGCGAGTAGCTCATCACCAGGGCATTGAGCATGCCGAAGGCGCTGATCAGTCCGCCTAGCACGAGCGCCACCCGAAGCCATGGCCCTCCGACTAGGGCCGCGAGATCGGCCCAGGAGCCTGTTTCGAAGGCGGAGGACGAAACGCCGGTGAGCCACATCGCCGAGACCGGTAGGATGTACGTCGCGGCCACAATGATTACCGAGAGCAGCATCGCGCGAGGGTAGGTTCGCTGGGGATCTTGCACTTCCGCGGCGATCGTGGAAGCGCTGTCCCAGCCCATGTAATTCCACATGGCGATCAGTATTCCTCCTACCATGCCGATGGTAGAAGTGACGGGCGAGGTTACGGCGCCGGAAAGGGCGCCTGCTTTCATCGGGGCCAGAATCACGATCAACGCGAACGGGGCGGAGAGTATCAGGAACAGCCAAAACGAAGAGACGCCGATCGCGCGGACTCCGAGAATATTCCATGCCGCGCTAACCGCTATTACCGCGAGACCGACGATCAGCGCGCGATGGCCTGACGCCACCCATGGGAAGAGGCGCTGGAGATAAGCGACGAAAAGCGTGGGGTAGATGGCCATATCGAAGACACTCGCCACCAGAGACAGCCACGCCTCCTGAAAGCCCCAGAAATTTCCCATCCCGCGGCGCACCCAGGCGTAGTAGCCGCCTTCCTGGGGAAGGGCGCTGGCGAGTTCGCCGACCATGAAGGCTGTGGGAACGCTCCAAAGGATTGGCGTGAGCAGCAGAATCACGATGCCGCGGCCGTACCCCGCGCCGTGGATGATGTCTTCGGTGCCGTAGGCGCCGCCTGAAACCATGAAGAAGGTGGCGGCGACGAGGGGCCAGAGCGTTAGATTGGCAATGCGCTTCTTTGCGGGGGACAGCTCGGCGAGAGGTTCCGTTGGAAGACTGTGTGGTCTCAAAACCGGTTGCGAGCCCCTTAACTTCCCGATAAGGCGCAGCATACGGCATTGAGAGCGGATGCGGAAAGGGAATTTGACTGTGTGGGCTGGGCGCTTTGGCCCGACGGTGGGTTGGCGGACTTGCAACTATCTTGCATCCGGCGTGCCGGTTGTAGCACACTGCGGTCTTCGGGACGTATCGAGTGACTCATTCGGGGCGGGTGCGCTCGTTCGATCCGTTTTGCGAGGCATTCCCTTCCTTTTCGGCGGCTTTGTAGCGCCTAGCGCATTCGGAACGGTGACTATGTTTCTGGAGTTTTACAATCTGCGCCAGCAACCGTTCGGCGTGACTCCGGATCCCGCCTACCTGTACCGCACGCGCACGCACCGCGAAGCTCTCAGCTCCCTTTTGTCCGGTATCAAAGACGGCCGGGGCTTTTTTGCCCTCATCGCCGAGCCTGGCATGGGCAAGACTACCCTTCTTTATCAGCTGCTGGATGAACTCCACGATTGCGCGCGAACGGTTTTTCTGTTCCAGACGCAATGCAGTTCGCGCGAATTCTTCCAATATCTTCTGAATGAACTGGGCGTCGATACGCGCGGCATGGACCTCGTATCGATGCACAGCAAGCTGAACGAGATACTGTTCGCGGAGATGATTGCGGGGCGGCGCTTTGTGCTGATCGTGGACGAGGCGCAAAACCTCGAGGATTCCGTGCTGGAGACGGTGCGCCTGCTTTCGAACTTCGAAACATCCTACGCCAAAATGCTCCAGATCGTCCTGGCGGGTCAGCCGCAGCTTTCGGACAAGCTGGCGCAGCCGCAGTTCGCGCAGCTTCGCCAGCGGCTGGCGGTGCTCGCGCGGCTCGAACCGCTTTCGGCGGAGGAAACTGCTAGCTACATCGAGCACCGGCTGAAGATCGCGGGGTACTCGGGGGAACCGTTGTTCACGCCCGAAGCCATCGCTTTGATCGCGGAACACAGCCGTGGCATTCCTCGCACGATCAATAATCTTTGCTACAGCGCGCTTTGCGCGGCCCACGAGGCTGGATGCAAAGCCGTGCCGGTCGAGATTGTGCAAAGCGTGATATCGAAGCTGGACGGCCAGCCGTTCGCCGAAAGGGAAACTGGTGTCGCTGAGGCGGCACCGGCGCCAATCTCTTCCGGAGTTGCTGAAATTGCCTCGGAAGCAGCACCAGGAACTGCTTCGCTCGACGTTGCAACAGAGGCGCCAGATGTTACCGTTACGCCCGAAACATCCCAAGTGCCCGGAGACCCCGCAGAAGAAAACGCTCCCGTGCAACCGGTTCTGAGTCTCACCTACGAGCCGGCTAGGAGCTTCCGTTTGCCCCGCTGGGCGCTTCGCGCATCTGTTGTCACCGGGATTCTTTTTCTGGCGGGGATTTCTCTTACGGCTTTCATGCTCCGGCTCACCGAACCCCCAGAAGCGGCTAAGCCAGCCCTCGCGCCAGCACTTGTAAGCGCGCCTCCGCCTCCGGCCGTTTCTCCGTCTCCAAACGTTGCGACGCCTCAGCCAGCCCCGACTGCGACATCGCCTGTCCCGCCTGCCGACGAAGAGGCACCTGCTGAAACGGATTACAGCGCCGATCCGCAGGAAACGGGTGCCACGCAGATCATTACGGTGGCCGCGATGGCCGGGCAGACGATCGAGGACATCAGCCGTTCCTATGCCGGCAGATTTGATGCCCAGCTGTTGCAGCAAATTCGCGCGCTGAATCCCGAGATGACGGATCCAAATCATCTCAACGCCGGGCAATTAATCCGATTGCCGTTGCCGCGCGGCTCCTTTAGAAAGGGAACGGACCTTTCTTCGGAAAAATGATGCGGCAGAGCGAGCAGACACACTCATGCGCAGGCTAATCTTTTTCTGTATGGCGGCGATTTTTCTGCTGATTCCGTTTCCGGCGTCCACCTCATTCGCCGCCGACGAGATTTCGCGCACGATGAAGCAGATCATTCATCATCGATCCGATGATTTTGCGGCGATCCGCAAGGATCCCCAGGATGCGTATGGCGAGACCGCTTACAAGTCCACCGTGGCGATCCCGGCGGCTACGGAATGCTACATCCGCGTGGAAATGAAGCCGCGCTATGCGGATAGCTGTGACGTGGCCGAAAGCAAGAACCGCGCACTGCTGCTCGCCAACTACGCCAGTTATGTGAAAGAACTTCGTTCCGTTGCGCCGGCCGCCTGGATCAGCTGGACCGAACCGCGGACCAAGCCGACCGGCGAGAAAACCTACGTGGGACCGGATCGTTCACATCCGGCGGCAATGGTGGGCTGGGTGGTGGAGGGCATGAACGCCAACTTTTTCCTGCTAACGGTCACCGTTTACGCCGAGGGCTCCGTAAAGCAGTGAGACTGATTCTGTCGGAGAATTTTGCGTAACTCCCTTGGAAGCTCGCTGTTCCCGGCACCTTTACACACACCAGCGAATGGCTTTTCGGCGGAACTGTCGTCTCCGTGTTATTCTAGTGCTTGGAATCCCCGCTTGTTTGGGTGATCTTCAATTCTGTGCCACGCAGTAGCATCGGTTGACCTGGGCTTGTCTCCGCCCAGGTTGCGGCAACCGAGCCGCCTTGGTCAGAAAGCTCATAGACCTGATATAGGGGTAAATTAGACTCCATTGCTCTCCATTAACAACGTTTCCATGCGTTTTGGGCCTCGAATCCTGTTCGATGAGGTCACGTGTACGTTTTTCGCCGGGCGCCGTTACGCGATCACCGGGCCCAATGGCGCGGGCAAGTCGACGCTCATGAAGATTCTGACGGGGGACCTCGAACCCTCGAAGGGATCGGTTACGCGCCCCAAGAAGCTCGGTGTCTTGAGCCAGGACCAGTTCGCGTTCGACGAATTTCGCGTGATCGATACCGTCATCATGGGCAATAAGTCCCTGTGGAAGGCGCTACAGGAACGTGACGCGCTGTATGCCAAGCCCCACGAATCGCTCACGGACGCCGACGGCATGCGCCTGGGAGAGCTGGAGGGAATCGTCGGGGAAGAGGGCGGTTACTCCGCTGAAGCCGACGCCGGGCTGCTGCTCGACGGGCTGGACGTGGAAAGTTCGCTTCACGAACGCAAGATGAGCGAACTGCAGGGCGGCCAGAAGGTGCGCGTGCTGCTGGCGCAGGCCCTTTTCGGAAATCCCTCGGCGCTGCTGCTGGACGAGCCCACGAACCACCTGGACCTCGATTCGGTCCACTGGCTGCAGGATTATCTTTGCGAATATGAAGGCGTGCTGATCGTGATCTCGCACGACCGGCACTTTCTGAACAGCGTCTGCACGCACACGGCCGACATCGATTACCAGACCGTGATCATGTACAACGGCGGCTACGACGACATGGTGTTGGCCAAGACGGCCATCCGCTCGCGCATCGAAAACGAAAACGCCCAGCGTGAGAAGAAAATCGCGCAGTTGAACGAATTCATCGCCCGCTTCTCCGCAGGCACGCGTTCCGCGCAGGCGACCTCCCGAAAGAAGGAAGTGGAGCGGCTGCAGACCTCCGACCTGGCAAGGTCCAATATTGCGCGGCCCCACATTCGCTTCCCGATGGAGCAGCATTCCGGAAAGCACCCGCTGGAAATCAAGAGCATCCACAAGTCGTACGACGGCGTGGAAGTGCTGCATAAGTTCTCGGCGGCCGTGTCGCGCGGAGAGAAAGTGGCGCTGGCGGGTCGCAACGGTGCCGGGAAAACTACGCTGCTTAAATCGCTGGTTCGCAACGCGCCGGGGTTCATCGATGACGTCGACAAGAAGTTCCCGATCGATGGCGGCACGGTCGGCTGGGGGCACAATGTTGCGGTCGGCTACTTCGCGCAGGATCATGCCGATTCGATCGTGAAGGGCACCACGGTGATCGAGTGGCTGCACCAGTTCAATCCCGCTGCGTCGCAGCAGGAACTGCGGGGACTGCTCGGCCAGATGCTCTTCAGCGGAGACGACGCGTTGAAACCCACGAAGGCTTTGTCCGGTGGGGAGTCGGCGCGGCTGATTTTCTGCCGCCTCATGATGCAGAAACCCAATGTGTTGGTGCTCGACGAGCCGACCAACCACCTGGACCTGGAATCGATCAACGCGCTGAACATTGCCCTGCAAAAGTATGATGGCACGGTGCTGCTGGTGACGCACGACTACGATGTGATCGACGAAGTGGCCACGCGCATTTGGCACTTCAAGGATGGGCACGTGGAGGACTTCAAGGGCCCCTACGCGGAATACCTCGTCCATGCCGAGGCCCAGAAGGCTGCTTCACCGCAGGCTGTCCGTCAGCGCTAGCGTTAACGTT
>CAZRKW010000241.1:0-6254 GCA_964600355.1 uncultured Acidobacteriaceae bacterium
CCACGTATAGAATCGTGCCGCCCGCGTCCTGGAACAGGTACACCCCGGGATCGAGCGGCAAACTGGCGACTTTTTCGCGAAGCTCCATGAATGCGGCGATTACCCCGGGCGGCTTAGACTGCTACGCGGCTCCCTCGCAGGGAGTTCTCGCTATAATAGACGCGGATCGGTTGTCCCTGACTATGAGACAGGGAAGTGCTCGGGAGACAACTCCAATGATATCAAACGCCTTCTAAAGCGATGAGATGACCATGCGAAAACTGCCGATCCTATCCGCGTTGCTGATGCTTGCTTGGATGCTACCGGCGTGGTCCGCGCCGCAAGGGGATCAGAAGCAAAAGGACTCGCCCGATCCGAACGAATCGTCGAGCCAGGATCACAGGGCCCAGCAAGGCGATTCAGATCAGCAGACGCCCGACCATGCCCAGCTTGATCAGAAGCCCGCCGACCAGACACCAGATCAAGCGCAGCCTGACCAGAAGAACCCCGACCAGAAGGCAGACGACAAGGATTCAGGCTGGTCGTCGTCCTCGTTCAACTCGGCTGCGGCGATCAAGACTCCGCCGCAGGAACTGCCGAAATACAACCCGCTGCCCGCCGAGCAGGACGTCGACGTGGGCACCTATTACATGCACAAAGGAGACGCCGACGCGGCGATCAGCCGCTTCGAAGATGCCATCCAGCTGAAAGCCGATTACGCCAAGCCGCGCATGCTTCTCGCGCAGATCTACGAGAAAAAGGGTGACAAGGCCAACGCGGTGAAGTATTACAAGGAATATCTGCAGGTGTACCCGCACGCCCCGGACGCGAAGAAAGTTCTGGCGAAAATTGCAAAGCTGACAACGCGATGAGCGCCGTCAGCCCGAGCGAAGCCCATCGAGCGAGGGATCTCTCTTAGTCCGGAAAGCGCTCCAGAAATTTCATGGCGCGCGCATAGTCCGCAAAAACCTTCTCCTCCCGCCGGAACTCCGGCGAATGCGATTCCCGGCGGCACCGCGCGAACTTCATCGGATGTTTCAGATGCAGCATCTCGTGATACAGAACGTACGCGACCACGTATTCGGGGATGGTGTCCCTATCGAGCTGCCGGTTCAGCAGAATCTGGCGCAGCGCGGGATCGAAGCACCCCAGCTGCGATTTCCACGCGTGTGAACTCCACCCGAGCTGCGGCCGATCGAGCACATTCTCGAAATAGCGCGCGTTCAGCACGTCGAAAAGCGCCGCGAGATCGTGATGCGCGCCCGCGGGACGGTGTTCGGCGCGCCGTGCCCGCTTCTTCCGCACCCGCAGTATTCTTTGGCGAGTCTTTCCCGCGTAGGAGAACTCGCGATACTTCTCGACCAGGTCGCTCGGCGGACGGCGGCGGTAGAGCCTCCCCAGCAGGATCGCCGCCGCCGCTTCCACCACGCCCGCGGGGGCGTCGCGGAGCACGTCCGAAAGGCGCACGTGCGCGATGTCTTCGCGCAGACGGATGGTGTGCGTCAAATCCGTGTAGGGATGATATTCGACTATAAAGTGCGGCGGCCGCCCTTCGCATCCAAGGCGCGTGTAGATGCGATGAAAAATCCGTTCGCCGCCGGGGACCGCGCGCTTGGCGCGCTGCGGGAGCTGCTTCAAGAGGGCTTTCTCCGCACGGGGCCGGGCGTTGCCTGTTTTTCTGCGTCGTCGATATCCGAGAGCGCGTCCTTCGTGCCTTCGATCGCATCTTCGAGCGTGTCGCGATAGGTATCCAGCTCGGGACCATCCGTCTGGTACTTCTGAAGCGTTTCGAGGAATTCCTTGTTTTTCGCGCGCATCATTTTAAGGGCTTCGCGAATGTCCATTTGCTTCTCTTGCGCGACGTCGATCTGGTCGGCGGCATCGTCGACGCAGGCGGAATATCCGTTGAGCAGCGCGTTCAGGATTTCGGCGCGGCGGCGTTCGGGAACCGAACGATGGATTTCGTACTCGAATTTCTTCAGGCGATCCTCGGCGAACGAGATGTAGAGCTTTATGCGCAGCGCGGCGGTGTCCGCGTCGCGGATTTTGTCCGCTTCGGATTCGGAGAGGTAGTCCTTCTCCTGCGGAGCGGGAAGCGGCCCGCGCGCGACGGCAACCGACGCCAGCAGCAGCGCCGTGCCCAGCAACGCGAATTGTTTACGGCAGAACATGGCTGATTCCTATTCCTGTTTCGGAGACGCCGTCTCCGTGGCAGGTTCGCTCGCGGGCGATTTATCCGGCTGATTGGGGAAAAGCTCGCGAATCAGGTGCCGGTTCAGCGTATCGAGATCGTTTCGCACATCGAGAAACGGTTGTTGTTCCTCGGCTGTGAAGCTTACGAGGAGGCTGTTGAGGCGTCGCAGCGACTCGCGCAGAGAAATTTCCAGCTGCTTGTAGCCCTTGGGGTGCTTTTCCGCGTTGATGTGCTCCGCATCGAGTCCCTTTTCACAAGAGCCGATCTCGTAGCTGTATTCCCTCAGCACAGCGACAGCCTCCGGCATTTTGCCCGCGTCCACGTCACGCGTAATCTCATCGAATTCGGCTTCGCCGAGTTTGGGCATCATTTGCGCCCGGCGCATAGGGTCGGTCTCCTGGGTGAAGCGCGCGCGGAAATCCGGGGCGTGGTCCTGTGAGAACGCCCCACCGGGCAGGATTCCCGCTATGAAAAGGAGAAGCAAACAATGAAGCCTTCTGGGCAAAATGCTACCTCTTCTTCTCCAACTCGCGAGTGAGCGCCCGCGCTCGCGACGACGCTTCGAAATACATGTCGTTGTTCAGGTCTTTATTCAATTCCAGGAACCTCTTGTAGGCTTCGAGCGCATTGGCCGGCTGCTCCAGTTTATCGTAGCAGGTGGCGCGCATAAACCAGCTTCCCGGCGGAAGAGATTCCCGCTTGGACAGAAGATCGATGCCTTCGAGCGCCGCGGGATAGTTCTTGTTCAGATATTGCGCGAGCACGAGGTCCTTCAGCACGTCGTCCGAAGACGTGTCCATTTTAAAAGCGGCGATCAGCTCGCGCACCGCATTCGGGTAATCCTTGTTTTCGAGGTACACATGCCCGAGGCGCGCCGGCAGAACCGGGTCCTTGGGCGCCATGGCCTCCGCCTTTTGCAGAACGGGCACGGCATCGGCGTAGCGCTTCTTCTCGAAGTAAATCTGCGAACGCAACTTCAGAGCGCGCAGCCCTTCCGGCGCAAAGGTTGCCGCTTTGTCGAGCTCCGCCAGCGCATCTTCGTACTTTCCCATGTCCACCAGGGCTGAGGCGCGCGCCACGCGGGCGGCCGCATCGTTTGGCTGCAGCTCAAGATACTTTTCCAGCGCGTCAACTCCTTCATCGCGGCGGTTCTGCAGGAGAAGACTTTGCGCGAGTCCCAGACGGACGGCGGCATTTTCCGGGCGGATATCGGCGGCGGCGCGAAATTCAGGTTCCGCTTCGCCGGCATGCCCCGCATTCAGGAGTACGCCGGCCAGAGCGAAGCGGATGTCGAAATTAGCCCCGTCCAGGGCCTCGGCCGCCTGATATTGAGCGATCGCATCCGAGAGCCGGTGGGTCTTCTCCAGGGCCACGCCGAGCAGGAATTTCGGGCCCGGCTGGTTCGGCGCTAGCTCCACGGCTTTCTGCAGGGGAGCCACGGCGTCCGCCGGATCGGTATCCACAAGCGTCAGTCCCAGGTTCAGATATGCCGGGCCCATTTTGGGGTCGAGCGCAATGGCCTTTTCGTATTCGCCCTTTGCGTCCGTAAGTTTTTGCAGGGACATCCATGCATACCCGAGGTTGAAATGGACGAGCGCGTCGTCGGGCTTTTTCGCAAGGTAATCCTGATAGTTCTGCGCCGCGGCCTGAAAATCTTTGCGTTCCATCGCGGCCTGAGCCGCGGTGAGCAGGTTGCTCAAGGCCATTTCAGCGGGGTCAGCGGGAATGTGCTTCTTGCTGGCGCTTTGCGCGGAAGCCCGGGGTGCGACTGCCACCGCGCCGACTAGAGCGCAGCAGGCCAGTGCTGTGAGGCAAAGGTTCATGCGCGCTCACGCTTTCGAGGATGTACGTTCCTTGCCGTTTGCTGCCGCAGGCTGCCCGAGGCTTGCGTGACGGTCTCCATTGCGCGGTTCGAGCACGGGCGCGAGATACTTGCCGGTGAGCGATTGCGAATTGCGCGCCACTTGCTCGGGAGTTCCCGCCGCGACCACGCGGCCGCCCGCGTCGCCGCCCTCGGGACCGAGGTCGATGATCCAGTCGGCCGATTTGATCACGTCCAGGTTGTGCTCGATGATCAGCACGGAAGCGCCACCATCCATCAGTTTCCGGAACGCCGTCAGCAGCTTCTGGATATCGTCGAAGTGCAAGCCCGTGGTGGGCTCGTCGAAGATATACAGGACGCCCTTATTTTCCTGCCGCGTAAGATGCGCGGCAAGTTTCAAGCGTTGCGCCTCGCCTCCCGAAAGAGTGGTGGCGGACTGCCCCAGGCACAGGTAGCCCAGGCCCACTTCTTCCAGCACGCGCAGGCGTGAGGTGACCTTCGGATACGGCGCGAAGAAGGTGAGCGCCTCGCGTACCGTCATTTGCAGCACGTCGTGGACGTTCTTTTCCTTGTAGCGGACGTCGAGCACGCTGCTCTTGTAGCGCGTTCCGCGACATTCCTCGCAGATGAGTTCGACATCGGCCAGAAAGCGCATTTCCACGGTAACGGTTCCGTCGCCCTGGCAAGCCTCGCAGCGGCCGCCGGGAATATTGAACGAGAAATGCCCCGGCGAGAGGCCTCGCTTCCTCGCTTCCGGGGTTGCCGCGAACACCTCGCGGATGGGGTCGAACGCCTTCATGTAGGTAGCGGGATTCGACCGCGGCGTCCGGCCGATGGGCGATTGGTCGATCATCTCCACGCCGTTCAAGACCGCGTCGCCTTCGACGCGCTCGCAGCATTCTTTCCAATTGCCGCCGGTGCGCCGCGCCTGGAGCGCTTTATACAGCACGTCGTACACGAGCGTCGATTTCCCCGATCCGGACACGCCGGTGACCGCCACCAGCAGTCCGAGGGGGATCATCAGGTCTATATTCTTGAGATTGTGGCTGCGGGCGCCATAAATGCGCAGGAATTTGCCTTGCGGTTTCCTGCGCCGCGCGGGGACGGGGATGCGCAGATCGCCGCGAAGGTAGCGGCCGGTGAGCGATCGCGGGTCGGCCAGCATCTGTTCGCGCGTGCCGGCGAATATCAGGTTGCCGCCATGCTCGCCGGCTCCCGGACCGAGATCGAGAATGTTGTCCGCGGCGAGCATTGTGTCGGGATCGTGCTCCACCACCAGCAGCGTGTTGCCAAGGTCGCGCAGGCCTTTCAGGATTTGAATCAGCCGGTTGGTGTCGCGCGGATGCAGGCCAATCGACGGCTCATCGAGCACGTACAGCGCGCCCACCAGGTTCGACCCGAGCGACGTGGCCAGTTGAATGCGCTGCGTCTCGCCGCCGGAAAGCGTGGAGGTGATGCGGTCGAGCGTGAGGTAGTCGAGTCCTACTTCGTCGAGGAAGCGGAGGCGCTGCTGAATTTCCTCCAGCACCTTTTCGGCGATGGTCGTCTCGGAGGGGCTCAGCTGCAGGCTCTCAAAAAACGGCCGGGCCTCCTTCACGGTCATCTGGCAGACTTCCGTGATCGAGCGCCCCGCAATTTTCACCGCGCGAGCCTCGACGCGAAGGCGCGTGCCGTTGCATTCCGGGCAGGTGGCATACCCTCGATAGCGGCTCAGGAAGACGCGCACGTGCAGCTTGTATTTTTTCCGCTCCAGCCAGGCGAAAAAGCCCTTCACGCCGACGAAGTCTTCTCTGCGGTCGCCCTCGATGATGGCTTCGCGCTGCGCGGCGGTGAGATCGCGGAAAGGCACGTCCAGCGGAATGCCTTTCACTTTTGCGAAGCGGCGCATCTCGATCACCAGCTGGCGGAAACGAGGCTTCGTCCACGGCTCGATGGCGCCGTCGTTGAGCGACTTGCCCTTGTCCGGAATCACGCGGTCGAGATCGAAGTCGATGGTATTGCCGAATCCCTGGCAGCGCGGGCAGGCGCCATAGGGGTTGTTGAAGGAGAAGAGGCGCGGCTCCGGCTCCTGGTAGAGCGTCCCGCACTTGCGACAGGTGAAGCGCTCGCTGAAGGTGAGGCGTTCACCCGTCATGCCGGTGGATGAATCGGGAACGAATTCGAGAATGGCTTCGCCGCGCCCCTCGCGATAACAGATCTCAATCGAATCCACGAGGCGCGAGCGAATGTCGGGAGCGAGCGCAAGGCGGTCCACCAGCA
>CAZRKW010000242.1:0-6248 GCA_964600355.1 uncultured Acidobacteriaceae bacterium
CGGCGCAACGATCATCGCCCATCTCAATGTGCTGAACAGAATGAGCGCTACAACCGGCAAAGAAGCCCCGGCACCATCGGTCGCGTGGCCTGGCTTCACCTACGAAACGGTTGATTTGAAGCTCTACAACAGCGAGCCCGTCATTATCCATCACCTGCCCGCGGCGCACACCGACGGCGACAGCATCGTCTTTTTCCGCGGCTCGGACGTCGTAAGCACCGGCGATCTCTTCTCGCCAACGCATTACCCGGTGATCGAAGTGGAGAAGGGCGGAACCGTTCAGGGCACGATCGACGCATTGAACGACGTCATCGACCTCCTGGTTCCCAGGGAATACGAGGAAGGCGGAACATACGTGATCCCAGGGCACGGGCGCGTATGCGATCGAAGCGAAGTCTCAAACTACCGCGACATGGTGACGATTATTCGCGATCGCATTCAGGCCATGCTGAAAAAGGGCATGACGCTCGACCAAGTGAAAGCGGCGAGGCCCACCCTTGACTATGACGGAATCTACGGCGTCGATAACGGCCCGTGGACAACCACCATGTTTATAGAAACCGTTTATTGGGAACTGAGCAAGGGAAACAGCACACAAGGCAGCCGTCGATGACACGTGAGTCCGTTTCCCGGGAATGCATGCCGCGGCGCCTCGTGATCGCAGCCCTCTTGTTACTCGTCGTTGCCGGGTCGAGCAGGACGAGACCTGCCTCTGGTCAGCAGCAAAAGGGCCAGGTGCCGCCAACACCGAAAGAAGAAGCCTTGATCGATCTCACGGGCTATTGGGTCTCCATCGTGGACGAAGACTGGCGCTGGCGAATGCTAACGCCGAGAAAAGGCGACTATGCGAGCGTCCCGCTGAACGCCGAGGGTAAGCGCATGGCGGATACCTGGGATGCCGCGAAAGACGAGCGCGAAGGCAATCAATGCCGGGCCTATGGCGCCGCGGCTATCATGCGCATGCCCGAGCGTTTGCATATCGCGTGGGCTGATGACAATACCTTGCGGATTGACACGGATGCCGGCATGCAATCTCGGCTATTCCATTTCGATGGTTCGAAATGGCGGGGTGGGGTCCCTCAATGGCAGGGAGATTCCATCGCCACTTGGGAAAAGATGTCGCAAAGAAAGTACACGGTGAATCTGGGAGGGCCCGTTCCCGGAAAAGGGGGGACGCTGAAAGTAGTGACCACGCACATGCGCCCCGGATACTTGCGCAAGAACGGTGTGCCATACAGCGGGAATGCGCTTCTGACCGAGTACTACGATCGCTTCGACTATAAGGGCGATTCGTATCTCATGGTGACCTCAATCGTCGATGACCCCGAATATCTCACGACCGCCTTCGTCACCAGCGGGCAATTCAAGCGCGAGCCGGACGCCTCCAAGTGGAATCCCTCCCCGTGCCGCCCGCTATGGCCTAGACCACCCGTCGGGGTCGTTACTCAGTGAAGTTTCTAGCGGCTTGCGGTTCCAATGCGGTGTGGGTCGTACCAACCAAGCAGAATGTGGAAAGGGAACACCGATTTTGGGTCAGGGCGATATCGTTAGGGCCGAGGGAGGCCGATCCGCTCTAATCCACAAGCTTCCTACCACTGACAGAAGTACGGACAGCAGTAAGTAAGCCGGCGATACCGCCCGTCCGCTCACCGACACCAGAACGTATTCGAGCAGAAAGGCTGGCAGAAGAAAAAAGGTGATCGCCCCCCAAAACAACGCGGCGCGATCGCGCCGCGCGACGCTGTTCGCGGAAATCCCGATCAGAATTCCACCCGGAAAGAAGACGAGAAAATAATATATATAAATGTAGCCGTTCAGTTCGCCCGTTCTTACCATGCGAAGGTGATGGGCCAGCGCCGCTCCGGGCCCCAGACGATAAGTGCGGGCAGCCGGTTTGCCGTCGAGGTAGAGCGAAGCGTTCGAACCGTCGTATGAAAGAAGAATGTCGCGCGTTTGGTCGGCCTTGAATACGCCAGGAATACGCCACACCAGGTCGGACCTGTTCGCTGAAATCGGATTGCGCAAAAAAATCATCAAGTCGGAGTCTTCTTGGCGGATTCGCAGCTCCAATGGGCCGGATCGCTCCCAAATACCGATGAGTCGCCCGTCCGATCCTCCCCCTTCGAATGGTTTGCATAACAGGCGAACAGCAAACTGGTTTGTTTTTTTAAGGGATGCAACCAGATTGAAAACAGGCTCCTTTGAAATCAGCCAGGACCTGCCATCCAGCGTCAAATAGGGCGGATCGCCGGCCATTGGCGGGGCATTGATCTGAGCATTGGTCGGCGCATTGATCCAGGAAAGCGGCGGAAGAGGATTTCTTTGGTCCGGAAGTCCCGCGAGTTCCGCGGGCTTCGCAAAATCGTAGTCGGCCAAGGGGGCGCCGCGAACATCGTCGGGAGTCGCGCCGGTTGCCAACTGCCGCGCGACTTCAGCCCCGATCGGCCGGTCCCATAACTGGAGCCTGAACAGTTGCCCCTTCCATGCCGTGGAAACGTGTCCCGGAGAATCGTTGCCCACCACGAGCAGCGAATCGGAATTCCAGTTGCTCAGCCGTGTCTGCATCTGGAGCGGAACCGAAATCGCAAGCCACAGCCCAAAATAAACCGAAAGCGTGAAAGCCGTACGCGGCCATTTCGCTAACTTTCTCAGAACCGATTCACCCGCCGACAGCAACCGCACGAGGGGCACCCCGCACAGTTCAAACAGGACGAAGCCCGCAACGGACCCGGACGCGTTGGTGACCACATCCTCCCATCCAGAATCGCGCATGGGGATGTACAACTGAACGAATTCGATCGCATAGGAAAGCAGCGCGCCGGAAGCCAGGGCCACAATCAGTGTCCCCATCCATGATTTTCCTTTCTCCCTCAACTTTTCGCCGAGCGCAAAGCCAAAGGGCATGAATAGCAGTACGTTTAGATAAACGTTCAGCCCCCCGGCGTTCTTACCCCACCCGCCCAGCAGGAAGGGAGAACTGATCGAAGAGAGCTTTGCGTGAGCCGTAAGCCTGAATGGAAACAAGGTGAGAAACAGGATTCCGATAAGCGCAAGAATCAGCAGCCTAGTGGACCAACCCTCGATTGGAGCTCGGGACACGGGAGTACTTGAGAGATGATCAGGCATGGAGCGCGGTGGACTTACCGTAAAAGTTTAGCATGCCCTCGGAGAAGAATTGCGATCGGGCCCGTTTCCCGAAAAAAGCGGTCCAGCCGTCCATTGCATGCGCCTGCCGCAGTGTCACGGAAGAATTTTTTGCTCCAGATCCTGCTCCGCTTGCCGCACATTTTCCGGCCTGCCGAGATCGCGCCAATAATAGCCATCGGCGCGAAACGCCAGAATCTTCTCTCCGCGAGCTGCCAGCCGTAGATAGGAAGTGATGATGGAGAAAGCCCCTTCTTCCATCATCATTCCCAAAAGCCGTGGAGAAATGACATGTATACCGGTAAACGCAAGAGCCTCTTTCCGTTGCGCAGCAGTTTCATCCTGGCCGGAGGCCCGAACGATTTCTTCGTCTTGATCTGGACCGGACCGGCGTCCGCAAAGCTGAAGCCGTTCGTTGAACAGCAGATACCGTGATGTCTGTCGCAGCTGTACAGCCAGGGTTGCCAGGGCCCCATTGTCCTCATGAAACTGAACCATGCGCTCAAGATCGATGGTGCTAACCACGTCGACATTGTGCAAGAGAAACGGCCGCTCGATGTCCGCGGAGCTTTCCAGGAAAAAATGGGCGGCTTTCTTCAGGCCTCCGCCGGTGTCGAGCAGCACCTCTTCGCGCGAAATGTCGATGCGCATCCCAAAGTTGCTGTTGGCCTTCAGGTAGTCGACAACCATATTTGCAAAGTGATGCACGTTAATGATCACCTCGCGGACATCGCAAGCGCGCAATCGAGCCAGCGTGATCTCCAGCATGGTGCGCCCGCCGACCTCCACCAGCGCCTTGGGACGATCGTCCGTGAGCGGCCGCAGCCGCGTGCCGAGGCCGGCGGCCAGAATCATCGCCTTCATCGGTTCATATTCTCCAACTCTAGGTGGCGTACCACCACCTCCACGCCGCTCCGCCCCTTCAATCGCTTCGCCAGTTCCTCCGCGAAATACACCGAGCGATGCTGGCCTCCCGTGCATCCGAACGATACCGTCAGGCTGTCGAAACCGCGTCGCTGATAAGCGCTCACGCTCGCATCCACCAGCGACAGTACGCTGGACAGGAACTGATGCGCGCTTTCCTGCTGGTTGAGGTATTCGATCACCGGAGCGTCTTTGCCCGTGAGCGGCTTGAATTTCTCCTCGCGCCCCGGATTCGGTACGCTGCGCGCATCGAAGACAAACCCGCCGCCATGCCCGGTTTCGTCCTTCGGTATTCCCCGGCGGTAGGAAAAACTGAAAACTCGCACCACAATTTTTTCCTGGCGGGAAGCGAGTGTCTCCAATTTCTCCGAAGCCACCATGTACTCGAACGCGCTCATCAGCGCCGGCAGCGCGATAGGGAGTTCGGCGTGCTGGAGCAGCCATCGGACATTGTTCAGGGCAAACGGCACGCTCTGCAAGAAATGGGATTTACGCTCGTAAAAGCCGCGAAAACCGTAAGCACCCAGCGCCTGCATGATGCGCACGTAAACGTAGGCGTAGTAGTGGCGCATGAACGCTTCCCGTGGTATCGCCACGAAATCGCCCAGGCGCGCGATATATAGATCGAGTAATTCCTGGCGCAAATCCGGCGGAAGATCGGCTTTGGCGTCGTAGAGAAGAGACGCGATGTCATACTGAAGCGCGCCCTTGCGTCCCCCCTGATAATCCAGGAAAAAGGGTTCGCCGTCGCGCATCATGATGTTGCGCGATTGGAAGTCCCGGTAAAGAAAGTAGTCGAGGTCGGCGCTCAGCAGAAACGTAGTCAGCCGGCTGAAATCGTCTTCGAGCGATTGTTCGTGGAAAGGAATTCCGGCCAACCGAAGGAAATAATATTTGAAATAATTGAGGTCCCACTCGATGGACTGTCCGTCGAACACGGCGCGCGGGTAGCAAACTTTGTAATTCACATCGCGCCCCGCCTCGATCTGAAACCGCGGCAGTGCGGCTACCACCTTGCGATAGGCTTCGATCACCTGGGGCCCGATCGTGCCTGCCGACCGGTTATTCGAGAGAAATTCGAAAAGGGTCGTATCGCCCAGATCCTCCTCAAGATAAGCCCCTTGGCTCAGATCCTCGGCATAGATTTCCGGCACCGGCAGGCCGTGCGCTCGAAAATGCCTCGAAAATTCGAGGAAAGCGGCATTTTCCTCGCGCACGCCATACAGAACGCCGATCGCGCTGATTTCTCCGCTGGCCAGCCGGATGAGCTGGCGTCCCGACCCGCCCAGCTGGCCGTGCAGCGCCTGCACTCTCCTGACGGGTGCGCGGAAGTGTTGTTCGAAAAGCGTCTTGAGAATGTCCATCGAAAGCCCGGCCGCCTTGCAAAGAGAAGGAAGCAATCGGCGAAAAGGGTGATCCTCCCGGTCCGCCATGCAAAGCCAGTCTAGTCGCTCATAGACCGGATGGCGAGCCAGCCAGTTCTGCCGAAGTCGAAAAAGGCACTCATGTTCCGTGGTTGCGGGCCACTTTCGCACTATGCTAGCCTTCAGGCCCCAGCCGGAGTAAGGCCTAAGCCCGCGAGATCAGCGTTGCCTATCGGGACACAGCTGTACCATTTTGAGTTTGGCAGCGGAAGGGCAGCGGGCTAGATTGATAGCCCCGGTCCATATTCTTTTGTCTGTTTCGATGGCTTTTGGGTCCCAAGGAGGGTAAATGTGGGGAGGAGATAAGAAGAACGAATCTCCCGCCAGGCAACCGCTTCCGCAACAGCCTGGCTCGACGGCACCACCAATCGCAAGTGCACCATCATTTTCTGGGGAGGCTAAGACAATGGCACCTTTGGATTCGACGTATCCCTCGACGACGAGCGGCGGTACCGCGCGGTTGGGCGGAAGCCTGCACGTCAAGGGCGAAATTACCGGCAACGAAGATCTGCACATCGACGGCAGCGTCGAGGGGTTGGTCCAGCTGGAAGATCGCAAGCTCACAATAGGAGCCAGCGCGAAGGTCACCGCCGACATCATCGCCCGCGAGGTGGTGGTTTACGGCAACGTGAAGGGAAACCTGCGCGCGCGCGACCGTATCGAGATCAAGAAGGACGGGTCGGTGGTGGGAGATTTGACGACCGCCCGGATCATGATCGAGGACGGCGCTTACTTCAAGGGCTCGATCGAGATCGA
>CAZRKW010000243.1:0-6243 GCA_964600355.1 uncultured Acidobacteriaceae bacterium
GGAGGTTCCCATGGGTACGCAGAGAGCGATGCAGCCACCGGCCTCGACGGAATCTGGGCAAGTCGCGAAACTTCGCAGCCAATACGGAGTCGGCCCTGTCGAATTCGCCGGTACTCCCGGCGCGCTCTATGAACGCCACCTGGTGCTCGACGACGTGATCGATGTCGCGGCCGCTGGTCCGCGCGAGCGTTTTGCGGCCCTGGCCCGCTCCGTCCGGGACATCCTGTCGCAGCGATGGATCCGCACCGAGACCACCTACACGCGCCAGAATCCCAAGCGGGTCTACTATCTCTCCATGGAGTTTCTGATTGGGCGGTCGCTTGCGAACAACGTGACGAATCTCCTGCTCGATCCATTTGTGAAGAAGGCGGTGAAAGAGGAGAAACTCGATTGGCTCGCGCTGCTCGAGGAGGAGCCGGACGCCGGTCTGGGCAACGGCGGGCTCGGCCGCCTCGCGGCATGTTTCCTCGATTCCCTGGCCACCATGCAGCTGCCCGCCATCGGTTACGGCTTGCGCTACGAATACGGCATGTTCAAGCAGTCCATTTCGAATGGCTGGCAGCAGGAGCGGCCGGACAACTGGCTCCTGCGGCCGGATCCGTGGGAGGTCGCACGGCCTGACGAGAAGGTCGAAATCAAGCTGAATTGTTCCTTTGAAGTGCGGGGAGGCGGTTTACACGCGATCCAGGGCAGGCCGTCGAGCTTGATCGGCGTTCCCTATGACCGTCCAGTGGCCGGCTACGGCGGACACACGATCAACACGCTGCGGCTCTGGGCCGCGAGCGCCCCCGATTACTTCGATTTCCAGGTGTTCAGCCACGGCGATTTCGTGGGTGCGGTGGCGGAAACTCTCGAGGCCGAATCCCTCACGCGGGTGCTTTATCCGGACGATTCCACCAGCATGGGCCAGGGTCTGCGCTTTGTGCAGGAATATTTTCTCGTGGCATGCTCGCTGGCCGATATCGTACGGCGCTTCCGGAGCTGCAACACCGATTGGGCCACGCTTCCCGAAAAAGCGGCCATCCAGTTGAACGACACGCATCCCACGCTGTCAGTCCCTGAATTGATGCGGATTCTGCTCGACGAAGCGCACCTCGGATGGGATCAGGCCTGGGACATCACCCAAAGAACCTTGGGTTACACGAACCATACGTTGCTGCCGGAAGCCCTCGAGAAATGGCCGCTGGCGTGGTTCGAGATCCTGCTGCCGCGGCAATTGGAGATTATCTACGAGATCAACCGGCGTCTGCTGGATTCGGTGCGGTCGCGGTACCCTGGCGACGAGGGACGCGTGGAGCGCGTCAGCCTGATCGAGGAAGGTCCCACCAAGCATGTGCGGATGGCCAACCTCGCGATTGTCGGTTCCCACAGCACCAACGGCGTGTCCGCGATCCACTCCGAGCTGCTGCGCCGAATCACCGTCAAGGACCTGGCCGAGATGTTCCCCGACCGGTTCAGCAACAAGACCAACGGCGTCACGCCCCGCCGGTGGATGCTGGTCGCGAATCCGGAATTGTCCCAGGTGATCACAGCGGCCATCGGCGACCACTGGGTAACCGATCTGAGCGAGTTGACGAAGCTGAAACCGCTCGCCGGCGACAAAGCCTTTCGCAACAGCTTCCGCAAGGCCAAGCGTGACTCGAAAGTCCGGTTTGCCGGCTGGCTGCAGGCAGCCTCCGGGCAGACCGTCGACCCCGACTCCATCTTCGATTGCCAGATCAAGCGCATCCACGAGTACAAGCGGCAACTTCTCAACGCCCTGCGCGTCGTGGTGCTATACAACCGGGTGAAGGAGAACCCGAACCTCGCGATGGAGCCGCGGACGTTTTTCTTCGCGGGCAAGGCTGCGCCGGCCTACCAGCTTGCCAAGCTCATCATCAAATTCATCGACAACCTCGCCGCGGTAATCGACGGCGACCCCGCGATGCGGGGACGTCTCAAGGTCCTGTTTTTGCCGGAGTACGATGTCTCGCTCGCGGAGCGGCTGATCCCGGCCAGCGATGTCTCCAATCAGATCTCCACCGCCGGATACGAGGCGAGCGGCACGAGTAACATGAAGTTCATGATGAACGGCGGCCTGACGATCGGCACGCGCGATGGAGCCACCATCGAGATGGCGCAGGAGGCGGGCGAGGAGAATTTCTTCCTCTTCGGCCTCACGGCGGAGGAGGTGTCCGGCAGCCGCGGGTGGTACAACCCGCACTGGCACTACGATCACGAGCCGGAAACCCGCGCCGCGCTGGATATGATCTCTTCCAATTATTTCAGCCGAAATGAGCCAGGGATCTTTAAGCCGTTGTACGATGCATTGTTGACGTATGGGGACCACTACATGCACCTGGCGGACCTGAAGTCCTACCTCGAAGCGGATCAGCGCTTGCGAGAGTTGTACGCGGACCCTGACGAATGGACGCGCAAGGCGATTTTGAATGTGGCCGCATCCGGCAAGTTCTCCAGCGATCGCACGATCTCCGAATACGCAACCCAGATCTGGGAGGTTAAGCCGTGTCCAGTGCCATAAAAAGCCCGATCTCGAAGATCTCGCCGCTGGCGGGGAAGCCTGCTCCCAGGGAAATGCTCATCGACGTGGCCCAGCTCGATCGGGAATATTTCGAGCGCCGGCCCGATCTAAACGATCCGAACCAGATGGTCAGCTTCGGAACGAGCGGACATCGCGGTTCGCCCCTGCACGGCACCTTTACCGAAGCGCACATTCTGGCCATCACGCAGGCTATCTGCGAATACCGGAAAGGGCAGGGAACCGATGGGCCGCTGTATATGGGCAAGGACACCCACGCCGTGTCCGACCCGGCCCAGCGCACCGCGCTGGAGGTTCTGGCGGCCAACGATGTCGACACGATCATCCAGCGCGACAACGGCGTGACGCCAACGCCGGTCATCTCGCGGACCATCCTAGCCTATAACCGCGGGCGCAAGCAGCACCTCGCGGACGGCATCGTGATCACGCCGTCGCATAATCCGCCGCAGGATGGTGGTTTCAAGTACAACCCGACCAACGGCGGGCCCGCCGACACGGATGTGACGCGCTGGGTGCAGGACCGCGCCAACGAACTCCTCAGGAGCAACAACGCCGGCGTGAAGCGCGTGGCCTTCGAGAAGGCGATCAAGGCGGCCAGCACGCATCAGGAGGATTTTGTACTTCCCTACGTGCGCGATCTGCGGAACGTGATCGATATGGAAGCCATTCGCGGCGCGGGACTCAAGCTGGGCGTCGATCCGTTGGGAGGCTCTTCGCTGCCTTACTGGGAGCCGATCAACGCGGAATACGGCCTGGACATCAAGATCGTGAATCCGGTGATCGATCCAACCTTTTCCTTCATGACCGTCGACCACGACGGCGTGATTCGCATGGACTGTTCCAGCCCCTACGCGATGGCGCGGCTCGTGGGACTCAAGGATCAATACCGCGTGGCTTTTGCCAATGATCCGGATGCGGACCGCCACGGAATCGTCACGCCCTCCTCGGGCCTGATGAACCCCAACCACTACCTTGCGGTGGCCATCGACTATCTGCTCACGCATCGCCCGCAGTGGGCGCAGCACATCGCAGTCGGCAAGACACTCGTAAGCAGCAGCATGATTGACCGGGTGGTGCAGAAGTTGGGGCGCCGGCTGAACGAGGTTCCCGTGGGATTCAAGTGGTTCGTGCCGGGGCTCTTCGATGGTTCCTGCTGCTTCGGCGGGGAAGAAAGCGCCGGAGCGAGTTTCCTGCGGCGCGATGGCACCGCATGGACCACCGACAAAGACGGCCCCATCATGGACCTGCTCGCGGCCGAAATGACCGCCGTCACCGGGAAAGATCCGGGAGAGCGTTATCGCGAACTGACCGCCGAGTTTGGCGCCACCTACTACACCCGCATCGACGCGCCAGCCACACCCGAGCAAAAGGCCAGCCTGCAGAAGTTGTCTCCGGATGCCGTGAAGGCCTCGAGCCTGGTAGGCGATCCGATCACCGCGAAGCTGACCCGCGCCCCTGGGAACAACGCCCCGATTGGCGGTTTGAAGGTGGTGAGCACGACGGGCTGGTTTGCCGCCCGTCCGTCGGGCACCGAGAACATCTACAAAATTTATGCGGAGAGCTTCAAGGACGCCGCGCATCTGGACGCGATCGTGAGCGAAGCCCAGCAGATTGTCGGGAACGCCCTGGGTTCTCCGAGTGCGCGCGGCGCGTCCTCTGCAGAAGAACAAAAATGAGCGAAAACGATTCCCCATTGCGTTCGCCATTGTCCCTGCCACCGTTCCCGCCGGCTTACCGCGCGTCCGGCTTGCTGCTTCACGTGACGTCGCTGCCCGGCCCTTACGGGATCGGGGACGTGGGACCGGCCGCGCTTTCGTGGATCGACCGCCTCGCGCACGCCGGGCAAAGTTGGTGGCAGTCTCTGCCTCTTGGACCTACCGGCTACGGCAACTCGCCGTATCAATCCTTGTCGTCTTTCGCCGGCAACGAATTGCTGATCAGCCCGGACTGGCTGATCGAGGATGAATTGCTGCGGCCGAGCGACTGCCAGACGGGTGCGTTCCCGCAGGACGAAGTCGGCTACAACGCCGTCATCGCCTTCAAACAGGGGCTGCTCGAGAAAGCGTGGACTAATTTCAGCGCCGGGGTGCGCGCGGACTTGCGCGCCGCGTACCAGCAATTCCTGGGCGAACAAGCCCAGTGGCTCGAGGACTATGCGCTATTCCGGGCGCTCAAAACCAAATTCAACGGCGCGTATTACCTCGAATGGCCCGCGGAGTTTGTCGAGCGCGATCCAGCGGCGCTCGACCGCGCCCAGCGTGAACTCGCCGGCCAGATCGGCCAAACCTGCTTCGCGCAGTTCCTGCTGTTCCGCCAGTGCCAGCGGCTCAAGGCGCACGCTCACGCCAACGGCGTGCGTTTGATCGGCGACTTGCCCTTTTTCGTTTCTCCGGACTCAAGCGATGTGTGGGCTCATCCCGAGTTGTTCCTGCTCGATGAGCGCCGCCGGCCGCGCGTCGTTGCCGGCGTTCCGCCCGATTACTTCAGCGCTCACGGACAATTGTGGGGCAACCCGATTTATGATTGGGCCGCTCTCCGGGAGTCCGGCTATCGCTGGTACATCGCGCGGCTGAAGTCTCTTCTGAGGTATGTCGACGCGATTCGCCTGGATCACTTCCGCGGCTTTAGCGCGGCCTGGCACGTGCCGCCGGACGCAGCCACCGCAGAATCGGGGAAGTGGGTGGCGGGCCCGGGCGCCGATGTGTTTGTGGCCATCGAGAAAGAATTGGGCGCTCTTCCGTTTATCGCCGAAGACCTGGGGATGATCACACCCGACGTGTACGCCCTCCGCGACAATTTCAAACTGCCGGGAATGCGGATTCTCCAGTTTGCATTCGACGGCGATGCCCGGAACCCGTATCTCCCTGGCAATTACGTGAGCAACACGGTGGTTTACACCGGCACGCACGACAATCCCACGACGCGGAATTGGTTTGAAGAATTGCCGGATCGCCAGCGGCAGATTTTCTGGAAATACCTGGGACGCACAGGTGGTGAAAGTCGCGAGGCCGCCCCTGCGTTGATGGGGCTGGCGTGGTCGTCCGTGGCCGCGCTTTCGATATGTCCATTACAAGACTTGCTCAATCTGGGCCGGGAGGCCAGGATGAATGTACCGGGCCGCGCCGATGGCAACTGGGCTTGGCGGTGCAGCGAAGACAGGATGCGCGATCCAGCCTTCGAGTGGCTGCGCGATCTGACGAAAGCTTCGAACCGGTTGCCGCAAGCCGCGAGCGCGTCCAGGCCATCGCAGGCTGGCTCCGCGGGACAAGGATTGAGAATGCCGGCCGCAGCACTGTAAGTCTGACGAGTTTCGATTCCGCCCGGATTTTGCCGGGCCCAAACGAGGTGAAACGATGAAAGCGAAAGCAACGCAGCAGCTTAACGACCTGGGCCAGAGTATCTGGCTCGACAACATCACGCGCGACCTTCTCAATAGCGGCACGCTCAAGAGCTACATAGCGGACCTGTCGGTAACGGGACTCACTTCGAATCCCACGATCTTCGATCACGCCATCAAGAACAGCAGCGCGTACGACGCCGCCATCCGCGAGGGATTGAGCAAAGGCAAATCGGGAGAGGATCTTTTCTTCGATCTGGCGCTCGAGGACATCACCCGGGCCGCCGCCGAGTTTCGGTCTGTCCATGACCGCACCGATGGCGTGGACGGCTGGGTGTCGCTCGAAGTCTCGCCGCTCCTGGCCCAC
>CAZRKW010000244.1:0-6233 GCA_964600355.1 uncultured Acidobacteriaceae bacterium
ACCCACCGAACCGCCCAGCATGGCCCCGATAAAAAGGGCGGGCGCGAACATGCCGCCGGGCGTCCCGCTCAGGAATGAGATACCGGTGGTGAGCAGTTTCACGACGGCGAGTAGTAGAAGAAGGTGCCAGGCGAATTGGCCGTGGAGCGCCTCGTCAATCACCGAGTAGCCCGCACCCATCACCTGCGGTAGCCGGATTCCAACTAAACCGATCAGCAAACCGGCTGCGGCAGGTTGCAGGTATTTGGACCATCGCGGCAGCTTCTGAATGCGCGGGCGCGCGTAGGCGATCCACTTCAGGAAAATCAGAGAAATGGCTCCGCCGGCAAGACCGAGCACGGCGTAGGCAATGAATTCCGCTGGATGGGCGATCTGGATGGGCGGCACGCGGAAGAGCGATTCAGGGCCCAGGAAATAACGCATCGTGACGACGCTGGAAACAGCGGCAAGCACGATGGCGCCCAGCACGCCCGCGCTCCAGGTGCCGATCACTTCCTCTATCACGAACACCACCGCTGAAATCGGGGCATTGAAAGCCGCAGCGAGGCCCGCGGCGGCGCCCACTGGCGCGATCAGGCGAATCTTTTTCTGCGAGAGCTTCAGGGACCGGCCGATCGCGGAGGCGATCCCGGCGCCGATCTGCAGCGACGGATCTTCGGGCCCGAGCGATTGACCGCTGCCTATGGCCAAGGCGCAGACGATGAATTTGCCGATGACCGTCTTGAAAGAGATATAGCCGTTGAGGACGTAGACGGCGGCCTTGGTTTGATTTACGCCGCTTCCTCGCGACTGTGGAAAGACTTTCATAACGAGGAACGCGATACCGAGGCCGGCGATTGCGGGCGCGAGAAAGACCCTTGGAACGGTGGGGGCGAGGGTAGAACCGAGGACGGCGAATTGCGTCCATTCGATTGCGACGCGGAAGCAGACCACGGCGAGGCCCGAAAATATGCCGATGAGGATGGCCAGGAACAGGAAGAGGCGATCTTCGCTGCCCGTGAAGATCTCGCGAGTCCAGAAGCGCCAGAGGGAGCGGATGCGGCCCGGCGGCGGAGTTAGTTCGGACGCAACGGGGGTGACCTCAGCCTGCGGAATCTGAGGCGGCTGCGCGATCTGGCTGACCGGATCGCTCATTGCGCCACGCCTTCACGGCTGCGATCCAGCATCCAGAGAATGCGGTCGGTTCCGTTCTGCGGCTCTCCGCATTGCTGCGCGGAGGCGTCTTCCATTTGGAAGGCGAGGGACATTGCGGGGTCGATGCGGTCGGGATGGCGCGCCAGGTTCGCCTCGGTCCAATCTTTGCTCATGCCCTGCGCTGTGGCGTAGAGCATCTGCAGATCGGTGGCTGGGGGCGTTTGCGAGATTGCTTCCCCGTGTTGGCGGGAACAATCGCTGACGCGAGACCTTGCCTGGGCGAGCGCCGCGGCGGCGCGCGTCGCTCTTTCGGCGGCGGAAAGCCCTCTGCGAAAGGGATCGGCCATTTCGACCTGGCGGGCGGTCTGGAGCATGCCCTCCCCATTCTGGTCTAACGCCGTGCTGCGGTGCAATTTTTCGAAATAGTCGAGAGCCTCGGCGTATTTGTTGAGCTGGTAGGAGGCGATGGCCGCGCCCACGAGCGCATCCTGATCGCCGCGGGACTGCTTTAGAATGACCTGAAAATCCTGCAGGGCGCGCGCCCATGATCCTGTGCGAAGGAGAAGAGCGGCGGCTTCTTTTTGGCGCTGGATGTCACCGGGGGGCACCTCCTGGGCCAGGGCGAGGACTTCCGGCTGCGCGCCGGCGACATCGCCGCGGTCCAGCAGGAAGCGGCAAAGCTCCTTGCGCACATTCCAACGCTGAACGAGCGGATCGGCGTCCCAGACGCCATAAATGGCGCTGTGGTAATAGCGAACCGCATCGAGCCAGGCGCGCTGGCGGGCGGAAATTCTGGCCAATTCGAGATTGATCTCACCGCTGCCGGGGGATTCGGCGAGAAGATTGACCAGATACGAGCGCGCTTCTTCGAAGCGTGCCGCCGAGACCAGGGCTTGCGCCAAGTGCAGCTGGAACACGCTGTTATTGGGCGAGTAGACCAGCGCATTGCGATAATCGACAATCGCTGTTTTGGCGTCGCCGGCGTGGAAAGCCGCGTCACCCTGGGCATACCATTGGTCGGCGAGCGTGTGGATCTTCATGTGGTAGAGCCGGGAGACCAGCGCGGTGACCGAAAACATCAGCAACAGCAGGACGAAGCAGATGATCAGCACGAACTCGCGCGGGCGGTTCGATGGGACATTCTTCCTCCAAAAATCTGCTTGAGGATTGTGTTCGCCAACAACGCCGCCGATGGAATCCGCAGCCATTTGCAGTCCAAGTCAGAATACCGCAATCGAAACGTGCGCGGAGATTTTGTGCTGTGGGGGTGCTGCGACTACGAAGATTCGCGACCGGAAATCAGGCGATCAGGCCTGGTCGATGAGGCGGTGGTGGATGGCGTAGAGGGCCAGTTCGAGGCGGTCGGAGACGCCCAGCTTATCGAAAATATTATGGAGGTGATTTTTTACGGTTTGCTCGCTGATGAAGAGCTTTTCGCCGATTTCGCGGTTGCGGAAACCCTGCGCCACGAGCTGAACGATTTCCTTTTCGCGGTCGCTGAGCAGGGGCTTTTCGCGGCGCGATCCGGCTTCGGCCGATTTTTTGAAGGCGTCGATCACCTCGGAGGTCATGCGATTATCGAGCCAGATTTCGCCGTCGGCTACCTTGCGAATGCTTTTGAGCAGGAGGTCGCTTGCGGACTGCTTCAGAACTACACCGCGGGCGCCGAGGCGCATGGCCCGCACTACGTCGCGATCGTCTTCGGCGGCGGTGAGGACGATGACGCGGGTGCCCATTGTGTCAAAATTCACTTCTTCGAGCACGCCAAGGCCGTCTTTTTCAGGCATGCGCAGGTCGAGCAGTAAAATATCCGGCTTGAGCTTCGCCAGCATCTTGATGCATTCGACGCCGTTGCAGGCTTCGCCGACGATCTGCACGTCGTCAGCACCTTCGAGCAGTTTACGGAGACCGTCGCGGAAGATGGCGTGGTCATCCGCGACCAGGATGCGAGTTACAGGTTTGGCTTTCGTCATTGTCAGTTCGATATGGGTCGGTTCAACATGATTAATTCAAGGGGATATCGATGGTCAGACGCGCCCCGTGCCCAGGATTCGATTCAACCGTGAGCGTGCCACCCACTCCCCGCGTGCGTTCTTTGATGGAAATTGGCCCGAGACGCAGCCGGTCGAGTTCCTCGCTCGAATAACGCCCAGAGAAGCTAAACCCCCGGCCATTGTCGTCGACGACGAGAAAGACCTTCGACTCGTCCTGCGTTAGTTTTACCACGACGTGGCTGGCATTCGCATGCTTTTTTATGTTGTGTAGTGACTCACGATATATCTGGAAAAGCTCGCGGCAAAGGCGGTCTGGAAGGGGCCGGTGGCGGTCTTCGATGAATAAATCGACGGCCAAACCGTATTCGCTGCGGAAGCGTTCGGCGAAGCCCTGCATGAGTTCGCGCATGTCCGCGCTCTCGACGCGCACGGGGCGCATGCCGGTGACCATGCGGCGGAGCTCCTCGCTCTCCTGCTGGACGATCCTCTGGAGGTTGCCGATTTCGTCACGCGCCTTCTGCGGGTCCTGGATGACCTTGTTGCGGAGAACGTCGAGCTGGATGATCAGGCTGAGCAGGGTCTGCAGGATGCCATCGTGCAGATCGCGGGAAATCCGGCTGCGTTCGGATTCGACGGCGTGGGTGCGGAGATTGCGCATGAGAAACACGTTGTCGAGCGGGGGGCCCAGGTGACGCACGATCTGCTCCAGCCAGCGGAGATCGGCTGCGGAAAAGCTCCGGCGCGGCTCGGATGCCCCGGAGGGGCCGTAGGGATTCAACAGGAGGATCCTGCCGGAGGGACGGCCGCCGCTATCGAGCGTCGCGGCAATTAATGATGTGGCGGCGAATTCGTCGCGCGTTGAGTCGGGCGGCGGGGGGACGGTGCGAAAACGGCGGCCGGTGCGGCGGTCCCAGCCGAAACCTTCTCCGCCGCTGTCATTGAAGGTCCAGCCGAGGGAGACTTCGAGGGCGTCGATCAGGAACGTATCGCAGCGCGAGAGCGAGAGGACTTCGGGGCCGCGGGGCTCGGCGTCTTTCCTGGAAACTCTCCAGACGAAGAGGCGCTCGATTTCGTCGTCGCGGACGGCGAGGCAGGCCTGCTCGCATTCGAAGGCGGTGGTGAGCTCGCCGAGGGCTTGGCGGACGGATTCGGTGAGGCCGCGGTCAAATTGCAGCTGGCTGGTGATTTTTTCGAGGAGTTGCTGGCGCTTCAGGTGGTCGCGTTCGCGCGCGCCGAGAAATCCCATGCCGAGCCCGGAGACGATCGTGCCGAGGCCAACAGCGAGCCAATGCCATACGCTCTGCCAACGAAAGGGGTCGGCTAACGCAACGCGGAAGATGATCCCGGCGGTGGCCGTGAAGACCAGCGCGAGCATGGCGCGGGTGTTGCCCCTGTTCGCCTGGGCGAAAACCGCGAAAAGGAACAGGAACCAGAAGGCTGAGACCGAGGGCGTGAGATAGAGAAACGCGGCGAGTGCCACAAAGTCGACGACGATGGGTATGCGGAAGCGGCTCTCGCTTGAGAAGCGATCCGCTAGTGCGGCTCCCAGGGCTACGAGCAAGTAGACCGCGAGAAAAGCTACCGACGCCGTGCGCACTGACTCGCCCGAGGTTTCGAGCAGCGTCACCAGGGACAAGGCGACCAGGATCACGCGCCCCAGGGTAACCTGGCGTTCCAGGTAGAGGCGTTCCGTGCCTTCGAGCGAGCGGACTGATTCTTCGTTAGGGGCCATGGGGCCTGTAAAAAGTCTAGCAAGGCGGGGGCGGGGCGCAACCGCGTGTCATCTTCTGGTTATCGGCGTTTGGGCACGGTGCGCGGTGGAGGGTGGAGGGTGGAGGGTAGATATCCACAGGTTTGGAAAGCCTTACGCGAAACTCACGTACCGCACGATTGACAGTCAGTGCATAATCTTGTGCGTAACGGCGAATTCTTTTGGGGGTAGACAGGCTTTGACGCAGAGGTATACACGGCGAGAGGTGGGCCGCATCCTGGGGCTGGATGCGCGGCGCCTTCGCTACTGGGAAAGGCTGCAACTGGTGCGTCCACAGGCGCGCTGGGGCGAGCGCTTTTATAGTTTTGGCGACCTGGTGGCGCTGCGGAGCATCAAGCGGCTTACGGAGAATCACATTCCCGCGCTGCGGGTGCGGCGCGCGGTCCGCATGATCGAGCAGCAATTTCGCGGCGGCTACCCGCTTCCCCTGCAGGAGCTTCGATTCCTGGAACAAGGCCGCGATGTGCTGGTGATTCCGCCGGGTGAGACGCGTCCCTTTAATCCCATGAGACAGCAATGGGCTTTTCTTTTCGACGATGGCGGGACGCAGGCGTTGAAACTGCGTCCAATGACCGGGCCGACGCCGGAGCAGCTTTTTGAGGCGGCGATGAATTGCGAGTCGAAGCCGGAGTCGCTGCCGCTGGCCGTCGAGAACTACGAGCGCGCGCTTGAGCTCGCGCCGGACTGGATCGACGCGCACATCAACAAGGGTGTGGCGCTCTACCAGATGGGGCGAATCGACGAGGCGCGGGAGGCATTTTTCGCGGCCGTGCAACTCGATCCGCTCAACGGCATTTCGCGGTATAACCTGGGCTGCGTCCTCGAAGAACAGGGTGAGTTTGAGGATGCCATCCGCCACCTTCGCCGCGCGGCCAAGGCCATGCCGGCGCACGCGGACGTACACTTCAACCTCGCGCTTGCGTACGAAAGAAAGAACGAGCGGCGCCTCGCGCACGAGCAATGGGCGCTCTACCTGCGCTATGCGCCGAGCGGGCCTTGGGCGGATCAGGCGCGCGCCCGGCTGAAGCAGTACGGTCCGAAGCAGAAGAGTGCCGAGCCAATTCCCTTCCGCCGCCCGAATTAAGAAATCTTCCCCTGATACTGCTACTCCCGCTAGAGCCGGGACCAAAACGCTGCCGGTGAAAAGGTGTGATGAGGGGGCAGCTCATTCCTCCGGTTGGGGCGGGAGCAAAAAACCTTATCGGTGTGAGGGCGTAATTCCAGCAGTTGAAAGGCTGAGATCGTGAGAATTCTACTCTGGCAAAAACGGGTGCTTTCTTCCAAGAGAATTTAGACTGAGAATTGATCCTTGATGCCAGAATCACACTCCCTTT
>CAZRKW010000245.1:0-6206 GCA_964600355.1 uncultured Acidobacteriaceae bacterium
GGACAACGAGGCGGTGGTGAAGTCCGAAGCAGAGTCGGAGACTGCCGACGTTGGCGCTGAATTCGAGTTTTCGATGTCGGTTACGCGCATCCACGAGGACCCGCGTGTAACCAAACCGTACGACGACGCGCAATGGGCAGCGATCGAAGCCCTGGGCCATCAGGTGGATGCCGATCTGAAGGCGGGCGACGTACGGCTGACGATGGGCGGGGAGCCGACCTTTGTCTCCATTGACGACATGGACGGGGCCGAGTGGACTGTAGCGGCGCTCGGACCGAAGAAGTACGAACGCGGCGATATGCTGATCCGTCGTCTCCGCGACCGCTTTGCGACCGGCGGCGTACTGCATCACGGGCAGGGTAAGTGGTATCCGGGGGAATCGCTACCGCGCTGGGCGCTGGGGCTTTACTGGCGGAAGGACGGCGAGCCGGTTTGGCGCGATCCGGCGCTGGTTGCCGATGAACGTGTGCCCGGCAGTCTCACGAGCGACCAGGCGCGCGCATTCATGTTTTCGCTGTCGGAAAGGCTCGGCGTAAACCCGGATCACGCTCTGCCCGGTTACGAAGATATCTGGTACTACATGTGGAAGGAGCGACGCCTTCCCGTCAATGTGGACCCGCTCGACAGCCAGTTGGCAAACCCGGAAGACCGGGCGCGGCTGGCGAAGGTATTCGAGCAGGGCCTGGACAAGGTGGTCGGGTATGCCTTGCCGCTGCGGCGGGACTACTACACTGACGACACCAGTTCATGGGCCAGCGGGGCCTGGTTCTTCCGTCCCGAACGCATGTATTTGATTCCCGGCGACTCGCCGATGGGCTATCGCCTGCCGCTCGATTCGATTCCGTGGGTGAAGGAATCCGAGCGTCCGTATTTATACGAACAAGACCCCATGGAGGATCGCGTCCCGCTGCGCGACCGCGCCGCGCTTTCCCGCCAGATGCGGCTTACGGGCGGCCCGGAACCGCGGAGCCCGCTGGGGTTCGCCGAACAAGTTCTCGAAAAAGGGACCGGCCAGCTGCGCCGCGAGCTGCGCACGCATCCCTCCGATTTGCCGCCTGCTGCAGGTCAATCCGCGCCTTGGATCATCCGCACCGCGCTGTGTACCGAGGTGCGCGGCGGGGTGCTGCGCGTCTTCATGCCGCCGCAGCGCTATCTCGAGGATTATCTGGAACTAGTGGCGGCCGTGGAGGATACGGCGGCGGAGCTGGGCACGCCCGTGCTTCTGGAAGGGTACACTCCTCCCAGCGATCCGCGCGTGAATACGATTCGCGTGACGCCCGACCCAGGCGTCATCGAAGTGAACATGCATCCGGCTGCTTCGTGGGACGAGTTGGTGAAAAATACCAACGCGCTTTACGAAGAGGCCCGCCTCACCAGGCTCGCGACCGAAAAGTTCATGCTGGATGGACGCCACACCGGAACCGGCGGCGGGAATCACATCATCGTCGGGGGGCCAAAGCCGGCTGATTCCCCTGTGCTTCGCAATCCGGGGTTGCTGCGCAGCCTGCTCGGCTACTGGCACAACCACCCGGCGCTCTCTTATCTGTTCAGCGGCATGTTCGTGGGGCCTACGAGCCAGGCGCCGCGGATCGATGAAGCGCGCAACGACCAGGTCTACGAATTGGAAATCGCGTTCCGGCAGGTTCCCGAGGGCCGCGATTGCCCGCCGTGGCTGGTCGACCGCATCTTCCGGGATATTTTGATCGATGCGACCGGCAACACGCACCGGGCGGAGTTCTGCATCGACAAGTTGTACACGCCGGAAGGTGGCGCCGGACGCCTGGGGCTGCTCGAAATGCGGGCGTTCGAAATGCCGCCGCACTCGCGCATGAGTCTCACGCAGCATCTGCTGCTGCGCTCGTTGATCGCGCGCTTCTGGAACCACCCGTACCGGCAGAATCTGGTGCGCTGGCGCACCGAGGTTCACGACCGTTTCATGCTGCCGCATTTTGTGCAGCAGGACCTGGGCGATGTAATCGGCGAGCTCAACGAAGCAGGCTACCCTCTCCAGACCGAATGGTTCGCGCCGCACTTTGAATTCCGGTTTCCGTTCTACGGAACGATCGAGCATCGCGGAATCCAGCTGGAATTGCGCCAGGCCATCGAGCCGTGGAACGTTCTCGGCGAAGATCCCGGCCCCGGCGGCACGGTTCGCTACGTGGATTCATCGGTCGAGAGAATGCAGGTGCTGGTGAACGGAATGGTGGATTCGCGCCACGTGGTCACCTGCAACCGGCAGCGCATCCCTCTTCACCCGACCGGCACAAACGGAGAGTTCGTGGCGGGCGTGCGCTACCGGGCCTGGCAGCCGGCGGGCTGCCTGCATCCGACGATCCCCGTGCATGCGCCGCTGGTCTTCGATATCGTGGACACCTGGTCGGGGCGCTCCATCGGTGGATGCACGTATCATGTGGCGCATCCTGGCGGCCGGAGTTACGATCATTTTCCAGTGAATGCCAACGAGGCGGAGAGCCGCCGCATCTCGCGCTTTTTCAAATTCGGCCACACCCCGGGACCGGTAAAAGTGGGCGAAGAGAAAATCAGCAAGGAGTTTCCGTTTACGCTCGATCTGCGAGCTACTTAAACGACTGCCGCGATGCACCCTCTCACCCCGTCGGACGCGCTGAGCCCCCGCCGAATTCTCTCGCAGGGTTTTGCCGAGAGGTACGCGGGAAAACCCACCTCCGTCGACGAGATGACCGAATCAAACGGCTCGCTGCGCCCCTATTGGCAGCCGTTTGTCTCCATGCTGGACGAACTCGGTCCGCGCGAACTCGGGAAGCGCTGGGAGCAGGCCCGCCGGTTCATCCACGATAACGGCGTAAGCCACAATGTGTATGGCGATCCGAACGGTCTGGATCGCCCGTGGAGCCTCGACCTCATACCCTTGCTGATTCCCTCGCTGCAATGGGAGCGGCTGAGCGAGGGATTGGTCCAGCGGGCGCAATTGCTGGACCGGTTGCTCGCCGATCTCTACGGTCCCGGCGAAACAGTTCTCACCGGCCTTCTTCCTCCCGAACTCCTTTGGGCCAACATGGGCTTTTTGCGGCCGTGCCACGGATCGATCGGGCCGCAGGGGCGCTGGCTTCATCTCTATGCGGCGGATATCGTGCGCCGGGCGGACGGCGAGTTCCAGGTGCTCAGCGATCGGACGCAAGCTCCCTCGGGAGCGGGCTATTCCCTTGAGAATCGCCTCGTTCTGTCGCGCACGCTTTCTTCGGAATTTCGACAATGTAACGTCGAGCGGCTGGCCTCGTTTTTTTCCTCCCTGCGAAGCACGCTGGCATCGCTTGCGCCCTGGACGTACGAAAGCCCCCACATCGTCCTGCTCACTCCCGGCCCTTACAACGAAACCTACTTCGAGCATTCTTACCTGGCGCGCTACCTGGGATATCCGCTGGTGCAGGGCAACGACCTCACCGTGCGGGACGCGAACGTATACGTAAAGACGCTCGAAGGACTCCGGCGCGTGGACGTGATCCTGCGCCGCGTCGACGACGACTATTGCGATCCGCTGGAGATGCACCCGGGCTCGCGTCTCGGCGTCCCGGGGTTGCTGCAGTGCGTTCGGATGGGCAAAGTAGCGGTGGCCAACGCGCTCGGCTCCGGCATTCTGCAGGCGGCCGGCTTCTTGCCCTTCCTGCCGGCGCTGTGCCGCCACCTGCTGGGCGAAGAATTGAAGCTGCCGTCCGTGCAGAGCTGGTGGTGCGGGCACCCGGACTCGCTGCGATATGTTCTCGATAATCTTTCCGATCTGGTGATCAAATCGGCGTACCCGACGCAGGGGGAAGACCCTGTTTTCGCGCAGGATCTTACGCGCGAACAGTTGGCGGAGCTGGCGCTGCGGATCAGCGATTCCCCGGAAAGGTATGTGGCGCAGGAGCGCGCGATTTCCTGCACCACTCCCTCGCTCGTCGCCGACGACCTCGAGCCGCGCCACTTTGTGATTCGTTCCTATCTCGTGGCTCAGGGAGATTCCTACTCGGTCATGCGCGGAGCGCTTACCCGCATCACGCCATCCACCGAGTCCCTCGTTGTGTCTTTGCAGCGCGGGGGAGGAAGCAAAGACACCTGGATTGTGGCGGACGGCCCGGTGAGCCAGGTGACGCTGCTGCCGCCGCCGGGCGAGCCGGTGGCGATCAGCCGGGGCGGAGGCGACCTCACCAGCCGCATCGCCGAAGACCTTTTCTGGCTGGGGCGTTATATCGAGCGCGCCGAATCGCAGGTCCGCCTGTGCCGCGGAACCGTTGCGCGCATCACCGATCAGAGCGGCGTCGATAACCGGCACGCCATCGAGACTTTGCTCCGCGCCTGGCCCAAGGGATTTCTTCTGCGGCCGAATTCAGAATTGAATCTTGAATTCATCGAAGGCCTGCTGGGCGATGTGGATGGCAGCGGCCTGCGCGGGATGATCGCCTCGGTGCACAGTTTCGCAAGGGTTCTGCGCGACCGCATTTCTTCCGACGGTTGGCGCATCCTGCAGGAGATTTACACTGCTGTGACTGACGTGCCCGTCGATCCCAATCGCCCGGCGGCGCGCATCCCTGAGTTGCTCGATAATCTGATCGAACGGTTCGCCGCTTTCGTGGGCCTCGCCGGCGATTCGATGACGCGGGGAATGGCCTGGCGATTCCTCGATATCGGGCGGCGCGTGGAGCGCGTGGATTTTACGGCGCGCTTCGTGAGCGGCACGCTCACGCCGCCGGGTAACGATTCCGTTCTTCTCGAAGCGGTGTTGGAAGTGATGGATTGCTCGCTCACCTACCGGAGGAGGTATCTCACTAACCTCGAAGCCCATGCCGTGGCGGACCTTCTGCTGGCCGATGAGAGCAATCCGCGAGGGGTGGCTTTCCAGCTGGCGCAACTGGACCAGCACCTGGAAGCCCTGCCGCGCGAAAACAGCCAGCCGGATCGCAACCGCGACCGGCGCACACTCCTCAAGCTGCGCACCACCATCCAGCTGGCGGATTTGATGGAAGTGTGCAACATGCCCTTCGAACAGCCTCGGAAAGCCCTCAAGTCGCTGCTGGCGGAAGTGAACGACCAGGTTGCGTTACTCGCCGACGCCATCGCGCGCCTTTATTTCTCGCATGCGGAATTCTCGCGTGAGCTGGGCGAAGTCTCGCAGGAGTCCACATGATTTACCGCGTCACGCACAAGACGCTGTACGAATATGCGGACGCGGTAAACCTTTCGCACAATATCGTGCGGGCGCGGCCCCGCAGCACCAGCGCGCAGACGTGCCGGTGGCACGAACTTGTCGTGTCTCCCGTGCCCGCGATCCGCGGCGAGCGGCGGGATTATTTCGGCAACCACGTTTCCTGGCTCAGCCTGCAGGAGCCGCACACACTGCTCACGGTCGAGTCGCGCAGCGAAGTGGAAGTGCGCCTCGAGTTGCGGCCGGAGCTATCGCAAGGGGCGTCCTGGGAACACGTGGCGGCGACGATTGCTGGTTCCTCCGACCCGCAAACCATTCCCGTGCGGCAGTTCACCTTCGACTCTCTCTACGGGAGGCGGCTGCCGGAGCTGGCGGCTTATGCGATGAGTTCCTTTCCGCCCGACCGGTCGCTTCTGGAGTGCGCGTTCGACCTTACGCTGCGGATTCACGCCGACTTCAAATATCTGCCGGGATCGACGAAGGTGGGCACGCCCAGCCTGGAAGTGCTGCGGATCCGGCGGGGCGTCTGCCAGGATTTCGCGCACCTGGCGATCGGGTGCCTGCGATCGCTGGGCATGGCTGCGCGGTATGTGAGCGGATATCTTGTGACCAAGCCACCCCCGGGCAGACCTCGCCTGGCGGGGTCCGACGCTTCCCACGCCTGGATTGGCGTCTATACCCCGGATTTTGGCTGGGTGGATTTCGACCCGACGAACGGCATGATGCCGCTCGACTCGCACATCACCGTCGCCTGGGGGCGCGACTACGACGACGTTGGCCCGATTCGCGGAATCCTGATCGGCGGGCAGCGCCAGCGGCTCGATGTGGGTGTGGACGTCGTCCCTATCGATGGGGCCAACTAAACGATTGCGTCAGTCGACGTCTTTCAGCTTCGAAAGCTCCGCGTCAATGTGGGAGAGCGCTTTGCTCAGTTGTTCGCGATAACGGGGGTTCTGGCTTGCGCTCAAGTCTTTCTCGACGTGCGCGCGAGACAGAAGAAGAACTTCCTTGCGGCGATGCGCTTCCATCTGTTCGGGTGTGAACTGCT
>CAZRKW010000246.1:0-6130 GCA_964600355.1 uncultured Acidobacteriaceae bacterium
CCTCTGTCTCGCGCATCGTACGCTTCTCGTGCCCTCTAGACAACGAATTTGCCCGAGCTAAATCCGCTGCAATAGAAGTCCGCCGGATGTCTTGCGGTCCACCGGAAGCACTTCCTCGATCACCGAAACCAGATCTTCGACTCGTAGCGGCTTCGAAACGTAGGCATCCATCCCAGCATCAAGAAACCGTTGTTTATCCCCTGCCATTGCGTGAGCGGTCATCGCAATAATCGGGACGTGTGTTCCACTTGTTCGTTCGCGCTCGCGAATCACGGCTGTCGCCTGCAAACCGTCCATTTCGGGCATCTCAACATCCATCAGGATGCAATCGGGAATGTGCTTTTCCAATGCATCAAGGGCCGCCCTACCGTTTCCAGCGACTGTCAGCTCGTGACCTCTTTTTTCCAATAAACGGATCGCTAAGACCTGGTTCACGCGATTATCATCGACCACGAGAATTCGCAGTCGGGCTCTGTTCTGGCGCAGGGAGTGGACTGTAACGAGTGCGGCATTCTTGTCAGACGCGGCTTTTGATCCGAACACCTCCCTTATGGCTTGGAGGAGGTCCGACCGCTTGATTGGTTTCGTCAGGTAGGCATCGATACCCAGTTCGCGGCAGCGAACCGCGTCTCCCCGAACACCCGCTGAAGTCAGCATGATGACGACTGATCCGGCGAACTCTGGATTCTGTTTGATCTCTTTCGCAACGCTGAACCCGTCCATATCCGGCATCTGTGCGTCGAGCAAAATCAGAGCAAAGGGAGTTCCTTGCGCCTTGGCGCTCTCAAGAAGTCCAAGCGCTTCGGGTCCACCCTTGGCTAAGGCCGGCCTCATCTGCCAGCGGATGACCATCTCCTGGAAAACTCGGAGGTTCGTGGCGTTATCGTCCACAATCAATACAGGCAGGTCGCGAAGCATTTCCGCACCGATAGGCTGATATCGTCTGGAAGAAAACTTCTGCATTTGAAATCGCAACGTGAAATGAAAAGTACTGCCTCGATTCATCTCGCTCTCCACCCAGATCCTTCCACCCATCATGTTCACGAGGCGGGACGAAATCGAGAGACCCAAACCCGTGCCGCCATACCTTCGCGTCATCGAGTTGTCTGCCTGAGTGAAGGCTTCAAAGATCGTCCGTTGTTTTTCCGGTGGAATGCCGATTCCCGTATCCTTTACGGCAAAATGCAATTCCACTTCGTCTTCCAGCTCTTGCTCGATATCAACGTGAACAACAACCTCGCCTTCTGCGGTGAACTTCAAAGCGTTACCTATGAGATTTATCAAAATCTGACGAATACGAGCGGGATCGCCCTGTAGACCGTCCGGCACTGTGGGAAGGACCTGACAGGCAAGCTCAAGCCCCTTTTCTTGAGCTCGCAAGCCAAGGGTCTTCAGAGCGTCGTCCAGCGTATCGCGGAGAAGAAAGTCAATCGTTTCGATATCGAGCTTCCCGGCTTCGATCTTGGAGAAGTCCAGAATATCGTTGATCAATATCAACAAAGAGTCTGCCGAGCTTTTCGCCATTCCCAGAAATTCGCGTTGCTCCTGAGTGAGAGTAGTTTCCAAGGTCAGGTCTGTCATGCCGATGATCCCATTCATGGGGGTACGAATTTCATGGCTCATGTTGGCGAGAAACTCGCTCTTGGCCCGGCTGGCGGCTTCCGCCTTCTCTTTTGCGTGCTCCAAATCCGCTTCTGCTTTCTTGCGTTCAGTGATTTCTCCCAGGAGCTTTTCGTTGAGGACGCCGAGCTGCTGTGCGACCCGTAGTCGAAGCAGTTGCTCACGCAGAAAGGATGCGTTTTCCAGTTCGATCTCGGTCCAGGGCCGACTGCGTCGGCGGACCGTTTCATGCCACGCCTCGAATGAGGTGCGAGGGTGCAGCTTGTTTCCCTCGTCAGCGGTTACTGCCGTATTTGGATTGCCAGCCCAGATTACGGTCTCGACAAGCTCGCGACGAGTAAAAAGCAAATAGTCACTACCGTTCTCATCCAAACTCACATAGAGGGCTCCGCTGGCCAGACTGGCAAAACAAGCGGCTGCGGGATCCAGGTCGCTGAGCTTACGGGAACTCGCGATTCCGCGCAGTGTCAGGTTCCGCAATTGGGAAGTGGCTGGCACGAGCAAACCCTCCTCCGCCGTGACGCCATGAGAGGAGGCCGCGCCGTTGAGGTGTATGGCAACGCCGTCCGCATCGAAAAGAGTGAGCAGTTGGGCGCTCTGAAGGTGCTGAACATCCAGGTTCAGTCTGGATGTTTCGATCGCAGCGATAAAGTCCTCTAAAAGCTTGCGGGATGCCAGCCGGGCCTGCAAAGCGGCATTATCTATGCGCAAGGTCAGCTGTGAGGCAAAGGTCTGTCCAATCACTTCGCAAACGGCTCGTGTCGCAGGATCTACCCGCCGCGGCGTCGGGTGGTGACATGCAATCATTCCCCAGAGGCGCCCCCCGACGACAATGGAAACGGTCAAGGATGATCGGACGCCCATGTTGCGGAGATATTCCAGGTGAATCGGTGAGGCACTGCGCAGTAGGGACCGCGTCAGATCCAGAGATCTTCCCGTCAATGGCCCTATCTCAGGAACGATTGGTTCAGGCGCGGAACCGACATCGGCGATGGCCCGCAAAGGATTTGTGAGGAATAGCTGGCGTGCCTGGGGTGGAATGTCACTGGCCGGAAAGTGCAAGCCAAAATACGATATCGGCGAAGGGCCGGCCGCCTCGGCGATAACTTCGCCGTTCCACTCCTCGTCGAAACGATAGATCATGACACGGTCAAAGCCGCTGAGCTTGCGAACCTCGGCAGCGGCCTGTCGCGAGAGTTCCAGAATGTTGGACGCCGCCGCCATACGCCCGAGTGGGATACGGATGTGAGCGTCAACGTTGAGCGGTTCGAGAGAGTGCGATCCCTCACGCAGCTCGAGTTCGGCAATCAGTACACCGTCGTGGCGGTGAGCGACGCAATACATCTCGATGGCGCTTCCGCCGCTCAGGACGCGGATCGGAGTTGCGGCAAGGGGCTCGCCCGTCAGTGCCTGAGATCGAAAAAATTCGAACTGCTGCTCTCCCAGGACGTTTTGGAATGTGTGCCCCAGAATCGCCTCGGGAGAAATGCCGAGCAAGGAAGAGATGTTGGTGCTGACTTGCTGCACGTACAAATCGGGCTCGGAAAGCACGAAAAGTAGACCGTAAGACTGGATGCGCCCAATGAGTTGGACCGGTTCCAGAGCACATCGTTCGTGGTCCAGCAGTAGAAGGCCCGTTTCGCGATTTTCCAGATTAGTAGTCACTGGGAAAACCACGCCTCGTAAGCATCGAATATTCCGACCGCTGTCAGGCAGATCGCCGGTATGTCGTTTCGTCCATTTTCTTCCAGGTTCTGCAAAAAGATCCTCCAAAGCCCCTCATAGTGGCCTTTCTCGTCTCCATAGAACCCAAAACTGGCGCCCTGCCCAAGTACGGTTCGCAATTGCTTCACGATGATTTTTGCGCCTAACAAGGATCCGAGAGCCACATAGGCATACCCGTGCACACCTTCGGCGGCGATTGGCGGTAGGCACGGGCACCTTTCGAATGCGCCGATTTCCGTTGCAGCCGCACCCATCCTGGCGAGGTCCTCGCGGAGGTCGCGCACTCTCTGAATCGACCGCACGAGATGCGATGGACCCGCGACGCTGGCTACCGCGTGCTCAAGCGGCTCGAATAATCCAAGGAGCCGGCCCAGATGATCGCGATATTCAGAAACCGAGTAATCGGGGGCGAAGAGACGCGCCATCGCGCGGCAGGAAGCCAGCTTCACGTGTCGGGAACGAGTGGCTTCACGAAGAGCTTCCAGTACGCTCGTTATGCCTGCTTCTGGTCCAGGACTAAGCATTGGTCCTCGTGAGGATTAGAAGTGCAACACGGTGCCATAAGAAATGACCCATGAGAATGTTATCGGTGTTCTACGATGGAACTTTACGAAACGTTGGGGATCGACGCTTGCCGATTCCAAGTGCGGGCGGTGTTCTCATAAGGGCTGTCTCTGGCGTAACCGCGATTTCAAATCAGCAATATAGGAAGGTGGACTCGAAGGTTTTGCAGTGCTCTAGTCAGGGGCAGGCACTTTGGTTTGGTCAGTTAATCCGAATCGTCTTTTTGCAACCCCGCAGTTCCAGTCTTGATTTCATCGCGCTTCGGAATTCGTGCGCTACGGCTGGCTCCGTCCGGTCGCTAGGTTGCACGTGGAGGTAGTCCTGAAGGCTGTGGAAGGTTAAAAACCAGCAAGATGCGCCCTGAGGTCATGCCGCGCCGTGCGAATCGCTCCTACCGCCTCTTCCTGCTAACCGCCCCATTGCCCGACGGGCGCGACTTGTGGCGAAATGGTCGTCGAGGCTAATGGAACGAATCCTAAGGGTTCTGGCCTTTATCGCGGTCGCTTTGACTCTGGCGGGATCGATCCCCGTTTCAGCCAAGCCGATCCAGGTCTACGGCGTTTGGCATTGCGGCAGCGACCTGTGCGGGTGGGACAACGTGTCCGAGATGACCGATTTCGACACCAAGAATCATTGGCTCATCGACAGTGGCGGTGGCAAGCCGTCCGTGAATTTGGTCGTTCTCAGCTTTGTCGATCCGCTCAGGCTGCTCAATCTCACCAACGACGCCCATAACGTCAACGGCATCCCCATCGGGATAACGCCAGAGATCGTGAGCTATTTCACGCGCCACAAAATCCGCGTGATGATCTCGATTGGCGGATACACCTATGCCAGGGATTGGGACCAAGCGCTTGCAACGAATCCCAAGCAATTGGGGATCAATGCCGCTCAGGCCGCACAGCGCCTCGGGGTGGGCATCGAGATTGATTACGAGAATGACCACGGCCCTAACGTCAGCGGCTTGGACGAATTCATTGCCGCCTACCGCTTACTTCTACCGTACGACGCAGCAGCCATGAACCCAGCATCCCGTCTGACGATTGACCTTGCGATGGACGATGACTACCTCGGTGCCCTTACGGGATACGCCACCGCAAATTGGCTCACGACCGGGCGCCCGGTCCTCGACTACGCCAATGCAATGGTTTCTTCCGAGCAGACAAGCGCCTCCATGCTGCAAGACGGCTGGCGTGAACACATTGAAGGCAAGGCTGGGATTCCTCCCCTAGCCCCGTCCAAGCTCACTGGCAGTCTGTTCATTGCAACTCGCGGAAGTGTGTCAGCCGAATGCACCGATTTCACCAAATCATTGGAGAAAGCGACGGGTGAGTTTGTAAAAACAGTGAAACCTCACGGTGCTGGAAAGAGCAAAGGAATGCTCGGTTATATGTTCTGGGCGGCAGGATGTCCAGGATCGAGGTCGGCATGCACAGCGCCGCCGAACACATGCGAAAAAGGGGTCGGGGTTGGAGCTAAGGTATACAAAGTGGCGGTGCCGATGCCACCGCTTCGTCAGCATTAGGCCGCAGCCTGCCCAACAATCAAAGGGCTACTCATCTGGCATCGTTCAAAAATCTCCACCTCCTACTGCCCTTACGTAGAAGCCACCCTCGGTGGTTCCAGTACTCGTAGTCATACGGATTGATTTCAAAATTGGAGGGAATAATCTATCGGACCGAGGTCACCCGCATGTCGACATACGTCATCCGAGTGCGTCCCGCCCGACCTGGTGGTCGTACTCTGCTCAGGATTACAAATCCACGAGACCTCGCCCGTCACGTCGTCGCAGCGAACAAGTGCACGTTGACGCATTTTCAGCCAGCGAGCACTTCTTACCCGATGATCTTGGTGTGCGAAGCCAAGGACAACCTCGCCATTGCGGGCGTGTTGCGCAGTCTCGATGTATTCGGCTACGTGCAAACGGAAATCGCAAAAATCGCATGAATAAGGAACAGCTGTTCTTAACCTTCATTCTGCTCATGGGCCGGGAGCCAGCCGCCCGGCGCCTCAAGTAGTGCCCGAACGGTGGAACAGCATTTCTGCTGATCCTAGGGCCGAATAAGACTCAGTATTATTCCGAATAGAAAAGCTGTTTGCGGCGGGATACAACAACTCCCTCAAATGTGGGGATTCCGGACGATGGTGATCACTGATTCCGGGCGGTCGTGATCGCGATTCCGGGCTGATCGTGATCAGGATTCCGGCGGAAGGTGATCAC
>CAZRKW010000247.1:0-6111 GCA_964600355.1 uncultured Acidobacteriaceae bacterium
CCGAAATTCCCTTTGAGGGACGAGTTTGCTCTTTACGAAACGTCACGGCCAGATTCCGTTTCCAAAGAGCTAAACCACGTTGCCTCCTTTGACTCATTGCATCCCAGGAACAAGGCTGGTTATCGCAGATACTCGATCGCTGTATGGAGAATGAGAGACTCCAAAACGGGGGACAACGTCTATTGGGTGGGAGCTCAACTCTTTTGGAATGCAGCTGTGGAGTTCTTTGATTACCACTTCACTGACGACATCGAGTACCACAACGAATGGAAGAAAACGGTTGCGCCCGAGTGTCGCCCCCAATAATCGTAACTTCTCTCGATCTATTTCGATGCCGGAGGCGGAGTCACGACGGCCGTCATTTTGCGGATAGCGCCGTCGGATTTGCTTAGGACGTAGAGTTCGCCGTCTCCGCCCATCGCCATGCGCACGTCGGTGTGCCCTCCGCCATAGACGACCCCTTCGGGGTCGGTTTTGGGCTGGCGATGCTCGGGGTCTTTCCAGCCGGTGGTGGCGTTGCTTCCGCCTGGTAATACGCGATTCGGGTCGGCGATTCCGCCCTTGTGCGCGAAATTCTCCGCCACGATGTCAAACATCCGGTGCTTCACCGCGCTCCGATCGTTCGGGCCCTTATAGATGATCTGCAATTCGTGGATTTGCGCCTGGCGGTTGCGCTCGCCGTGCGTCGCGAGCATCTCGGCTAGATCGACGTAAAAGATCCGGCCGGTGGTCATGTCGTTGAACACATACTTGCCGCGCATCTGCGGCATTAATTTGCCCCGATACACGAAGCCGCTGCCGATGGAGTCGCCTTCCTGGTGGCTGTAGACGGCCGCGGGATAGAGAGGAGTTACGGGCTCGGCAAGGCCCTCGACCGTCAGGCGGTCCTTTTCCGGAAAGGGAATAGGCGGAGTCATCAGGCTGCCCGTTTTTCCTCCGCTGTCGACGAACACCTGCTCGTTGCCCTCCCGCTCGCCATAGCCGTAATTCCCGCCTTTGACCACGATATTGATCTCTTCCCACTCGTGCAGGCCGATGTCGTTCACAAGCAGCGTTTTGGAGGGAGCATCCCAGTTCATCCGATGCGGGTTGCGCAAGCCGTACGCGTAGATTTCGGCGCGGGCTCCCGGAACGGAGACGAATGGATTCGGGTCATGGCCGGTCGAGGGGATGCGATAGCGGCCGTTGGGGCTGAGCGTGTCCTTGGGATGCAGATTGATATCGGGCGTAATGCGCAGGATTTTGCCCACCAGGGCATTCAGCTGCTGCGGAAGCGTGTGTCCGGGGCCGGGCGTTTCTCCCTGCGCGCCGTCGCCGACGGCGATGTAGAGGTTTCCGTAATCGTCATGGTGCGGGCGCGCGAGCGGGTTGAAGAGCAGGTCGGACATCGGGTGATTGCGGTCGTATCCGACGCGAAGAATCTCGCGAGCGCTTCCCTCGAAGGTGGAATTGCTGATGTTGGTATCGGTCCACTCGATCAGAACCCCTTCCAGGTGCGCCGGACCCGCCGGGGGATTCACGGCGGGCGTGACGGTATAGCCATCCAGATTCAGCGAAGGCATCTGGGCGTTCGTCGGCGCGGCCGAGCCTTCCAAATCAGGCTTTTCGATGTGCACGGTATAGAATTTGCCGTTTTTGGCATAGCCGGGGTCGAACTGGATCGACACGACTCCCGGCGTGTTCCCCGTCCTCGAGACAAACTTCGGGAAAATTCGGTCGAAATCGATATAGGGCATGAACGCCTTGGTGGCTTTGTCGAGGATGTAGATGGTGTGGCTCTGGTCGATCACGAAGAAGCGCGATGCCGCCAGCGGAGCATTGGCAGGCTCCGAGCGCAGTGAAGTGGCGCGGCCCAGCTGGGCCTTGTAGTCGATCGGTGCCCGGGGAATATTGCCCTGGGTGGGGTTCGAGAGCGGCAGGTTCACGTAGTCTTCCAGCAGGACCGCCGTTCCGTCTTTGCTGACCTGGGATTGCGACGGGTACGTTGCCGGGTATTGCGCGGACGCCGTGACCGCGCATGTAAGCGAGAGAAGCAGCAATACGAAGCCCCATCGAAGTTTTGCGCTCCGCTCAGCAATTTTCAGCTTGCTTCCCATGGCGACGATCTCCTTTTTACCCGGTTCCCGAGATTATCGAAACCCGCCTCAGGGTGTCGATATTTCCCCATCACGGGCGGTGTTCTTGAATCCCGCCCCGAGCCCGCTGCATTGTTGCGAATATCTTTAGCGCCGTCCAGCGCTAAGTTAGGGAGAAATCCCCTCCCGTCGGTGGCGTGATCCATCGCGTAAAGGGGGCGTGAACCGAGGGCGGGCCTAAAGAAATTCACGAATATGCCGATGTAGCATTACAGAGGGCGGTGCGTCTCCTGCTCCCGGTTGGTTCACCGGGAAGCATCACTCCGTAAATGAAGCTTAAAAAAACGCCACCGCCGAGTCCTGCCTCCGCGCCCCGGGGAACAGCCGGGCTCCAACAGCCGCTCCTGTGGGCTTTCACCATTTTTCTCAACTTGCTGCTGGCGTTCGGAATCCCTCTATTGATCTTCCCACTGTGGACCAGGCGCACCGTGGCTTTTGTTTCGCTGCATCCGATCCTGGCCATCCGCGGGCTGGTGGCTTTCGTACTGTTGTTCGACATCCACACGATATACCAGCAGCTGCAAATCCGCCGGATTCGCCGGGAACTGGGCCAGGGCAAAGAACTTTTCCGGCTGATCGGCGAGAATGCGGTCGATATGATCGCCGTGGTCGACGCGAAGGGCCGGCGGCTCTATAACAGCCCCGCGTATGAGAGGGTTCTGGGCTACAGCGCGGAAGAGCTGAAAACCACGTCATCGTTCCAGCAAATTCACCCGGACGATCTCGAAACGGTGCGGGAAGCGGCGAAGCATGTGCAAAATGGCGGTGCGCCGCGAAGTATTGAATACCGCATGTGCCATAAAGACGGCACCTGGCGCTTTCTGGAGTCGACCGCGAGCCCGGTGCGCAACGAAAGGGGTGAGATCGAAAAGCTGGTCATCGTCAACCGCGATATCAGCGAGCGAAAACAGCTGGAAGAGAAGTTCCGGCAGGCGCAGAAGATGGAAGCGGTGGGCCGGCTTACGGGGGGAATCGCGCACGATTTCAATAATCTTCTGGGCGTCATGATCGGCTACGCCGAATCGATGCAGCGGCGGCTGGACAAAACGCACGCCCTGCGCGAAAGCGTCGACGAAATCGTCAGTGCGGGAAAGCGGGCGGGGTCTCTTACACAGCAGCTCCTCGCGTTCAGCCGGCAGCAGGTGCTGCACCCGACAGTTCTCGATCTGAACCTCATCGTCAGCGACATGGAGAAGCTGCTCGGGCGCGTTCTAGGGGACGACATTAAAGTGATGACCGGCCTGCTCGCGGATTCCGCGCGTGTGAAAGCCGACCGGAGCCAGCTGGAGCAGATCCTCATGAATCTGGCGGTGAACGCCCGAGATGCCATGCCGAAGGGAGGCAAGCTGATCCTGCGGACGGCGAACGTCCTGATGGACGAGGCTTTTGTGCGCCAGCATCCCTACCCGGTTCAGCAGGGATCGTACGTGCTGCTCACGGTGACCGACACGGGAACCGGTATGGACGCTGAAACCAAGGCCAGGGCCTTTCAGCCTTTCTTCACCACCAAGGAAAAAGGCAAGGGCACGGGGCTCGGCCTGTCCACGGTGTACGGAGTCGTGAAGCAAAGCGCCGGGTACATCGACGTCTTCAGCAATCCGGGCGAAGGAACCACGTTCAAGATCTATCTGCCCCTCACCGACGAAGCGGTTGCCGTCGAGAAAGCGCACGATGAATCGGCCGCGCCTCCCAAGAAGGAGTACACGATCCTGTTGGCTGAGGACGAGCCGTCCCTGCGGGCGGTGACGCGGAGCACGCTGCAGGAATGCGGTTACACAGTGCTGGAAGCGAAAGACGGCGGCGAAGCTCTGCGCGTTAGCCGCCAATATGAAGGAACCATCGATTTGCTGCTCACCGATATCGTGATGCCGGAGATCGGCGGGCATGCCCTAGCGCAGGATTTGAGCCGCGAGCGGCCGGGGATCAGAATCGTGTACATGTCGGGTTACACGGCAAGCTACACGTGGCTGCTCCTCGGAATGCGAAAATTTTTCCTGATGAAACCTTTTACCCGCGACGCTTTGCTGGAGAAGATCGGCGAAGCGCTGGCGGAGGAAGCGGAAGTCCTCAGCGAGTCCAAGTAGGCTTCCGTCGGAGATGGACTTACTTCCCGCAGCCTTACCCCGTAGCCTTACGTTGATGCTTTATACAACAGCTGCTACACTCCCGGCCTTGGCGGAAGCCAAACTTCGGACGGGAGGAAAACATGGAAGCTGAGATTTCACAGTTGGTCAGCGGATACGAGAACGGGTCGCTTAGCCGGCGGGAACTTATTCGGGGCCTGGCGGTTCTTGCTGCGGCCGCGGCCGGAGCGGCAGAAACCGCGGTGGCTGCTACTCCATTCCAGGTCAACAGCTTCGGCCATGTTTCACTCCAGGTGAAGAATCTCGATCGTTCGGTGAAATTTTACCGGGAAATATTTGGGCTGCCTGTTTTCGACAAGATTGTTAATCCGCCGGGCGAGTTCCGTTTGAAGGTTGGCAGCGGCATGCTCGTGCTGCGGAATGTGGAACCATTTGGAGTGGTGGATCACGTGGCGTTCGGGGCGGAACACTTCGATAGAGCTGCGGTGGCGCAGCAGTTGAAACACGAGGGAATCACCGCGGTGGAGACGCACGGGCCGCTGGGTTTTTATGTTTCCGATCCGGACGGATATCCCGTGCAGATCGTCGCGACGGGAGATGCGGCGTAGCTACGCTGTTTCCGGCTTGCTTCACGGGGCCGGCAGGCGGAAAGCGATGTACTCGCCGGAGAAGGTGCCGCCGCTCACGGCAAGGACGATGTACTGCCGGCCGTTGAGCATATACGTCATCGGCGAACCGGTCTGCGGCGCCGGCAGGTACACAGCGCCCACTTCCTTTCCAGTCAGCTTGTCGTAGGCGTGAAGGATCGCGCCGCGCCCGTGCGACGGAACGGTGGTGGCGATCGGATCGCCGGAGATCACCAGCGTTTTCGTAATGAGTGTACCGGCGTGAAGCGGCTGCCCGGTGCGCGGAATTGTGAGTCCCTTGAGCGCAGGGTTATCGCGGACCGCGTCGAGCGTTTCTCCGTGCGCGATCTGCCAAATGAACTCGCCCGTATCCATATTGATTGCCGTGATCGTTCCGTAAGGCGGCTTGAACAGCGGCATGCCCTGGATCCTCAGATCGTCGTCGCCGTCCGGTGAACCCCACAGATAATTCAGATCCGAAGTTCCGGGCTTGGGCTTGACCAGCCCAATCACCATTAAGCAGGCGTTGCAGGCCTCCACGTAAAAGGTGTGCGTTTCCGGGTCGTAGGAGCCGCCCGGCCAGTTTGTGCCGCCGCCTCCCGTTCCCAGTGTTAAGGTGCCGTGCTGGCTGTCGGTATCGACGACCGGCGGCGTGAACCTCGGGCCAATCTTGTAATGCTCCGTCGCTTGCAGCGCCTGGTTGCGAAGAGCGGGAGTGAAATCGATAAAATCGTCCACGCTGACGCCGGTGCGCGCATACGCCTTCGGCTTGGTGGGGATGGGCTGCGTGGGGGAATACCACTCTCCCGGAGCGGTGCCTTTTTCCACGGGCTGCTCCTCGATGGGCCAGAGGGGTTTGCCGGTCACCCTGTCAAACACGTAAAGAGTCGCCTGTTTGGTGGGCTGCGCGACGGCTTTGATCGTGCGCCCGTCCACGACGATGTCGAGGAGCACGGGAGCGGAGGAAATGTCCATGTCCCACATCTCGTGATGCACGAGTTGATAGTGCCATTTGCGCTGGCCGGTTTTCAGGTCGACCGCAACAAGCGAGTTGCCGAACAAATCGTTCCCGGGGCGATGCCCGCCGTAGTGGTCGGATGTCGGCGCTTCCACCGGCAGATAGGCGATGCCGAGATCCTCGTCCACCGCGATCTGCGTCCAAACGCCGGTGTTGCCGTTGGTGGCCCAGGAGCCATCGAGCCAGGTGTCGTTGCCAAACTCTCCGGGCTTGGGAATTGTGCGGAAAGTCCAGATCAGCTTGCCGGT
>CAZRKW010000248.1:0-6096 GCA_964600355.1 uncultured Acidobacteriaceae bacterium
GCGTAGTGGTGCTTACCGGCGATGACCGCCTGCTCGCGCGTTCGAGCGCAATCCTCTACATCTGCCGCCGCCTCGGCGGCGTTTGGAGCGGTCTCGCCGTGGCCATGTCGATCATTCCGCGGCCCATCCGCGACGCGGCATACGATTTCATCGCGCGCACCCGCTATTCCGTATTTGGCCGGCGCAGCGAGACCTGTCCGGTGGTTCCGGCGGAACTGCGAGAGCGTTTTGATCCATAATCGCAAAATGGAGGAAGCACGAATGAAGCGCCAGAATATTTTGTCCGGCACACCCTGGGAGCCTATCGTCGGATATTCGCGCGCGGTTCGCGTCGGCCCGTACGTGCACGTCGCCGGCACGACGGCCACCGACAAACAGGGCCAAATCGTCGGCATCGGCGATCCGCAGGCTCAGACCACGCAAATCCTCAAAAATATCGAAGCGGCGCTCGCCAAGGCCGGCGCGAAAATGTCCGACGTGGTTCGCACCCGGCTCTTCGTAAAGAATATCGCCGACTGGGAGAAGATCGGCCGCGCTCACGGCGAAGTATTCGGCAACATCCGCCCGGCCAGCACAATGGTCGAGGTCGGCGGCCTGGTGTCGCCGGACATGCTCCTGGAAATCGAGGCGGACGCGATCATTGCCGATGAATAGCGCGAGGCCCCTCCTCGCAGGGTTTCTTGCAGGGTCTCCGCGGTTGACAACCCGCGGCCGGGATATAACACTCATCTCTCGAAAATCCGGAGTTTAACGCACACAGAAACGATGAAGAATCTCCCTCATGTCGACGTAGCCATCGTAGGCGGCGGATGGACCGGCCTGCTAATGGCCAAGGAACTCGGCTCGCGCACTCCGGTATCGATCGCCGTGCTCGAGCGCGGCGCCCCGCGCGGCGGCGCCGAATACCTCGCCGGGATGGACGAGCTCGACTACGCGGTGCTGTTCAAGATGATGCAGGACGCCTCGCAGCAGACCGTGACGTTCCGCCACTCCGCGCAAAAGCGCGCGTATCCCATTCGCGAGTACGGATCTTTTCTGCCCGGCTCCGGCACCGGCGGCGCCGGCGAACACTGGAACGGCACCTGCCACCGCCCGCTTCCCGACGTCTTTGAAATCCTCACTCGCACCAAACAAAAGTACGGCGAGCATCGCCTGCCTGAAGGGCATTCCATCCAGGACTGGGGCCTAACGTTCAGCGCTCTCGAACCCTACTACGCCCGCGTCGACGCGCTGCTCGGCGTTTCCGGCAAAGCAGGAAACCTGCACGGCAAGCTGATCCCGGGAGGCAATCCGTTCGAAGGCCCGCGCAGCAGCGAATATCCCACACCTCCGCTCACGCTGCCCGAATTCGCCGAGAATTTCAGAAAGACCGCGGCATCGCTGGGATATCACCCGTACGTGCAGCCCGCCGCGACGATCAGCACCACCTATACGAATCCCGACGGAGTCGTCCGCCCGGCCTGCGCCTACTGCGGATTCTGCGAGCGCTTCGGATGCATGATCGGCGCCAAGGCCCAGCCCACCAACACGCTGCTGCCCGTAATTCGCCGCCACAAAAATATTTCGCTGCGCACGCATTCGTGGGTGCGCAAGATCGTCCACGAGAAAAATGGCGCAAACAGTGTCGCCCGCGGCGTGATTTATCGCGACGAGTCCGGCGAGGAAGTTTTTCAGCCCGCCGATGTGGTGATCGTGGGCACGTGGACGCTCAACAACGTTCGCCTGCTGCTGCTTTCCGGCGTCGGCCAGGCCTACAATCCCGCGACCGGCGAAGGTACCCTCGGGCGCAATCTCACGCACCAGATTCAAGTAGCGGCGGCGCAGCCATTTTTCGACAAGCCGCTCAACCGCTTCATGGGCACCGGCGCCGCAGCCGCCGCCATGCACGATTTAGACGGCGATGTGTTCGATCACGGCAAGCTGACGTTCATTCGCGGAGGACTCTTCGAAGCAGCATCCACTGGCGCCCGGCCTGTGAGCACGTTCGGCACGGTGCCTCCATCGGTGAAAGCGCGCTGGGGTTCGGAGTGGAAGAAAGCCGCGGTCCATTCCTTCGATCGCATCGGCAGCATCGCGCTTCTCGCCGAGCACATGGCCTACAAGGGCAACTTCATGGATCTCGACGCCACCTACACGGATCAGTTCGGAGATCCCCTGCTGCGGCTGACTCTGAACTGGACCGACAACGAGCGAAAAATGGTGGAGTATGCGGTTCCCAAAGCGGCGGAGATCGCCAAGGCCATGGGCGCACGCGAAGTTCTCGCCAACCCGGGCCTGGGCGATTACGACGCCACGCGCTACCAGACCACGCACGTGCAGGGAGGCGCGATCATGGGCGCCTCGCGGGAAACTTCGGTGGTGAACCCGTTCCTCCAGCATTGGGACGTGCCGAACCTTTTTGTGCTGGGCGGGTCGGCTTTTCCGCAGAATTTCTCCGCGCATCCCACGATGACGATTCTAGCCCTTACGCTTCACTCGGCCGATGCCATTGTGGACCGCTACCTCAAACACCCCGAAGCGCTGGCTTAAATCTAGCTGGCAGTTTGTTCAGGAAACAAGCGCTTTGCGAGGCAAACTCCCGGCGAATTTGCGCGCCGTTTATGATTCAAATACAAAAGGTTTATTTTCCATTTAGGGAAAAACCCGCTAATCTAACGGGCATGAATTTTTTGAATTCCTAGTTTCATGGCATCCGATCCCCAGAAGCCCTCATTTTCTATTCCCGGCCGGCCCGCCACCAAGGTGCTCGTGGCCACCACAGCCATGCTCGCCTTTATTTCTTACTGGCGCGCCGCTGCGATCGTCCTGAACGACCTCGCCTCCTCCGCTTATTACGCGGGTGGTGAAGCCGAGCAGTTCATCGGCAAGACGGCTCCGTGGTTCATCCTGGCTACGATGCTGCTGTCGTACGCAGTTTCTCAGGTCTACGTCGAAAGCTGCGGGATGTTCGTCCGCGGCGGCGTCTATCGCGTGGTGAAGGAGGCGATGGGCGGCGCGCTGGCGAAATTCTCGGTTTCCGCGCTGATGTTCGACTACGTGCTGACGGGCCCGATCAGCGGCGTGTCGGCGGGCCAATACCTCGCCGGGCTGCTCAACGAGATGTTTGCGTACGGGCACCTGAATATCACCGTCAACGCGAACGGCACGGCGGCCGCCTTCGCCATCGCCGTCACCATCTATTTCTGGTGGGAGAACATCAAGGGCATCCCTGAGTCGAGCGAGAAAGCCCTGTGGATCATGCAGCTCACCACGGTGATGGTGGTGGCGCTGATCGGCTGGTGCGCGTACACGCTGCTGGTGCGCGGCGGCCATCTGCCGCCCGCGCCCATTCCGCGCAACATCGTGCAGGACAAGCACTCGCTCGGCTGGCTCTACGGCACCCGCATTCCGCAGATGATCACGGCGGTGATCGTGTTCGTGGGCCTGGGCCATTCCGTGCTGGCGATGAGCGGAGAGGAATCGCTCGCGCAGGTGTATCGCGAAATCGAGCACCCCAAGCTCAAGAACCTCAAGAAAGCCGCCCTGGTTATCTTCCTGTACAGCATGGTCTTCACGTCGCTTGTTTCATTTTTTGCGGTGATGATCATTCCGGACCGCATCCGCCCACAGTTTTTTGAGAACCTGATCGGCGGCCTGGCCATGAGCCTGGAAGGGCCGTTCGTCCTGCGACTGGTGTTCCATGTGTTCGTGGTCGTCGTGGGGACGATGATCCTTTCCGGTGCGGTGAACACGGCGATCATCGGCTCCAACGGGGTGCTGAATCGCGTGTCCGAGGATGGCGTGCTCTCGGATTGGTTCCGTCATCCGCATCCGAAGTTTGGAACGTCGCACCGGATCATCAACATGATCGTGGCGCTGCAGATCGTGACCATCGTCATCAGCCGCGGCGACGTCACGTTTCTGGCTAACCTTTATGCCTTCGGCGTGATCTGGAGCTTCGCGCTCAAGGGCATCGCAGTTCTGGTGCTGCGCTACACCCACCCGCAGGAACGCGAGTTCCGCGTGCCGCTCAACTTCACCATTGCTGGGAAGGAAATTCCTCTCGGGCTCGCGCTGATTACCCTCACGCTGCTTGGCATCGCGATCGTGAACCTGTTCACCAAGCCCGCGGCCACGATATCCGGTGTCACTTTTTCGGGGTTGCTGTTCCTCGCCTTCGAGCTGTCGGAGAAAAGGATCCAGCGCAAGCGCGGGCAGACGCACGTGGAGCTCGATCAATTCAACCTCGCGCAGGCCGCGGAGCTCACGCCGGAGGCTGTCGGCGTGAAGCCCGGGAACATCCTGGTGCCGGTGAGCACCTACTACGCGCTCTACCATCTGGAAGCCGCGGTGAGGCGCGCGAAACGGAGGGAAGCGGAAATCGTGGTGCTGCACGTGCGCCTGCTGCGGCGCGCCGCGTCGGGGGAATACGATCTCGCCCCGGACCAGCTCTTCAGCACCATCGAGCAGCTGCTCTTCACCAAGGTGCTGTCGATCGCCGAAAAGGAAGGCAAGCCGGTCCGGCTGTCGGTGGCCGCGGGAAACGATTTGTGGGAAGCCATCCTCCGCACCGCTTCGAATCTGGAATCGAGCGCCATCGTGCTGGGCAGTTCCGCCAAGCAGCCGGTCACCGAGCAGGCCCGCGAGATCGGCATCGCCTGGGAAAGGCTGCAGCCGCCGCGCCCACAAGTGAATCTCGAAATCTTCACTCCCTCCGGCCAGGAGCAGGTTTTCTATCTAGGCCCTCACGCTCCGCGGCTCACTCCGAAGGAAATCGACTTGCTGCACAAGATCTGGCTCCAGCTGAGCGATAAGCTTCCGGGCCAGGAAATCCACCACCACGACATCGTGCACTTCGCGCTCGACGAGGTAGAGCGCGAACTCGAGAATGGCCAGGAGCCGGAGGTGCTGGAGCGCCTGCGCGACCACCTGCGTGAAATCCGCGACCGCCGGCTGACCCCTTAACCCACCGCCTCGTTTATAAACTCCTTACTAATCGTTGATATCTTTTTGACGCGCCGGCAGTACGCTCCTAGCGTGCTCTCCACACCCAGCGTCGGCGGCTGCGACATCGGGCACGATTCCGCATTCGGCGACGATTTCGACTTCCATCTCAAGGTCACCGTAATCCACACGACGCCCGAAGGCACGTTCGCGGCTCTAAAGCTTGCGGGCGACCTCGCAAGGGATTTGAGTCTCCGTATCGGGCTGCTGGCCGTCCAACTGGTTCCCTTCCGCCTGCCGATTGAGGAGTCCATCGTGTCGCCTGCCTTTCTGGAACAACGCCAGGCGCTGTTGGTCGCCAGGGCGGGATTGGGCGAAGACGAAGTAAATATTCGTGTTTGCCTTGCCCGCGATGGAAAAACGGCCCTGGCCGCGCTGCTGTCTCCCGACTCTCTCGTGGTGATCGGAGGCAGGCGAAATTGGTGGCGCCAGGAGCGCAAACTCGAAATGTGGCTGCTGAGAATGGGCCACCAGGTCCTGTTCGCCCAAGCCGGGAAGCAGCCACGCGTTTCTCAGCTAAGACTCTTACTGTCGCCATCGCAAGTCCTCCCGCAGGCCTAAGTCCCCGTTCTCCGCGAGGTGGCTTTACCACGACAACCATCGCTTGCACTCCTTCTTAGCTGTACTAAGATGTTTCTCGTGAAACGTGCCAACGAATTCGACCTTAGAAATGGGGAACCCGCCGCGCGGGAATTCCGCCAGGAAAGCCTCCAATTTTGATGCAAAACAGCCACCGCTCACTCGACACACATGGACGAACGGAAACACGCCTAAGTTGTTGTAAACAAACAACCGGCATGCTGCTGACTCGACACTCTTATGAGGCGGCAACGGCGTGGCGAATCCATGAAAATTAGCCGGGAAGAAGTGCTCCGCGTGGCCGAACTGGCCCACCTCGAATTGTCCCCCGAGGAGATCGACACCTATCGCGGGCAGCTCGACGAAATCCTCAGCTACATCGACAAGCTGAAGGAGCTCGATGTCGGCGGCGTGGAACCCATGGCGCAGGTGATCTTCCACTCCGATGCCCCCCAGGGCGCGGAGAGCCATCCGGAGCTGCGCGAAGACGTGCTGCGCCGGTGCGATGTGGCCGACGCGGTGCTCTCGCGAGCT
>CAZRKW010000249.1:0-6096 GCA_964600355.1 uncultured Acidobacteriaceae bacterium
GAGCTTCGGGCATCCGATAAATCCTGATGGACGTTTCGATATTCGCGGCGTTTGTTGCAGGGCTGGTATCGTTTCTTTCTCCGTGTGTTCTGCCGCTGGTGCCAGGGTATGTGTCGATGCTTTCGGGCATCGGGGTGGAGCAACTCAAGGAGGGCAAGGCGCCGCGAGGCAGCCTGCTTACGTCGGCGCTGGCATTCGTTACCGGATTTTCGATCGTCTTCATCACGTTCGGGGCTTCGGCGAGCGCGGTGGGCTCGTTTCTGGTGCGCAACCGGACGCTGCTGGCTCCTATTGCGGGGGCGCTGATCCTGCTTTTCGGGCTGCACCTGGTCGGATGGCTGGTGAAGATCCCGGTGCGGGCGGGGCTCGGGATTGGCGCGGTGCTTGTGCTTGCGGGAACCGCGCTTAGCTTACGCCACGGAGTTGCCGGGCGCGCTTATGCAGTCGATCTCTACGCGATCGCGATTATTTTTCTGCTGGGGCCGAGCCTGACGCGGTGGCTCAATCGGGACGTTCATTTCCGCAAACTGGGCGGGCAGCCGGGGCCCTTCAGCGGGTTCCTGATGGGCTTCGCTTTCGCGTTTGGCTGGACGCCGTGCATCGGCCCGATCCTGGCAGCGGTGCTGGCGGTGGCCGCCACACGCGAAACCATCTGGCAGGGAGTGTTTCTGCTGGCGTGCTACTCGGCAGGACTGGCCATTCCGTTTCTGGTTACGGCGCTGGGCATCGGGCGCTTTCTGAAATTCTACCAGCACTTCCGGCGGCATCTTCACACGGTGGAGGTCTTCAGCGGCGTGCTGCTGCTGGTGATCGGTGGGCTGGTGTTCGCCAACCGGCTGACGTGGCTTTCGAACAAGCTTTCGTTTCTCAATACAACCGTGGCGGCGATTGAGGGCAAGCTGACGACGGCCCATACGAAATCGAACGTCCAAGCTACAGCATCCGCGAAGGCCAACCAGCCTAACGAGCCGGATGTGACGTTTGAGGACCTGCAGGGGAAAAAGGTGCCTATCGCGAGCCTGAAGGGCAAGCTGGTGCTGGTGAATTTCTGGGCCACATGGTGCGAACCCTGCCGCGTGGAGATTCCGTGGATGATCGCGTTTCAGCAAAAGTACGGGAGCCAGGGCTTTACTCTTCTGGGCGTGGCGATGGATGACGAAGGGAAAAGCGTGGTGGCGCCGTACATTCAGAAAACGCAGTTCGACGTGAACGGGCACCCGACGACTATGGATTATCCGATCGTGCTGGGAACCGACGACATCGCCACACAATTCGGAGGGCTTATCGGATTGCCCACGAGCGTGCTGATCTCGCGCGACGGAAAAGTGGTGAAGCGCTACGTGGGGCTGGTGAACGAGAAGGATCTCGACAAGGAGATTCAGAGCCAGCTTTGATGCGGGGAGCGCGATTTCGTTCTGCTTCGGCGTGGCCCGCGATGCTGCTGGCGGCTGCGATCATTTCTTCACTGGCGATGGCCGCCGTCGCCTTGGCAGAACCGCAGGGCTTGCCCAGCGCCGCCGCTGTGGTGAAGCCACAGGCGTACGTTTCTCTCGATCCTGTGCCGCGAGGAAGGGAATTCGAGGTTGCGATAACGGTGGAAATCGCGCGCGGGTTCCACATGAACTCGCACAAGCCCAGCGACGACTACCTGATTCCGACGACGATCACGCCGCAGCTTCCGCCGGGCATCAAGCTGGCGGACACGATTTACCCCGCCGGGCAGCTGAAGAAATTCGCGTTCTCTCCGAATAAGCCGCTGGATGTGTATACCGGAAGCGTGACGCTGAAGCTGAAGCTTGTGGCGCAGGCGAACGCTGCGCTGGGCGCCATGACTATTCCGGTGACGCTGCGGTATCAGGCTTGCAACGATGCGGCTTGCCTGCCGCCGGTGAAGGTGCCGGTGAATGTGGCGCTGGAAATTGCGACGGCCGGGGCGAAGGCGCGGGCCGTTCATGCTGACGTGTTCTCCGCTGCTTCGCCTGCTGCTGTTCCAGCGAACCTCCTGAAATAACTTGCCGCGGCTCTGCTCAGCGGAAAGAAGCAAGATCGATCCTTCGTCTTTCGCTCCTCAGGATACCTGCCTGAGACAATGAATCACGCAGACGATGTAAGAAAACACCGCCAATCGGGAGATTGGCGTTCCCAGGGGACCGGCCTCGGCGGCGGAATGCTGACGTCGCTAAAGTAACGAGGTAACGGGCTGCGGCGGCTCGTTGCGGCTCGGCGCTTCACGCTGACACGAACGAGGCTTGGGCACGCCGCAGGCGCAAGATTACTTTTTCCTTGCCGAGTACGACCATCGTCTCAAACAGGGGAGGGGCCACCGCGCGGCCTACGATGGCTACGCGCGTGGCGTTGATCAGCACGCCGGCCTTTACGCCTTCGGCGGCGGCGACGGCGCGGGCGGCCGCGTCGCATGCATCGTGGTTCCATTCGTGGAGCGCGGCCAGCGCTTCGGTTAGCTTGGCGAGCAAGGCGGGGATGCGCTCGTCTTTCCAGAACTTGGCTTTGGCTTCCTCTTCGTAGTCGAAATCGTCAGTGAAGAAGGCGCGGGACCAGGTGGTGAAATCGCCGAGGAAGCGCGTGCGCGGCCGGATCAGATCGACCGCGTGGGCGAACCACGGACGGTCCGCTCCGGACCAAGACTCCTGCCAGATCCCGGCGCGCTTGAGCTCCTCTTCGATATAGGGAAGAATCTCGTCTACCTGAACCTTTTGCAGATACTGCGTGTTGAACCACTCGAGCTTGGCACGATCGAAGATGGCGTTGGTGCGGCTGACGCCGGCGAGGCTGAAGCGCTGGACGAGATCGCTGGTGCGAATAAATTCGTCGTCATTTCCCGGAGACCAGCCGAGGAGCGCCAGGAAATTGCGGAAGGCCTCGGGGAGAAAGCCCTCCTCCGCGTAGGAGCCCACGCTGGTGGCGCCGTGGCGCTTGGAGAGGCGCGTGCGGTCAGGCCCGAGGATCAGCGGAACGTGCGCGAAGATGGGAGGCTCGACGCCGAGGGCACGGTAGATCAGCACCTGCTTGGGCGTGTTGGACAAATGGTCCGCGCCGCGAACTACGTGGGTGATGCGCATGTCGATATCGTCGACGACGACGCTGAGCTGGTAGGTGGGAAGGCCGTTCGAGCGCATGAGGACGAAATCCTCGATCTCGGCGTTTTGTACTTCGCGCGGGCCAAACACGGCATCCTGAAATTGAGTGACGCCTTCGCGCGGGACGCGGAAGCGGATGGCTCGCGCCACGCCGTCTTTTTGGCGAGCGGCGAGTTCGGGCGGGCTGAGTTCGCGGCAGTAGCAGGCCAGCTTCTTCTGGGCTTTGGCGCCTTCGTCGTCTCCTTCGCCTTCGTGCGCGGCGTCGCGCTCCACTCCTTCGGTGACGCTATCGGCGCCGACGTAGGCTGATGCTTTGCAGTAGCAGGCGAAAGCCGAGCCTTCGGCGAGGAGGCGTTCGGCGGAGGCGCGGTATAGATCCAGGCGCGCGGATTGAAAAATGGGGCCTTCGTCCCATTCGATCCCTAGCCACTTCAAGCCGTCGAGGATTCCCTGGACGAGTTCGGGGCGGTTGCGCTCGACGTCGGTGTCTTCAATTCTCAGCACGAGTGTGCCGCCTTCGTGGCGGGCGAAAAGCCAGTTGAACAGCGCCGTGCGCGCACCGCCGACGTGAAGATATCCGGTGGGCGAGGGAGCGAATCGCACGCGCGGCTTTGCCGAGGAGGTCATTTCGTTGGAGTCCTTCCTTTTGTGGTGTGGGTTTCATCTTAGCGAAAGGGGCGGTCAAAATCGAGCCGGCCGCGCGGCGCCCATGGCGGAAATTCTGGTACGTTTGTACCGTTGACCGCGCGGTTAAGGGCCCGCATAGTTATCTGCGCGAGGATTTATGCTGTGAGCAGGCGTGCGGCTATCGCGGCGGCTTTTGCGATGGCGAGCCGAAGGTTTACAGGAAGGAACGGGCGCGGTTAGCTCCTGAAGATGCCAATTATTTCTGCTATCCTCGGAAGTTCGCTCAACGATTGGCTCGACGATAGTGCCGGAGAATTGAGTTCTTGAGTCCCTTTAACCTCGCTGCAATTGCGCTGGCCGCGGCTGCGGTGACATTCTACTGGGTAGGGCGGCTGCATGCGCGGCGAAAGATGGCGCAGCAGAAGCCGCGTCGCAGCGACGAACTGCACATTCTGAACGAAATCGGGCGCGCGTTGAGCTCGACGCTCGAGCTGGATTTGCTGCTGGAACGAATTTACGCGGAGATGCGGCGGCTGGTGGAGGTGTCGAGCTTCGTTATCGCGTCGCACGATACGAAGGCCGATCAAATCCGCTTTGAAATTGAAGTTGCCGACGGCGAGCGCCTGCCAAGACGCTCGCGACCCGCTGGGAACCACCTGCTGGAATATGTGCTGAGAACGCGGCAGCCGCTTCTGATTCGCGAGCGGTTCGCCGAGGAAACGCAACGGCTGGGAATCGAGCCGCTGCGGCAAGTGGGCTCGATGTGCGCCGTGCCGCTGGTGCTCTACGACCGCGCGGTGGGCGTGATGATGGTGCACAGTCCAAAGGAAGGGGTGTTCGACGAGGGGCACCAGGAGCTTCTGCGGGTGCTGGCCAACGAAGCGAGTATCGCGATCGAGAACGCGCGGCTGTTCACCGAAGAGCAGAAAAAGTCGCGCCACCTGACGCTGATCAATAATGTGTCGGGTCATGCGATCACGACGCTGAATCCGGTGGAGATGCTCGAAAAAATCGCGACGGAAATCGAAACCAGCCTGGCGTACGACCACATCGGTATCGCCACGCTGGACTATTCGACCAAGGAGTTGGTGGTGCAGGCGGAGGCCGGGGCGCGCAGGGAGGCGCGGGGGCGGCGCATCGAGATCGGAGAAGGAATCGTAGGGCAGGTGGGGCGGTCGGGGCAGATGGCGATGGTTCGGGAAGCGAACGCGTTGACGCCGAAGATGGTGCTTGCGGGGTCGGTTGCGTCGATTGCGCTGCCGGTGATTTACGCGGAGCAACTGCTTGGCGTGCTTTACGTGGAATCGCCGAAGCCGTGCGAATTCCCGGAGCAGGAAATTCTGCTGCTGCGCACGCTCGCCGATCTGTTTGCGGGGGCGCTGCACAACGCGCTGACGTTCCAGAAGGCGCAGGAGCAGGCGATCACCGACGGGCTTACGGGCGTGAAGACCCATCGCTTCCTGATGGAGGCGCTTTCGGCGGAATGGAAGCGCTCGACGCGCGCCAACCGGCCGTTTGCGCTGGTGCTGATGGACCTGGACCGCTTCAAGTTCGTGAACGATTTTTACGGGCACCTGGAAGGCGACGTGATCTTACGGCGCGTCGGGCATATTCTGGAGCAGAATTGCCGGCGGTCGGATGTGGTGGCGCGCTACGGGGGCGACGAGTTCGTGATCCTGATGCCGGAGACGAGCCTGGAGCAGGCCGGCCAGCTGGCGAACAAGCTGCGGGCGTGGGTGGCCTCCGACCCGCTGCTACGCGACAAGAACGTGACGGCAAGCTTCGGTATCGCCGGATTCCCGACTCACGGGTCGACGCCGCAGGAATTGCTCCAGGTGGCGGATTCCTCGATGTATCTCTCGAAGCACCAGGGCGGGAATTCCGTTTCGAGCGCCGAGCAGGGAGATCCCAACGACGGGAAGCGATGGAAGAAGGATGTGCTGGAAGCATATCTGGGCGTGACGCTCAAGCGATTGTTCTCGACGGGGCCCCAGGCGTTTGAGGAAATCTACCGACGGCTGGAGCTTTTCACGCGGTCGCTGGTGGACCAGGGACCGGGCGCTTCCGAAAAGGAGCTTCCGCCGGCGGTGGTCGAGACCGTCACTTCGCTGGCGCTGGCGATCGATGCGAAGGATCAATACACGCAGGGGCATTCGCAGAAGGTATCCGCGTACGCCGTGATGCTCGCGCAGGCGCTGAACCTGGAGCAGGCGGAGGTGGAAGAAATCCGGCTGGCCGGGCTGCTGCACGATATCGGAAAGGTGGGCATCCCGGAGGGAATCCTGAACAAGTCCGGGCCGCTCGACGCCACCGAGTGGGAAACGATGAAGACGCACACCGAGCTGGGCGCGAAAATTCTCGAGCCGCTCGA
>CAZRKW010000250.1:0-6096 GCA_964600355.1 uncultured Acidobacteriaceae bacterium
TTGATGGCGATCTGCGCGGTTTCCTGGTCGCGAATTTCGCCGACCATGATCTTGTCCGGGTCGTGGCGAAGGATTGACCTTAACCCGCGGGCGAAGGTGAGACCCTTTTTCTCGTTGACGGGAATCTGAGTAATGCCGCGAACCTGGTATTCGACGGGGTCTTCGATGGTGATGATCTTGTCTTCGTCGTTCTTGATTTCGTTGATCGCGGCGTACAGGGTGGTCGTCTTGCCGGAGCCGGTGGGTCCGGTGACCAGCACCATGCCGTAGGGTTCGCGGATATAGCGGCGGAACCGCATCATCTCGTCGTGATCCAGGCCCACGACGTCGAGAGTGAGGTTGCGAAACTTCTCGCTAAGGGTTTCCTTGTCGAGGACGCGGAGTACAGCGTCTTCGCCATGTACCGACGGCATGATCGATACGCGGAAATCGACGAAGCGCCCCTTGTAACGGACGCGGAAGCGGCCGTCCTGCGGGATGCGGCGCTCGGCAATGTCGAGTTCGCTCATGACCTTAATGCGGGAAAGAATCGTGGCGTGCCAGTCTTTAGCGAGGGGCTGCATAGCGTACTGCAGGACGCCGTCAATGCGGTACTTCACGACAACTTCGGAATTGCGGGTTTCGATGTGGATGTCACTGGCGCGGCGCTCGAGCGAGGTGAAGATGACCGTATCGACCAGGCGCACGACCGGGCTCACGCCGGTTTCGCGCGTGAGCTTCTCCATCGTGATGTTTTCGTCGGTATCTTCCTCTTCGCCCACCACCTGCAGGGTGAAGCCTTCGGTGGCCTGATCGAGAACGCGCTGGGATTGCTCGGTGCGCTTGAGCAGGTCGCCGATCTGCGAAACGGTCGCGACCCTGATCTGCAATCTCTTACCCAGCAGAAGCGACAGCTCGTCGGTTTGCTGCAGCTGGCTCGGATCGGCCATCGCTACCACGAGCGTGGTTTCGCGCGATTCGAGCGGAACGAAGTTGTAACGGAACATGAGCTCCGCGGGAATGCTGCGAAACAGCTCGGGATCGATGCGCTGCTCCGTCAAGTCGACGAACGGGCAGCGATAGCGCTCGGCCAGGCGCTGGGCGTGTATTCGTTCGGCGGCATCGTCGCGACTGCCCAAAACCGGCGGGTTGTTGGTGGTGATTGCCATTGACTATCCTCCTCCACCCATCTGGAGGGAGAACATGGGGAGATAGAGCGAGATCAAAATGAAGCCTACCACAACGCCCATAACGCCCAAAATCACGATGGGAATCCACGCCAGAGTGCGCTGCAGGCTGGTGCTGACCTCTTCCTCATAGAACTCCGCAACGCTGGTGAGCATGGCGGAAAGCGCGCCCGAGGCCTCGCCGACCTCGATCATTTCCAGGGCGAGCTCGGGAACCAGGCGTGTTTCCGCGAGGCTCTGATGCAAGTTTCGCCCTTCCTTGACGCGATCGGCGGCGGCTTCCACTGATGTGGACATGAGCCGGCTGTTAATGGCCGCGGCCGACGTGTGTAGAGCCGCGACCAGCGGTGTGCCGCCCGCCAGAAGCGTCGAAAGAGTGCGAACGAACTGAGCGACCTGCGCCTTCAGCCATACCTGGCCGAACACGGGTATGCGCGGCTTGAAGCGGTCTATCGCCAGGGCGCCGCGATCGGATCGCGTCCAGAGAAAAATCGCAATCGCAGCAACGACGACTGCCGCCAGCAGGATCAGGAAGTAGCTGCGCAACGGAGTAGCCACGGAAAGCAGAATGCGGGTGGGAGCAGGCAGCGGAACGCCTAATTGGCCGTAGAGATCCGCAAACTGGGGCATCGCATACGTGACCACGTAAGTAACCACCAGAAAAGCCACCGCAACGAGAACCGTGGGATAGATCAAGGCGGTAATCAAGCGGCTGCGAAAACCGGTGCTGACGCGCAGATACGAAATGTACTGCTCGAGAACACCGGTGAGATTGCCGCTGCGTTCGCCTGCCGCGATTACAGTGACGTAGACCGGAGGAAACGAACCCTGGGCGGAAAGGGCTTCAGAGAGCAAAGCGCCTTCGCGCACGCGCTGGCGGACGTCTCCGAGAATCGGGCGCAGCCGAGGCGAGGCGGCGCGTTCGGCGAGCAGGTCGAGCGCCTTCAGGATGGGTAGTCCCGCCTTGACCAGCGTGTTGAATTGCTGGTTGAAAACGAGAAAGTCGTCCGGGCGGATGGATCGATCGTTCCGGCCCTTGGTGAGCTGGGCGATGATATCCAGGTTGGTGCGGACGGAGAAAACGTAGAACCCGCGCTCCGCCAGCTTTTGGCGCGCTTCGCCCTCGGACTGGGCCGATTCAACCTGCTGGAGGATTCGGCCGGAAGGGTCTCCGACTTTGCAAACAAATTCGGCCATAGGTGGCGATTGGGCGACGGGCGCGGGCCCGTCAAATCACGAAGTCTAGCATACCCTTTTAGCGGCAATACTGAAGCCGGGAAAACAGGCCGTTACTAGGATGTGACAACACCAGAAAGGCTGTACGGGGTACGGAAAATTTCGGGCACGTGCGGTGGCGTCGATAGCCGATCTTGGCTTCGCTGGCTTAAGGCGCCTCAGTGAATCGTGCCCGCGAGCGATTCTTCGTCAACGATGGCAACTCCCGGCGGCGGCTCGAAGTGGAATTGCGACTCCGGCACGGTGACGTTTTCCTGCCAGTTACCGAAACGAAATTCAGTCGCGGCGTTGCCGGCCTCGCGAATCAGCACGCGGACCAGGAAGCCTTGCGGGTCGATCTCGAGAAGAACGTCGCGGATGGTCTCGCTTTCCGGGCTCGCTCTTGGCACGCAGCGGAGGACGGAGTCCGCTGGCGCAGGATGGTATCCGCCGGGTGCCGAAGCAGGCGCTGAAGCGGCGTCCACTGGCTCAATGCTGCGGCACAGCTTGGAGATGTCCGCCTTGCCTGCCAGCAGGGCCAACGGCGTGCGCCAATCGGAGCTTTGAGAGAGTTTGGCGCGGCTGGCGGTGTGGTCGGCAGGGACGTAGAACCACACGTTTGTGCCGTCAACCAGGAACAGCTTTCGTTCGGGAGATTCGTAGTCCCACCGCATGCGGCCGGGACGGGAAAAATAAACGGTGCCGGATTCGGCCGAGACGCCTCCGTGGCCGTCGGTGTAGCTCTCGAAGAACACCGCCTTTAGTGTGCCGGCGTGGTGGTATCGCTGCTCAAGCGCGTGCACCGTTTCCTGGACGGCAGAGGCCGCCGCAGAGGCAGCCATAGCCAGGACGGTAAGGACGGCAAAAAGGCGACGCATCGCGACCATCTTAACAGCAAGCACAGAGGCGCGCCGCGGGAGGGCGTGATAGATGCAACGGAGAAGACGCCGCGAAGTTCTAATAATCCTTAGGAAACCGGGGGACAGAATCTTGGCGGGGCACAGATGCTATCTGCGAACATTAATTCGGTGTCGCGCTCAGCGACCCACACGACCCCTCTGATCCGAGGCACCCGGTGCGCGTTGAAATTGGTGAATCCGTGAGCCAGACGCTGGAAGCGCCTGTAGCAACTTCCGCGTGCGGGTGCGCGTGCTCCGGCGCGCAGGCGCAGCGATGGAAAACCCCGCTGATCGCCGCTCTTCTGGCTGTGTTTACGCTCATCTTGTACGCAGCGTCCCTGCGCAACGGATTCGTGGCGCTCGACGATCCCGTTTACATCACGGCGAATCCCCTGATCAAAAACGGCCTCGTATGGACCAACGTGGTGGGTGCGTGGAACGCCATCATTACCGGCGAGTGGCACCCGTTGACGCTGATTTCGCACATGGCGGACGTGCAGATGTTCGGTACCAAGCCGGCCGGCCACCATTTTGTGAGCACGTTGTGGCACACATTCAACGTCGTGCTGCTGTTTCTGCTGCTCAATGCGGCGACGCGGCTTAGGGGGCGCAGCGCGGTGGTGGCGGGGCTGTTCGCGGCGTTCCCGCTCAACGTGGAAGCCGTAGCGTGGGCGGCGGAACGCAAATCGCTGCTTTCCACGGCGTTTCTCCTGCTGGCGATCGGCGCCTACGGGTGGTACGTGCGGCAGCCCGGGGTTCCCCGTTATCTGCTGGTCATGCTGTTCTTCGCACTCGGGCTGATGTCCAAGCCGATGATCATTACCCTGCCCTGCGCGCTGTTGCTGCTCGATTATTGGCCGCTAGGGCGCCTCGATCTGCCGGGGCCGCGGGCGGGAATGAATCCAGGCTGGGGACGCCGGTTCCTGAAGCTGGCGGCCGAAAAAATTCCTCTTCTGCTTGTCTCCGCGGGCAGTTCGCTGATTGCAACTCATGCCATGAAGCGTTACGGAGCGGTGGTTTCGCTAGATTTCTACCCCTGGCAATGGCGGGTAAAAAACACGATCTTCTCCTACCTTCTTTATATCGGGAAGGGACTGTGGCCGACACACCTCGCCGTGTTTTATCCCTATCAGGGCTCCACGCTGCCGGTGTGGAAGGTGACGGCGGCGGGATTGGTTCTGCTGGGCATAACGGCGGCCGTCTGGCACTTCCGCGAAAAGCGATTTCTTGTTACGGGCTGGTTCTGGTATCTGGGGATTCTGGTTCCGGTGATTGGAATCGTTCAAGTGGGCCACCAGGGCCTTGCCGACCGGTATGCTTACGTGCCGTTCATAGGGATCTTCGTCATCCTTGTGTGGCTGGTAAGCGAAATTGGAGAATGGTTAAGCCTGTCCCGGGCGATGCTGTCCGCGCTCGCACTTGCTTTGATCGCCGGCTATGCCGTCACCACGTATGCGCAAATCGGCTATTGGCACGACTCCTACACACTGTGGGCCCACGCGGTAGAAGTAACCTCCCAGAACGCGTTCGCCGAAGAGAGCCTGGCCCAGATCCTCACCGATAATGGACGGCCCGACCTGGCAGCACAGCACTTTGAAGCCGCCATCGGGTATCTGCCCCGGTGGCCGATGGCGCATTTTGATTATGCCAACCTCCTGCAGCAGCAGAGGCGCTTCCCGGACGCGCTCCGCGAGTACCGCCTCGCCCTGGCCTACGAGACGGAGCCCGATGAGGCCTGCGCATCGCATATCAACATGGGCGCAATCTTCATTCAGCTGAACCAGCTCCCCGCTGCTGTTTCCGAGTTCAACGCCGCGATCGGCGTCCGGCCCAGGAACTGGCTTCCCTACTTGAACCGGGGGCTGGTGGAGTACACGCAAGGTGACCTGGAAGAGGCAATCAAGGATTTCTCTCAGTCCTTGCAGCTGGAACCCACTCCGAAAGCCTATTTGTGGCAGGGAAAGGCGCTCGAAGATAAGGAATCGCTAACGGAAGCGGCGAGCGCTTACCAGAACGCCCTCCGCATGGAACCGGATCTGAGTGAGGCGCAGGATCGCCTCAGCGCCATTCGCACGAAGCTTCGTTAGGCTGCTTTCTGCTCCGTTCGTACCCTCTGAAGGCCTCCCGTGTTACCCGATTCTGAGATACCCGGGGCGCCATCCTCCTCTAGGACGAAGTCTACACAAATTGAGCGCTTCGGCTCCGGCTCCCGTGAGCGCCACGAGCAAAGGGAGTGCGGACCCTCGTTACCTTCAGAATGACGCGGTTGCGAGGGGATGTGCCGCCGGATAACGGCGGTTCAAAGCCTCAGGCCTGTAGATGCCACCGTTGCCGTAGGCTCGGGCAAGCTAAAAAGTGCTAGTTGGAGGGAGAACCGTAGCCAAAGAAGTGGCCCGATGCTCTGGGCAATAACGGATTGAATGAGGTGGATGCTTGTGGTGAGACAAAAAAAGAGGGGAGGAAGCTTGCTTCCTCCCCTCTCGATTGCGAATCGCTTACTGCAGGATCGTGGTGTCCGTGCAGTTCGGCGAGGTTTTTGACGGGGTTCCAGCCGAATTGAACCGGATCACGCCGGAAGCATCGGAACAGAAACCGCGCTGGCCGGTGGTGCCGGTGGTAATCGGGGTCGCCGTTACCACGTAACCATCGGAGTAGCCGTAACCGCCCGAACAGGAGCTCGACGCGCTGGTGAGAACCGTGGTGCCAGGGGTGAGGGCAAAGTTGTATCCGCTCTTGGTCCCACCGGTGATAACGGAGTCAATCAGCTGTGCGTTCGTGCAGCTCACGGCGCCGGCCGAGGTGCCGACAGCAGTCAG
>CAZRKW010000251.1:0-6060 GCA_964600355.1 uncultured Acidobacteriaceae bacterium
CAGTCCAAAGGGCGACCACGCAATCCCAATGCGCGGCGCCGGAAGGAACGTCGCACTATTCGACGCGAGGGCCGAACTCCCGATAACCGGCTGCGTTTGTATCACTCCGTTTACGAAAGTGTAGTTCGACGCCCGGCCGTGCGCTTCATTCCAGCCGTTGGTGAATTCGCCGCGAAACCCGAGCCGCAATTCCAGGCTGGGCTTCAGCTTGATCGCATCTTCGGCATAAACCGCCCCTTCGAGCGAACGCCAGTTGAGCGGCGTATACGACGGCGCGTAGGTGTACGTGCTGATCGTGCCGGCGAGAAACGTCTGCAGGCTGGTGAACGAAGCCTGTCCATATTGATCCTGAATCAGGGTATCGTTGGCCTGCACGTCCTCGAACCACAGGCCGGCGTTCAGCAGGTGCTTGCCGCGAGTGATCGTCACTTGATCCGCGGCGGTGAACAGGTTCCGGGCTGCCGACAAATTGCTGCCCGCGTTGGTGCCCCCGTTGGTGATTTGCGAAGCGCCATTGAGCGTGGTGCCGCCGCCCACGACAAGAGCGCCCACCGGTTGCCCCGCGTGGATCCAGCCCGGCAGATTAATCCCGGGCGTTCCGCTGTTGAAATAGAATCCGCCGCGGGAGAACCCGAACGTCGCGCGGTTGAGAAAGGTGGGAGAAAAGACGTGCGTTTCATTGATGCTCGCGACTTGTTCCCGCAGGAAGATGTCGACGAAAGTGAACGGATTGTTGGTGGGTGAATGGCCCTGGCTGTCGTCGATCGTGTAAACCACCCCCAGGGAATCCTTATCCGAGAAGGTTTGGTCGAATCGAACGCTTCCGAAATCCTCCCGGATGTGCTGGATCGGATTGCTGAACGCCTCGGCAATGCCGCTCTGCCCGCCCGTGGAAGTCAGAAGCTCCGGCCCATTGGCAACGGGCCACAGAGCCAGCAATGGCTTGATGCTGGCCACGGCAGCGGCGCGCGAAGTGTTATCCGGCACGAGCGTGAGATCGCTCAATCCCAGCTTCTGGCGGAACCCCTCATAGTTGCCGAACAGAAAAGTCTTGTCCTTCTTGATCGGCCCTCCCAGCGATCCCCCGAACACGTTGCGCTCGAACGGCGGAATGTTCCCGAAGTCAAAATAGTTTCTCGCGTCCAGCGCGCTGTTCCGCAGGAATTCGTAGACGTTCCCGTGCAACTGGTTCGTGCCCGACGCCGTCACGATATTCACCTGCGCTCCCGGCCGTTTCCCATACTCCGCGCCATACGTATTGCTCACCACCGAGAATTCGCGCACCGCATCCACGCCCAGCAGCTGTCCGCTCACGCCGCCCGGTGTGGTATTGATTTCCGAGGCGCTCGTGAATTCCACTCCATTCAGAATGTAAAGATTGTCCTGCGGCCGGTGGCCCGAAGCCGCGAACATGTTGCCCACCACCGAGTTCGACGTTCCGATTCCCCCGGCGCGCTGCGACGTGTAGTTCACTACGCCGGGATTGAGCGTCAGCAATTGGTCGTAGCTCCGCCCGTTCAACGGCAACTCCTTCACCTGCCGCTCGTTTACCAGTCCCGAGACATCCTCGGTCGTCACGGCAACAAGGTCCGGCCGTTCCGTGACGGTCACACTCTGCTGCAACTGGCTCAGGCTCAGCGCCAGATCCACTTGCACGCGCTCCCCAACCACCAGCGTAATGCCCGTCCTCGTCTGCGATTGGAAACCACTCTTTTCGACGCTCACTCCATAAGTCCCAACAGTCAGCAGCAGCGCATCATAGTGGCCGTCCGCGTCGCTGACGAGATTCCGTACCGCCCCGGTGTCCTGGTTCTCCACCTTCACCGTAGCCGCTGGCACAGCTGCTCCTGTCCCATCCGTAACCACTCCCCAGATGGAAGCCTCCCCCTGCGCGTAACTGATGCGTGCCGCGAGCGCCATCCCTGCGAGCGCTACCGCAACAACAAAAACGATCAGGCCGGCTTTCCGGTGCCTGGACAATGTGCGATTCCCTGAACCTTTCATTTCCCACCCCTTTTTGAGTTTGAACTTGCGCACCGTGAACGGTTGCGGCTCTGCCGAGTCTTTCTGGCTTAGGTTTTGAATGAGCGGCGGAACATCCATGCCGCAAAGTCGCCGGACTAAAAAATGAGGGTCAACAACAACAGAAGCAGGGGGTGTTGCAGAGAGCGCTGAAAGGAGAAAACGGCGAAGCGGAGGCAAAGAAAATCTCACTGGCCCCGCGCCAGCGTGTCGCCGCGCGGCCAAGGGTAAACCGGATGCTGTTACTCTGACTACTCATTGCTGCCACCTGAATCCTTTCGAAAGTATTCGAACGCTCGCGCCCATCGGGGCTTTTATCGATTATGAACTGGATTTACGCCGCTACAGCACTAGCTTCTGACGCGGAAAATCGCTACTGAATGGAGGGACAACAACAACAGGACAGATCGCTCTGCCGCGATGAGGAAACCAACGAATTGAAGTAAACTCGCATTTTTATAGTAAATCGCTCAGCTACGGGAATTACCTTACAGGCATCCCCCCGGCCTGTCAATTCGTAAAATGAGGGGTGTTCCGCTCGATGTTTTTTGCAGACGTCAATCCGTCTCAGTCGAATTCGCCCCGCGGGTTGATAGCCAGCACAATCATGGGGTTCGCAGTTGGTGGCTGCGCAGACGAACGCCGCGTCGAAGGCCTCCGCCGTCGCATCGCTCGCGTCCGGGCACGCATCGGCGCCGGAGACGGCAGCACTTCCTCGACCACGGGCATCACAAGAGGAGCAACCGCAACCAACGCAATCTTGCTGTCGACGTACTCCGCCGTGTAATGCTCCGAGCAGTGCGCGCAAAGCCACGCGTGCTCCACCGCATGGTGTTTCCCCGGCGCAGAAGCAGCCTCGGCATCCGTCCGTCGGAAGCGGAAAAACGTGCCCTCGCGGAAGCTGGAGAAGCTTTCCGAGCACTCCGGGTTTGCGCATTGTGGAAACATAGAAGCCTTCCGGACGAAGGTCACTGCGTCGGGCAATTGTGAGATTATCGACACCTATCCAATCCGTCCAACTCTTTGTTTCTATCGGCGTCATCCGCGTTTCTATTAGTCACTATTTTCTCTGTGTTCAAAATAGGACTTTCGGCTGATTGTCATGCACGCACCGCACGCAGACATTTTATGTGACGCAGGTCACTTCGCCGCCTGAACGGACGCGCCTCAGTTTCAAACCGGGCCGATTCCCTCGCCAAGTTTGATGCACCCGGCACCCAGAGGTGTCCGCCTATTCTCAACTTTTTGGTTCACCCGCATTGGAAAATCGAATGGAGGCTAACCCGCCTATGGGTCTATCCTTACCGGATGGCTCACACCGAAGCGGCGCTCGTTCCCGCGGAAGCGGGATGGCTAGATCGCGTCTTTCACCTGACCGATAACCGCACCACCATCTCCCGCGAGCTTCTCGGCGGCCTCACCACCTTCATGGCTATGGCGTATGTAGTGGTCGTGAACCCGCGCATCCTGGGTGAGGCGGGCATGCCGGTCGAAGGCGTCCTTTTCGCGACGTGCCTCTCCGCCGCCATCTCCACGCTGATCATGGGCCTCTGGGCCAACTACCCCATCGCGCTAGCCCCCGGCATGTCGCTCAACGCCTACTTCACCTACTCCATAGTCCTCGGACGCGGCGTCCCCTGGCAGACCGCCCTCGGCGTCGTGTTCCTGTCCGGCTGCCTCTTCCTGGTCCTCACGCTCACCAACATCCGCGAGCACATCGTCAACGACATTCCCGACTGCCTCAAGCACGGCACCGCCGCGGGCATCGGTTTCTTCATCGCCTTCATCGGAATGCGCAACGCCAAAATCATAGTAGCCAATCCCGCCACCTTCGTCGGTATAGGCAAGATCGCCGACCCCCAGGTTCTTCTAGCCGCCTTCGGACTGATCCTAATAGCGATACTGATGTCCCGCCGCGTGATAGGCGCTATCCTGATAGGGATCGTAGTGATCGCCCTGGCCGGCATCCCGCTGCATCTGGCCACCTGGCCGACGCACCTGTTTTCGCTGCCACACCCCGGCGGCACGTTTCTGAAGTTAGATTTCCGCTCAGCGGCAAAGCTAGGCCTGGGCGAACTGATCTTCGTCTTCTTCTTCGTGGATCTCTTCGACAACGTAGGCACCCTGGTAGGCGTCTGCGAACAAGGCGGTTTCCTCCGCGACGGCAAATTCCCCCGCGCCAGCCGCGCCCTCCTCGCCGACGCCTTCGGCACCATCGCCGGCGCGCTAACCGGCACATCCACGGTAACCAGCTACATCGAAAGCGCCGCAGGCGTAGCCTCAGGCGCGCGCACCGGCCTGGGAAACCTGCTGATAGCCAGCCTCTTCCTGGCAGCCATGTTCTGCGCCCCGCTGGTAGCCGCCATCCCCACCTACGCCACCGCCCCCGCGCTAATCCTCGTAGGCGCGCTAATGTGCGCCTCGCTAGCCAAAATCCGCTGGGACGATTTCAGCGACGCCTTCCCCGCCTTCATCACGCTAGTAGCCACGCCCCTAACCTTCAGCATAGCCACCGGCCTAAGCCTGGGCCTGCTCTCGTTCACCTTCCTGAAAATAGGCGTAGGCCGCCGCCGCGAAATCAGCCCCCTGATCTGGGTCCTGACAATCCTCTTCGTCCTCCGCTACGCCTTCCTGGGCAGAGAGTAGCCGTAAGGGTGTTTTTCCTGCCTTTGCGGGTGCCCGACCCTTTGCAGTCTAAGGGTCGGTCTTTTGACGTAGCCGTTCGTTGTTGTTTTTGGTGTTGCCTCAAGCCGTCATCCTGAGGAGCGCAGCGACGAAGGATCTCTCTTCCTCTCTTCGCCCTCCGCCTCCTCCGCTCCCTCCGTCTCCCCTCAGAATCCGTCCGGCCTCGTTATTTCCAGCACAAACCGCATCGCGTCGCCCTCCACCAGCTTTTGACACAACCGGCTCAGCGCCTGCTGCTGCGAGTAGTTGAGCGCGCACATCTGTGCCCGCACCATCTTCGAGTACAGCGGAAACACCTTGGCGATGAGCCTCCGCCCCTCCGGCCGGCGGGAAGCAAGGATTCTTATAGGTTAACTTGATCTCAGTAATCGGCCACTTTTCAGAAAGGCACCTTTGTAATTTAGGGAGGGCCTCCTGGATTTCGACAATAGTATCGCCAGCAGAAGTGAGCTCAAGTTCGATCGATTCTGTATTGCCCAGAGTCACGATTGGCACGATGACTAAAATGTTATCACAAAGCTTTTCAGGGAAGTTTGACTTACGAGGGCCCTTTACCGAAGCCTCCTGATTACGTACCCAAAAACAAAAGCGCCGCGGAACAAATCCCGCGGCGCCTCGACTTTCCAGCCTCAAGCTTCCAGCCTCTAGCCTCTAGTAAATATCGTATTGCTCCCAATGCAGCGTCGGATCCGCCTGGATGATGATGCTCTTCTTGGTCCAGTGTTCGAGCTCTTCCATCAGCGAAGCCTCCCGCGTCTTGAGCGCCTTGGAAATTTCCGGATGCACGCGCAAAGTCAGGCTGCCGCTCGATATCTGCGGAGCCATCTTCCGCGCCTCCGTCTGAATTTCGTAGCACAGCGTGGGAATCGACTTCACCATGCCCGATCCCGTGCAATAAGGGCAAGGCTGGCACAGCGTGCGTTCAAGCGCCTGCTTGGTGCGCTTGCGCGTAATGGCGATGAGCCCGAACTCATTGAAGCGCAGCATCTTTGAAGGCGCGCGGTCCGCCCGCAGGGCGTCCTCGAGCGCCGCCATCACCTTTTCGCGGTTGCGCCGTTCCTCCATGTCGATGAAGTCGATGATGATGATCCCGCCCAGGTCGCGCAGCCGCATCTGCCGCACGATTTCCTTCACCGCTTCGAGGTTGGTGCGCACGATCGTGTCTTCCAGGCGGTTCGAGCCCTTGCCCACGAACTTGCCCGTGTTCACGTCGATCGCCACCAGCGCTTCGGTATGGTTGATGACGATGTATCCGCCCGACTTCAGCCACACCTTCGGACGCAGCCCTTTGTCGATTTCCTGCTGGATGCCGAATTCCTCGAAGACCGGCGTTTCCTTGGTGTAGAGCTTCAC
>CAZRKW010000252.1:0-6003 GCA_964600355.1 uncultured Acidobacteriaceae bacterium
AGTTGAGGGAATCGCGCGGCATGACGCAGAGCCAGCTTCAGGCACGCTCTCGCGTCTCCCGTTCCTATTTGTCGCGGATCGAAAGTGGACAGATGACGCCCAGCCTCGGCACGCTGGAGAAGATCGCCGAAGCCCTGGGAGTCGGTCTGAACCGCTTCTTCGTTCCGGAGACAAATGGCGAAACCGTGCTCGAGGACCCTTTCATCCAGGGACTCAGGCCGTTTTTGCGGCAACTTGATTGGACGCAGTGGCAGGGCATCCTGAAAAGGCTGCAGGCAATCAGCGACCACGTCAGCACGAACCAGATGCGGCCGCTACCGCCCCAGTCGACAGAACGTATGCCGAGCAACATGCCACGCCGCCAGCAACACGCCGGTCCGCCGACTGCGGCAACCATTCACCGCTAGCATTCACAATCTGTGACGCAGCAGGGCACACGGAATCAGGGCCGGACCCGGATCGTTTGATATTGACCCATCCGGGTTCCGGCTCGGCTTTCGTTCTAGGCGACGGTTCTAAGTTGCCTGCAACCAGTCACGGAGCTTGCGATTAGGCGCGATCTGCCGCAGAGGCAGCGGCACGCCAGGCGCGGGCAGCTCGATGCGGGGCGAACAAGCATCGGTGGAATACAATTACGTTGACCGTTCAACGTCACCCGCCCTCACGCACCATCTATCCGTCATAAAATTCAACTAACATATACGCTGTGGACGCAGTGTCCTGTTAGAAATTTCCAATCGCAAATGCCGTGGCGGAGCGCGTGACGGAACACCAAAGCCAGCAAAGCGCTAACCAAATGGAAACAGGCAAACTGGCCGGCTGGCGGCAATCCCTCGCAGTCTATTCAGACCGGCGCGTGCTGCTCGTCCTGTTGCTTGGCTTCTCGAGCGGCCTGCCTTTGCTGCTCACCTATACGACTCTTTCGGCATGGCTTGCCACCGTAGGCGTGCGACGCGCGGCGATCGGCGCGTTCGCTCTGGTTGGCATACCCTACGCGTTCAAGTTCGTGTGGTCGCCGCTGCTGGACCGGTTGCCTCCGCCGCTGCCGCTCGGGCGGCGCCGCGGCTGGGGAATCTCTATCCAGATCGCGCTGATCGCCGCGATACTGGCACTCGGCGCGGGCGATCCCGAACATCACCTCGCCAGGATGGGTGCGCTGGCGCTCGTTGTGGCGTTTCTCTCCGCGAGCCAAGACATCGTGATCGATGCGTGGCGCGTGGAAATTCTCCCGCTCGAACTTCAAGGTCCCGGCGCGGGTATGATTCAGACCGGCTACCGCGTAGCCATGCTCGTTTCGGGCGCGGGTACGCTGGTGATCGCCGCGCGGGCAGGGTGGTTCGCCGCGTATGCGGCCATGGCGGCGCTGCTCTCTGTGGGAATGCTGGTTTTCTTGTTTGGCCCCGAACCTCACGTCACGCGGGAAACTGCTGTTTCCTTTGAAGGTGCGGCCAACGATCGAAGCCCGGCGTTCCGTCAATGGCTTTCGACCGCGGTGATCGGGCCTTTCGCCGATTTCATGCGCCGCCCGATTTGGCCGGTGATTCTTCTTTTTGTTCTGGGCTACAAACTCGGCGAGGCCATGGCGGGCATCATGGCGACGCCGCTCTACATCTCGCTGGGATTCTCGCTGGACGAAATCGCCGCCATGTCGAAGCTGGTTGGTTTCTTCGCGACCGTCGTAGGAGCGCTCGCTGGCGGAGTTGTGACGGCCCGCTTCGGGATTCTGCGCTCGCTGATGGTATGCGGCCTGCTGCAATCGGCGGGAAATTTATTCTACGTGCTGCAAGTGGTGGGCGGCCACAAGCTGCCCTATCTCGCGCTGTGTGTGACGGCCGAAAACGTGACCGGGGCGATGGCCGGCACGGCGCTGGTGGGCTACCTTTCGAGTCTTTGTTCCCCTGCATTCACAGCGACGCAGTACGCGCTGCTCTCGTCGCTTGCGGTAGTCGGCCGCACGATGGTGGCATCGTCGAGCGGAGTGCTCGCCGAACGCGTCGGTTGGGTTCACTTCTTTCTGCTTACGACCGTGGTTACACTGCCCGCGCTGCTGCTGCTCGTCTGGATCGAACGGCAGGAAGCCGCCCATCCCCGTCAGCCATCTTCGCTACCCGCGTTGACTAAAACCTGACGGCAAATGTTGGAACCACAAGAGGAGCAAAAAGCTTACAGTGGCGGTTCAGGGGGGGGGCCTGGCGGGTGTCACGCGATTTTGCGGCCTGCTCTGACTCGTGCTTTTGCACCGTATCCAGCACAGCCGCGCTGATAGCCTCGACGAATTCTTCGCGCGTAAGCTTCCGCCAGCCGACGGCAAATCTGTCTTCGCCTTGTGTTGTTGATTGACTGTCGGATTCGGTGAGAGGCGTAGATTCCTGCTGCATATGGAGGTTTTTACGTCCAACCGGCCTCTGTGTCAAGCGCACCTGTTGTAGCAGTTCGAAACAGATAACAAGCCTTCGTTCTACCTTCGGACAGAAGCCTTCAGGAAAACTTTGCGACTCTGAAGAGTGTGCGGCGCTCACTTGTATTGTCTTAATAATCGTCTTGCGCGATACTTTGCCCGGAATCTTCCACCACCAAAAGGCGTCGCAACGTTCGCAACCGGTTGCCGCCGGCGTTCGTTCAATCGCTTAAGGAGAATTTATGAAGCTCACACTGCCGATCGCGTTGTCCGCAGCGCTGTTGGTGTGCGCGATACCGCGCTTGTGGCAACCCGTCTCCGGGCACGCCGCGCCGATAGATACGCCGCATATTGGCGAGGGCGGTTTGCCGCAATTCCAGATGGACCCCAGCTGGCCCAAGCTGCCATCGAAGTGGCGGATGGGATTTGGCTCCGCCGTAGCCATCGACGACAAAGATCATGTCTGGGTCTTGAGCCGCCCGCGCGCCCTCGCGCATCCCCGCTCGACGGCGCCCGATCTCACATCCACGCCCGCGCCACCGGTGATTGAGTTCGACAATGACGGCAACTTCATCCAGGGCTGGGGCGGGGAAAGCGGCCCCGGATATCAATGGCCGTCGAACGAGCACAGCATCAATGTCGACTACAAAGGCTTCGTCTGGATTATCGGCAACGCTGACGGCACGGAGAACAACCCGGCGAATCTGCCCAACGACAACCAGATTCTCAAGTTCACCAAAGAGGGCAAGTTCGTGATGGCCATCGGGAAGAGCGGCCAGACCGGGAGCAATGCGACGGAGGTGCTGCGCGGGGCCACGGGCCTGCGCGTCTATCCCAAGACGAACGAACTCTTCGTCACCGATGGCTATGGCAACAGCCGCGTGATGGTGTACGACGCCGAGACCGGCGCGTTCAAGCGGATGTTTGGCGCCTATGGCAACAAGCCGCTCGATATGGACGCGCGCCCCGCCGTGCCACCGGCTCCGCCGAACGAATTTTGTCCGGTGGTATGCGGCATCTGGCCCGCGCTCCAGCAATTTGCGGTGCCGCATGACGTGATCATCTCGGACGACGGGCTTGTATACATCTCCGATCGCGGCAACAAGAGGGTTCAGGTGTTCACGGTCGGGGGAAAATTCCTGGCGGAGCAGTATGTGGGCCTCGACAGTAAGTTTCCTCTGCAAGCCAGGTCTGCCGCCTTCTCCCCGGACCAGCGCTTTCTCTACGTGGGGGGAACTCCCGTGACTTACATTCTGAACCGCAAGACGCTTGAGGTGCTGGGCTCCTTCGATATCGGCGCCGCGCAAGCGCATCCGCCCGGCCACCAGATCGCGTCCGACCACAAGGGAAACATCTACGAGGTCCAGGCCGAATTGACCGGCCCGGATGGAAAAACCCCTGCCTCGGGCGCTTACAAATTTGTCTTCAAGGGCTATTCACCACGGACCACGTGTCCGCCATGTGAATCAACCAGGAGTGCGATCGAGTAGCGAGAACGAGCGCTTTCCGATTCAACAGCTGTAGCGAAATATCCAGAAATTTATCGTCAGTATGGGGAGGATTTGATGCGCAGATGGGGAATTCTTATGCTCGTTCTGGCGGCTGCAGCGGCGACTGCGGCTCTGGCAGCCGATCAGCAGTCGGGAACGCTCGACGCTGCGATTACGGCGCTGGGCGCCGATCACATCAATTCGATCGAATACACAGGTTCCGGCAAGTGGTATCAGTTCGGGCAGGAGCCCGATCCAGACCTTCCGCCTCCGGAATTTGACGTGAGCAGCTATATCGCGACGATCGATTACCCCCGGGCCACCAAGCGCGTACAGCTGGTGAGCAAGCAGACCGTCGATCCGGGCCGCCTCCGCCCTCCCCCGCATCAGACGCGGGCAGACGAGTATGTGGTGGGAGACATCTCCTGGATTACGGGGCGTCCGGGAGGTCCCGCAACCGGCTTGCCTGTGACCAGCATCCCGGAGCCGAAAAACGTGGAAGAAAGGGCGATGGAGATATGGGCGACCCCGCAAGGCTTTTTGAAGGCGGCGGAAGCAAATCACGCCACGTCCACGCGCACAAGCGACGGGGGATCGGAAGTGACTTTTCTGATGGGCAAACACAAGTTCGTCGGGAAGATCAACGCGCAGAACGAGGTTCAGAAGGTGTACTACTGGATTGACAATCCGGTGCTGGGCGACATGTTGTGTGAAGCCGTCTTCGGCGCCTACCGCGACTTCGGCGGCGTATTGTTCCCCGGTCATATTACCCGCACACAGGGCGGGAAGCTGCGGCTGGACCTCACGGTCTCCTCCGTGAAAGCCAATCCCGAAGTGCTCCTCCCGGTCCCCGAAGGCCTGCGTGCCGCGATGACCGCTCCAGTCAAGGTGGCAGTAGATAAACTGGCCGACGGCGTCTACTGGATCAAGGGTGGGCAGTGGCACAGCGTCTCCGTCGAGCAGGGAGACCACATCGTGGTCGTCGACGCCCCGCTCGACGAAGAGCGTTCCCTCGCTGTGATTGCGAAAACCAAGGAACTCATCCCCAACAAGCCGATCACATACGTCGTCAACACTCATTCGCATTTCGACCACGCCGGCGGCCTCCGAACGTATGTGGACGAAGGGGCCACGATCGTGACCCTTCCCGCAAACCAGGCTTTCTATGAACGCGCGTGGAGGGGGCGGCACACGCTGAACCCGGACCGGCTCGAGATGTCGAAAAAGACGCCCAAGTTCGAGACGATCCTGAATGGCAAAGCCGTGCTTCCCGACGCCAAGAACCCCATCGAGATCTACGAGCAGATCGGCATGGGACACCACGATGCGATCGTGATGGCGTATCTGCCGAAAGAGAAGTTTCTTATCCAGGCCGATGCGTGGAACACCGAAGCGATCACCGCGCCTTATCTGGACACGATCGGTCTCGATTTCGTGAATCCTTACATCCAGAACATGTACGACAACATGCTGCGGCTCAAACTCGATGTGGCACAGATCGTTCCGCTGCACGGGCCGCGCACCACGACGATGGCGGAGTTGCACAAGGTGCTGCTGTTGGATTGATCGCGTTTGCGTTGCGTTTAGCTGCCGGTTCGAAAAGCGAGGAAGCACCGGGCGAAGCGGCCGCCCGGTGCCGTTGGTTCGATCACTTGGCGGCGATAAAAACGATGCAGCTTGGCTCCGGCGCGTCCGTCATCACTTTTCCCGTGGGCGCCAGCTTGCCGGTTTGCTGATCCACCGAAAATACCGTGATGTTGCCGGAGTTCTCGTTCCCCACAAACACGTACGCGCCGGTAGGATCGAAGGTAAAGGTGCGCGGCGTTTGTCCGCCGGAAGCAATGTGCTGGACCGGCGTGAGCGTGCCCGTGGCGGAGTCAACGGCGAACACATCAATACTCCCGTCCACGTGCATCGATTTCAATTGCGCGTCGATGCCGCGGCTGGAGGCGTAAACAAACCTGCCGGTGCGATCCACTCGAACCTCGGAGCCCTCGGCCTTGGAGCCTGCCGGCGTGAAGGGCAGCGTCTGAAGCTCTTTCAGCGTGCCGCTCGCGGCGTCGTAAGCGGCGGTGGTGAGCTGCATGGAGCCGCTGATCATGTACACGTATTTGC
>CAZRKW010000253.1:0-5988 GCA_964600355.1 uncultured Acidobacteriaceae bacterium
GCCGGACACACTGGCCGTGCCGGAAGCGATGCCCGTCGCCCCGCTTTCCTTCAGAAGCAACTGAATGGCGCTCTCGATTTCGCCGTAATCGCCTTCCCCAAAGTGGTGATACCGGATTCGCCCTTTTCCATCGACGAGATACTGCGCGGGCCAATACTGGTTATTGAACGATTGCCAGATACTGTAATCACTGTCGATCGCGACCGGAAACGCAACGTTCAAATGGCGCAGCGCGTTTTCCACGTTCGCCGGTTCGTGCTCAAACGAAAACTCCGGCGTATGCACGCCGATCAATACAAGACCCACGTCCTTATACTTTGCCGCCCAGTTTCTCAGGTAGGGCAACGGTCGAATGGAATTTATGCAGGTGTAGGTCCAGAAATCGACCAGCACAACCTTTCCGCGAAGCGACTTGCGGCTAAGGGCAGCGGAGTTAAGCCAGCCAATCGCGCCGCCCAGCTCAGGCATCGCGCCCTCGTCGCCCAGCGAAGAGCGAAACCCGCGCGGTAAAGCCGCAAAAGCCGCCAGCTTTCGCAGCTGGAATGCGATCATCGGATTGCCTTCCGCTCTGGCAGTATCCATGATGTGAAGCCTCGCGAGCACGTTATCGCCGGAACACAAAGCAAGTCCGGCAAATCCCAGGATGCTGGCCAAGCCAAGCGCCCGACGCACCGAATGCCGGTCAAATGAACCTCGCCTCACGCCCGTGGCCTCCACTCTTGAGCCGACTAAGGTCGATTTGTATCCCCATCGAATCGGATGCGATGGAATCGCCACATGGCGGCAAAAAAGTTTCTCCCTGTGTGTTCCTTCCACGCGTTAAACCGACTACGAGGTGTTATTTGTGTGGTGGGCTGGTGGTATCCGGTTCCAACCAACATTCTTTCGGAACCGGGAAAAGGATGCGGTTCGCACTTAAAGCCGGAGTGCTGAAAAAATCGCCGAATTACGCAGAGCAATTTACCAGTAATGAAGGAAGAAAGCTTCCGCAATCAGCAAATTGCTGCAGTTTAAGTACTACTAAAATAATACCGGCAAAGGAGGGAATATCCTTCGTCACTGCGCTCCTAAGGATCTGGCAGTTCCCGGGGACGCCAATCTCCCGATTGGCGGGTTTGGTTTTTCCGAGGCGGCAAAACGGAGACTTGCCCGTCAGGCGAGGTTCTTCAATAGATCCGCCACAGAAAACGCCCGCGCGGCCTTGAGCGAAACCCCAAACAGCCTGCGCGGTTCGCTTTCGTAAGTCAGCGAATAGCCGCTCCCCTGAAAGAGCGTCTGCGCAAATTGCTTTAATTCCGGATCGGCCGCCTCGCGCGTCGCTTGGTTGTTAGGCGCAAGAGCCCGGTCGTTGACGAATATCTCCAGGTCCTGCCCGTTGAAGCGAAGCTTTCCACCCAGCCGCGGATCGCTCTCCAATCGTTGAAATGATGTAAGCGCCGCGCGCGCCGCATGCCGTAAACGATCCTGGTTCGATCCCTCCGCCCCGGCCTTGCGGTTGTACCGCACGCCCAGCCGGTCATCCGTGTTGTCGACGCTGTAGTCAGCCTGCAGACCGATGACCATCACGCCGGGCCCCGCCGGAACATGCCGGTAGTCGGCAACATCCAGCAGAAGCTCCTCGAACACCTGCTCCTGAATCCAGCCGTGAAAGATGGGGATCAGCGGCTCGAGATCGGCCCCGGCGGGGTCTTTCACCAGAAGTTTTACGTTCACGTGCTGTAGAGTCATGGACGAGAGGTTTCCCGATTTACACGCTGACAGGCGTGCTGAGTTTGTTGTTGCAGCTGTGAGATGCATCGATGAAAAGCTGCGCCTCATCGATCAGGTAGCGGGTTGAATCGGCCGTAAACGGCTTTCCCGCGTTCTGGTGCGCATCGAACAGGTAGCTGGCGAACTTTCCGCCCGCGAAGGGATCCCAGAATTTCTGCGTATCGTAGTAGCGCGTCCGGAATTCAGAGACGATCTGATCCGCATCGTCGGAAATCTGGGGATAGCTTACCTTTACGAGCGCCTTCGCCGCATGAAGCATAGCGCCGTAGGCCGTTTGAGCCGCCTTCTCGATCTGGCCGCCTTCGAAGGCGATCTGCGCCTCGAACACCTCCCGCTCCGCCGCAGTCAGCTCAAAATCGATCGGCGACACGACTTCTCCCGCGCATTCGCCCACGCCGTGGTCGCTCAGGCTGTATTCCCGCGGATCGCCCCAGTCGCTGAAGAACGAGCGGTCGGAAGCGTTCGGTTTGGTGAGGTCTTCGAGCATATTCTTCATCTCGACCTTGCCGGTTCGCTTGACGAAATCCTTGAAGGTCTCGCCGGTCGTGCGGCCCGCGAGGTAGCGCTCGGTTAGCCGCGTCACCACTTTCGGAATATTTTTCGACGGCACCGCGGCCACGGGAAGTCCATAGGAGCCTGCGTTATGCTCCCACTCTCCGCCCAGCACCACCTGGAAATGCGGCACCGCGTATCCGGCGAATTTCCGGCTCACTCCGTAGAAGCCAAGGTCGGCCACGTGATGCTGCCCGCAGCTGTTGTAGCAGCCGCTGATTTTGATGTGCAGCGATTCCACGGCCTCGTCGAATTTTGCCCCGGTCTCGGCCATTTCCTTGCGCAACTCCGCCGCGAGTCCCCGCGAGGACGAAATCCCCAGCTTGCAGGTGTCCGTTCCCGGGCAGGTTACGATATCCACGATCGTGCCCGCGCCCGGCGCCGCCAATTCAACTGCTGCGAGCGCCTTGTAGAGTTCCGGCAGGTCGCTTTGGCTTACCCAGCGAATCACGAAGTTTTGCTCGACAGTCGTGCGGATCGTTTCCTTCGTGAACCGGCGGACGATGTCCGCGAGCGAACGCAACTGGTTGGCGGTGATGTCGCCCAGCGGCAGCGCAATAGTCACCACCACGTAGCCCCACTGTTTCTGCGGGCGCGTGTTGCTCTTCAGCCACTTCCGAAAGTCTTCCGACGCGGGCTCCGGCCATTCGCCCGCCGCCTTCAGCGGCGATTCCTCAAATTTTTCCGCATCGGCGATGAAATCCGTCCATCGCGGATCGTGCGTCAGTGTTTTCCGCTCTTCAAGGACGAGTTCCTTGAATTTCTCGATGCCCAGGTCATGCACCAGAAACTTGATGCGCGCCCGGTTGCGGTTCTTCTTCTCGCCCAGCCGCGCGTATACCCGCGCAATCGCCTGCGTGAGAGGCAGCATTTCCTCCACCGGCACAAACGAATCAAACAGCTTCGCCTGGTAGGGAACCGCCCCGAGCCCGCCGCCGACGTACATAGCAAATCCGCGCTTCTCCTGCCCATTCTCGGCGCGCGTGGTGGCGATGAAGCCGATATCATGCAGGTTCGTGAGGCCGCAGGCATGCTGCACGCATCCGCTGAACGCGGGCTTGAATTTCCGTCCGAAGTTCTGGCAGTCGGGATGCCCCATCAGGAACTTCGCGAGTGCGCGGGAATACGGAGTCACGTCGAATACTTCGTCTCCGCAAACTCCCGCATACGGGCAGGCCGTAACATTGCGTACGGAATTCCCGCAGGCCTCGCGCGTGGTAATTCCCACGGCCGCCAGGCGCCGCATCAGCGCGGGCGTGTCCTCGATATGAATATAATGGAGCTGGAAGTCCTGCCGCGTGGTCACGTGCCCGATACCGTCGGAATATTCCTCGGCCAATTCCGCCATCGTCTCGAGTTGCTCGGCATTCATTCCGCCGCCAGGAATCTTGATGCGCTGCATGCCCGGCGCGTCCCACATCGTCACCGGGCCTTTGGTCAGGTCGCCGGAAGGGTAGACGATCGGCTGCACTTTCGTGCCGTCATAGCGCTGGCCATTGTCGTAGCGCTGGCCGTACGTGCCCCGGCGCAGGCGCGTCTCGGCAAACACGCGCTCGTCGATCTTGCCCTGTTTGCGCAGGGCGATCTCGGAATCAAAGATATCGACTTCGCGCTCCAGGTTCTCCGGCACCTTGCCCGCGAGTTTTTCTTTCCACAGCGAATTCGAAACCTTCATGGCGTATACCTCAATAAAAAAACCCATCGCCGAACTTGCGTTCGCCGGTGGGCTCGAATTACGTCTAATCAGCTAAAGATTAGGCTTATTCTCCACACGCCGGCGGCAGGCCGATTCTACAACAGCGGCAACAGATGCCTGCATAGCGAAGACGCGCGTGAAGTGTAGCTTCCATGTTCAGAATACTGCTCACAGTGACTGGCAATTTGAAAATACAGTATACATCAGCAGGCCGATTTTCGCGGCATCCGCATTTACGCATCGACCTGGGCCTCCGCCGCAAAACCCGCCGAAGAACCCTGCTGAACCGGTGCGGTTGTGCTATGGTTTTTGAACCCCGCGGGCTTGAGCATCTGAGCTGGCATCTCGCGAAACTTGCACTCAAGGAAATTTCGAATGTCCGAAAAAATGGTGATGGTGGGCGTGATGCCGGAAATCGTCGTACTCGACGCCGGCGAGCAGGCCGTATGGTATTCGAACGCGGGAAGCATCAAGATCGAATTCGATCCGCAGCGTTGTCCTTTCTCCTCGAATGTTCTACAGGCCCCCGCCGGAATGCGCCTGGCAAGCGGACCTGCCCGCGCCGGCCTGAATCCCGGCTCTTACCGCTACCGCCTGTTCCTCAACGATCTCTCCGTGGCCCAGGGCGAAGTTCTGATTCGAGGCAAGTAGTCCACGGGGAATCCGTGATAGCTGGCAGCTACGGCTCCGATTCGCGACAAGCTTGCTAAGCCGGCTCCGCTCCCGGTACAATCGTGCGAAATCGAGCATTGGAGGAACGCCATCATGGTCGCACTGGGGAAGAGCTTGAAGAACAACGCCCGTCTCGCCGTCACTTTTCTAGCAGTATTGGGATTTTCAACATTCCTGATGTTCCCGTCGCTCAAGGCGCAGAATTCGCGTTTCCATGACGCGCCCGCTTCGGCGGACGCCTCGAAAAATCCCTACGCCGGCCAGCAAGCCGCAGCGGAGGCTGGCGGCAAGACCTACGCCGCAAACTGCGCCGGCTGCCACGGGCAAACAGGCCAGGGAACCGGCAACATCCCGCAGCTAGCCGACGGTCCCGCGCAGACGGCCAACGACGGCGAGCTCTTCTGGTTCATCACCAACGGCAGCCTGAACAACGGCATGCCCTCCTGGAAGCAACTTTCGGACGAACAGCGCTGGCAACTGGTCACGCTGATCAAGACCGCCGCCTGGTCCAGCGTCCCAGCCGCTTCCGCCGCAAGCGCGCACGCCGCGCCGGGAGGCATCACCGCGCCGCCTCCGAATCCTCCGTTCACCGACTTCCGCTACGAGAAGCCGGGCAACGTGCGTAAAATTACGGTCGCCGATCTACCAGCGCCCTTCGCCACGCAGTCTTCCACCAATCGCGCGCAGTTGGCTCCCCGGCCCGCCGATGTGTTCCCCAAGGCGCCTGCCGGTTTCAAGGTGGACCTGTACGCAACCGACCTGAAGAATCCGCGCACGATTCGCCGCGCGCCCAACGGTGATTCGTTCCTCGCCGAGAGCGAGCCGGGAGACATCAAGGTCTTTCGCGGCATCACGTCCGATTCAAAGCCCCAGCAGGTAGAGGTTTACGCGAGCGGCCTGAAGCGGCCGTACGGCCTGGCGTTCTATCCCCCGGGCAACGATCCCAAGTGGCTCTACGTGGGCGACACGGACGCCGTAGTCCGGTTTCCCTACCAGAACGGTGACCTGAAAGCCCGCGGACCTGCCGAGCATATCGTCGATCTGCCCTCCGGCGGCGGACACTGGACGCGCAGCGTGCAGTTCTCTCCCGACGGAAAGCGCATGTTCGTGTCGGTCGGATCAGCCTCCAACGTGGACGACCCCGACACGCATCCGGCGGAAAAGAATCGCGCCGATATTCTCTCCCTCAATCCGGACGGCTCCGATCTGAAGGTCTACGCCTACGGTATTCGCAACTCCGGCGGCGGCCTCGCGATGGATCCCAAGACCGGCGAACTCTGGTGCTCCACCAACGAGCG
>CAZRKW010000254.1:0-5948 GCA_964600355.1 uncultured Acidobacteriaceae bacterium
CCATCACCGCGCCGAAAATAATGTTGGCGTTCTCGTGCGCGGCCTTCTGGATGATCGACGAGGCCTCGTGGACTTCCTGCAGGGAGAGCGAGGACGAGCCGGTGATGTTGATGAGGATTCCCTGGGCGCCCTGGATGCAGTTGTCTTCGAGCAGCGGGCTGTTGATGGCGCGGTTGGCCGCGTCGACCGCGCGATTGGAACCCGAAGCGACGGCGGTGCCCATCACGGCGTAGCCCTGGCCGGACATGATGGTTTTGACGTCCGCGAAATCGCGATTGATGATGCCGGGAATGGTGATGATGTCGCTGATGCCCTGCACGGCCTGGCGCAGGATGTCGTCGGCGATGCGGAACGCCTCGAAGAAGCTGGTGCCCTGCTCGACGCATTCCATCAGGCGCTCGTTGGGGATCACGATGACGGTGTCGACACAGCCGATTAGCTCGGCCAACGCCTGCTCGGCCTGCTCCATGCGGCGCTTGCCTTCGAACGCGAACGGCTTGGTGACCACCGCGACGGTGAGAGCGCCGAGTTCGCTCGCAAGATTGGCCACCACGGGCGCGGCGCCGCTGCCGGTGCCTCCGCCGAGACCACCGGTGATGAACACCATGTCCGACCCGTCGAGCGCTTCGAGGATTTTTTCGGTGTCCTCGAGAGCGGCCTTGCGCCCGATTTCAGGATTCGCGCCCGCACCGAGCCCCTTGGTGAGCTTGGCCCCGATCTGCAGCTTCACCGAAGCCTGAGACAGCTTCAGCGCCTGCAAGTCGGTATTGGCGGCGATGAATTCGACGCCTTCCACCTTGGCGCGGATCATGCGGTTGACGGCGTTGGAACCGCCGCCTCCCACGCCGATCACCTTGATCTTCGCGCCGTTCTGCGCTTCTTCCGCAAACGAAACTCGCATGCTCGATTCTTTTGGTGCCATTCTTCCTCCCCCAGAATTTCCGATCCGGATTCTTTTTTGGTTATGCACCCGCAAACATGCTCTTCAACTTGCCAACCCAGCCGCTGGGCCGGGCGTCCGCCACGCGCCGTGTTCGCGCCGCGTACAGCACCAGACCAACAGCCGTTGAGTATTCGGGCCGGGAAACCTGTTCGCTCATCTCCGCCAGGCCGCGCGGCGATGCCACGCGCACCGGAAGATTGAATACGTGCTCGGAAAGCTCGACGAGCCCATGCAGATGCGCTCCGCCGCCGGTGAGGACGATTCCCGCGGGAATCTGCGAATCGACGCCGCCGCGGCGGAGTTCGTCGCGGATCAGCATCAGCAATTCCTTGGCGCGCGGCTCGGCGATGTCGAACAAGGCGCGCGCGAACACCGTGCGCGGCGGGCGATCGCCCACGCTGGCGATTTCGATGGCAAAATCCTCGGGCAGCAGCTCGCGAAACACGCAGGCGTACTCGCGCTTGATCTTTTCGGCCTCGGGAATCGGGGTGCGCAGGCCAACGGCGAGATCGTTGGTGACGTGGTCGCCGCCCACCGGAATCGCGGCCGTGTGCCGCACCACGCCGCCTGTGTAGGCGATGAGTTCGGTGGTGCCGCCGCCGATATCGAGCAGGCAGCAGCCGAGTTCGCGTTCGTCCTGCGTGAGGCAGGCCTCGGCGGACGCGAAAGGCTCAAGGACAGTGTCGTCCACGCGCACGCCCGCGCGATTGACCGCCGTCACGATGTTCTGCGTGGCCGTGCCGGACGCGGTGACGATGTGCACGTTCGCTTCAAGGCGGTGGCCGACCATTCCGATCGCGTCGCGAATATTGTCCTGCGCGTCGAGCGAGAATTCCTGCGGCAGGACGTGGAGAACCTCGCGATCTTCCGGCAAGGTGACGCCACGGGCCGCTTCGATGGCGCGGCGAACGTCCTCGCGCTGCACGTCGCGCGGTCGCGCGCCCAGGTTGATGCCGCCGCGGCTGTTCACACCGCGCACATGGCTTCCCGCAACGCCGGTCACAGCCGACTCCACCGGCACGCCGACCAGCGTCTCGGCTTCTTCCACCGCGCGGCGGATCGAGCTGACCGCGAGTTCCAGGTTAACGATTTGTCCCTTGCGCCAGCCCTTGGATTCGGCGGCGCCGAGAGCGGCGAAGCGCACGCTTCCGTCGTCGTCCATTTCGCCGATCAGCGCGCAGGTTTTCGTGCTGCCGATGTCCAGTGCGACTACGTGCCGGTCTTTCTTTGCCAATGCTTGCTCCTTACCCTGCAAACAGACTTTTTCTCCAGCTAGGTCGTATGCTTAGCCGCTTTCGCCGCATGCTTTTGCGGCGGAACTTGTTTTGTAGCCCGTGGCACGGCAGCGGGCATCCGCGCAATCGGCACGCGCTGCGCCACCAGCGGATGCTGGCTCACCGGCGTGTCCGAATTCACCACCGCTTCGCCGTTGAACCGCAAATCCACGGATTCGACGCGGCCCGCCGTCGCGCGCCACTGGGCCATCTTGTCGACGAGCGTTTGATACTTGGCTTCAAAGTCGCTGTCGCCGAAGTGCACCAGAATGGGCGCATCCGCGTCGCCCCAAGATTCGGAAGATGACTCAGAAGGGGATCCAGACGAAGATTCGCGAGAAGCTGATCCCAGCGAATTCGCGGAAGCGGAATTCGCGGCCGAAGCGGTCCCGGCTTGGAAGCCGGTGAGCGACGCGCGCAGATCATGCGCGTCCGATAGATCCACTTCGCTTACCTGGTCTGTGGCCCCGGCCCGCGCCGAACCCAGCTGCTGCATGAACCCGGCAAAAAGCTGCATGCGCTTCTCGCGCTCGTCCGCGGGCATCTCGGCGTTCATTCCCGTCACGACGGGAAAATGGAATTTTCCCTGCAGCGGGCGGTCGAGGATCACGCCGTGAACGTCCACGAGCGACATCTGCGTGCCGTCGCGAAGGAAAGCAATGGGCGTGCGTTCAACGATTTCCACTTGAATCGTATGCGGCAGGGCGCGGCGGACTACGGCTTGCTCGATCCAGGGAATGGACTCGAGCTGGCGCCGACGCTCTTCGAGGGGAATCCGCAAGACGCTGTGCCCGCGGTCGGCCCGGAAAATATCGAGCACGCTCGCGCGAGACACGTTGCCGTTGCCGGTAAGCTCCACCTGTTCCGGGTGCAGCAGCGACATTTCAGGCGAGTTGAGCAGGAAATGCGTGAAGCCGTACGCGAACCCGACGCCCGCGATTCCGGCGGCGGCCCACGCCGTGACGCGCAGATAGGTCTTCCACGCCTTGCGGCCGAACTTGCGCCGCTTGATCTCGACCGGCCTCTGCCGGCGGAGATACTTCGGCTCCTCGTCAGCCAGCACTTCCTGAGGGTAGGCTTCGGCGTCGATGGCTTTCAGTTTTGCCAGACGATCACCTCGTTTTCAAGCTCCATTCCGTAGGCGGCGCGCACGCGCTCGCGCACATCGTCGATCAGCTTCAGCATGTCCGAACAGCTCGCCTGCCCCGCGTTGACGAAAAAATTGGCGTGGCGGTCACTGACGATGGCGTCGCCCACGCGGTGGCCTTTCAGCTTCAGCTCGTCGATCATTTTGCCGACCGAGCCGCCTGGAGGATTCTTGAAGATGCAGCCGGCGCTCTTCTGATTGAGAGGCTGGCTGGCGCGCCGTTTTTCGTTGCACACGCGAATTCCCGCCAGTATCTCCTTGAATGGCTTCGAGGGCAGTTCGAGTTTCACGCGCAGCATCACGTCGTCCGGCGCAAACGACGTGTGCCGGTAATCGAAATGAATGTCGTTGCCGCGAAGCGTCTCAAGCTCACCCGACGCGGCGCGGTAAAGCTCCACCTCGCGGACGTGTGTACCGATCTGCGTGCCATAGGCTCCGGCGTTCATTCGCAACGCGCCGCCCACGCTCCCGGGCACGCCGATAAGCCCTTCCATGCCACCAAGATCGCGCTTCGCGCAGAACGTGACCATTCCTCCCAGATCGGCGGATGCATCGACGTACGCCATGTTTCCTTCCACGCGCATTCCGGGCTGCGTCGAGGGTAGATGCAGGGCGACCCAGGGCAGCTCGCCATCGGCCACCAGCACGTTCGTGCCGCCGCCCAGAAACTTGTGCCGGATGTTTTCACTTGCCAGCACGCGCATCACCTCAGGAATCGTGTCGAAGCGGCGCAGCAAAATCTCATCGGTAGCCCCGCCAATGCCGAGCGACGTCTGTTCCGCAAGCGACACTCCCTGCCGAATCTCGGCGCCAAGTTCTTTGAGCCGAGCCGCGACATGTTCCTCAATCCGCATGCGAAATCGACGTCCGCGAAGCGAGCAGCATGGCCAGTTGGTCGAGCACGCGGCCGACGCTTCCGGCTCCGATCGTGAGCACGGCATCGCCGGATCGCGCTTCCTTCAACATGAATTCCAGGCCGCCCTGCATGGTGCTGGAGTGAATCACGTTCTTGTGTCCGGCCGAGGCGATGGCTTCCGCGAGGCGCTCACCGGTGACCCCTTCGATAGGGGCCTCTCCCGCTGGGTAAATGTCGGTGACGACCAGCACGTCCGCTTCATTGAACGAAAGCAGAAAATCGTCCCACAGGTGATGCGTGCGCGAGTAGCGATGCGGCTGGAACAGCACCAGCAACCGCTTGTAAACGCAGCCGCGAGCCGCTTCGAGCGTGGCGCGAATCTCGGCGGGATGATGGCCGTAATCATCAATCAGGGTGACGCCCGCATGCTCGCCCTTGATCTCAAAGCGCCGCCCGACTCCGGAGAACTTCGCAAGACCCGCGCGGATCAGGTCTTCGGGAATGTTGAGCGCGAGCCCCACGGCGGCCGCGGCGGCGGCATTGCGCACGTTGTGAATCCCCGGGGGCGACGGCAGCCGGAAGACGCCCAGCGGCTCGCCGTGATAGGTCAGGCGAAACTCGCTCATCAGGCCCTTGAGCTGCACGTCGCTGATCACCAGGTCGGCCTGGCTGGACGTGCCGTAGGTGATTACCGGGCGCTTCACGCGCGGGATGATTGCCTGGACATTCGGTTCATCGAGGCAAAGGATTACCGACCCGTAGAACGGCACGCGGTTCACAAATTGAACGAACGCGTCCTGAATTTCTTCGAGCGAGGCGTATTGATCGAGATGCTCGCGATCGATGGTGGTGACGACTGCAATTACCGGCGCGAGCAGCAGAAACGAGCGGTCGCTCTCGTCCGCTTCGACCACCATGTACTCGCCCTCACCCACGACCGCACTCGCGCCGGCATGGTTCACGCGCCCGCCGACCACAAACGTAGGGTCAAGCTCCGCGGCAGCCAGAACGGAAGCCGTCATTGAGGTAGTGGTGGTCTTGCCGTGGGCCCCGGCGATGGCGATGCCAAACTTGAGCCGCATCAGCTCGGCCAGCATTTCCGCGCGCGGGATCACGGGAATCTTCAGCCGGTGGGCCTCGACTACCTCGGGATTGTCCTGCGGCACGGCGGAGGAAACCACCAGCACATGCGCGCCTTCCACGTTCGCGGCGCGATGCCCTTCATGAATCGTGGCGCCGAGACCTCGCAACCGCTCGGTAACAGGCGACAGCTTCAAATCCGAGCCGGAAACAGCGTAGCCGATGGAAAGCAGCACCTCGGCGATGCCGTTCATGCCGCTGCCGCCGATTCCCACCAAGTGAATGCGCTTGAAGTTGCGGAACGTCACATTCATGGCCGCGCCACCCCTTCGAGCAGGTCGACGATGTCCTCGACGGCCCGCGGCCGGGCGAGCTTTCGGGCGCGATCTTCCATCTCCGTGATTTTCTCGGGTTGGTCCAACAGTGAAAAAATTTCCGTGGTGAGGCGTTCGGGAGTCAGTTCGCTCTGCGGGAGCAGGCGGGCCGCCCCGGCATCCTGCATGATGGAGGCATTGCGGGCCTGGTGAGCGTCGGTTGCTGCGCCGAAGGGGATAAAGATGGCGGCGCGTCCGGCGGCGGATACTTCCGCCACGGTGATCGCGCCCGAGCGGCAGACGATCAAATCTGCCTGGGCAAAGCGCTCCGCCA
>CAZRKW010000255.1:0-1867 GCA_964600355.1 uncultured Acidobacteriaceae bacterium
CATTTGCGTTTTGGAGGAATGTGCCGATCTGATCGAGGCCTACGTTGTAGTTCGAAACGGGCTGCGGATTGACCTCGACACGCACCGCCGGAAGAGAACTTCCCCCCACTGTCACCTGCCCGACTCCATTTACCTGCGACAGTTTCTGCGCAAACACCGACGAGGCGATATCGTACAACTGAGGACGCGGGACTACGTCGGACTCGAGGGTCATCAGCAGAATTGGCTGGTCAGCCGGATTGATCTTCTTGTACCTGGGAAGGGATGGAAGATTCGAAGGAAGAAGACCAGCAGAAGAGTTAATGGCTGCCTGCACTTCGCGTGCGGCCGCATTGATGTCGCGGTTCAGATCGAATTGCAGCGTTACCTGCGCGGCTCCGACCGAGCTGTTCGAGGTCATTTCGGTGACCCCGGCAATGCGCGTGAACTGTTTTTCGAGGGGAGTCGCCACAGACGCCGCCATCACGGCGGGGCTCGCGCCCGGCAGGCTGGCGGTGACGGTGATGGTCGGGAAGTCAACTTCCGGCAACGCCGAAACCGGCAAAAGCGTATAAGCCAGGCCGCCAGCGAGTGTGATGGCCACCAGGAACAACGTGGTTGCAACCGGCCTGTAAATAAAGGGCGTGGAGATGCTCATATGATCGAGACCGCCCTCTTAACCAGGCACCGAAGAAAGCTGCCCGTCTTCCTCAGAACCATGAGACCGGCGAACCCAGGCTGCGATCCGCCCGAAGAACAAGTAAATAACCGGCGTGGTGAAAAGCGTCATTACCTGGCTGACCAGCAGCCCGCCGATGATGCAGATGCCCAGCGGTTGTCGCAATTCAGAACCGACACCTGTACCGAAGGCTAACGGCACGGCGCCGAGAAGCGCGGCCATCGTCGTCATCATGATCGGACGGAAGCGCAGCAGGCACGCCTGGTAGATCGCTTCCTCCGGCGGCTTGCCTTCGTTGCGCTCGGCTTCCAGGGCAAAGTCGATCATCATGATGGCGTTCTTCTTCACAATTCCAATCAGAAGAATCACGCCGATCAGCGCAATTACATCGAGATCTTTCTTAAAGAGGACCAAGGCCAGGATTGCACCGACTCCGGCCGACGGCAGTGTAGAAAGAATGGTGATCGGATGGATGAAACTTTCATACAGCATCCCAAGAACGATGTAGACCGTGATGATAGCGGCAAGAATCAAAGTGGATTCGTTTGCCAGAGACGATTCGAATGCGCGGGCCGTTCCCTGGAAGCCAGCTTCAATACTGGCGGGCATACCCAGTTCCTGAGTGACCTGCTTGATATGCTGAACCGCCGCACCGAGCGATGCCCCGGGCGCCAGATTGAATGAAAGAGTCGCTACCGGGAATTGACTTTGATGGTTGATCGTAATGGGCGAAGGGATGGTGGACGCTTTTACGAGTTCTTTGAGAGGAGCGGGCGGGATTGTCGCCGCGCCCGTCAGAGCCGAATTCGTACCCGCCAAGGCGATCGTCGATGCCAGATTGGCAGAGGCCGCTCCGGTGGGCACATACATGTCCGAGAGACTGGATGCGTCCTGCTGAAAGCGGGGCGCCACTTCCAGAATCACGTGAAACTGATTGGTCTGGGTATAAATTGTCGAGACCTGCCGCTGGCCGAAGGAATCGTAGAGAGCATCGTCAATGTTTTGGGGCGTGATCCCAAGCCTGCCTGCTGTATCGCGGTCGATATTGACGAACAATCCGAGGCCATTGTTCTGCTGATCGCTCGCGACACCACGCAATTCGGGGAGCTGTTTCATTCGGTCCAGAAGGCGCGGAACCCACAGATCCAAGAGTGCCTTATCGGGCGCATCGAGCGAATACTGATATTGAGTCCGGCTGATGCGGTCTTC
>CAZRKW010000255.1:1967-5919 GCA_964600355.1 uncultured Acidobacteriaceae bacterium
CCCAGGATTGTTCCGGTGTCCTGCACGGGGAAGAAGCCCTTGGGGACAATCACGTAAAGGTAGATGGTGAGGCCGAGCGTGCCCGCGGCGACGAGCAGCGTGAGCGTCTGATGACGCAAGACCAGCCGGAGCATCTTGCCGTACTGCTCGATGGTCTTCACGAAGCACCACTCCGACCAACGATACAATTTGCCCTGCTCGGTTTCTGGGCGATGCTTCAGAATTCGAGCCGCCATCATGGGCGTCAACGTCAGGGAGACGAACGCCGAAAATATGATCGTGACGGCGAGAGTTACGGCAAATTCCCGGAACAAGCGACCGACTATATCCGCCATGAAAAGGAGGGGAATCAAAACGGCGATCAGCGAGACCGTCAACGAAACGATGGTGAATCCGATCTCCGCCGAGCCCTTCAGAGCCGCTTGCATGGGGGATTCCCCCATCTCGATATAGCGCGAGATGTTTTCGATCATGACGATGGCATCATCCACGACGAAACCGGTGGAAATCGTCAGCGCCATCAGGGAAAGGTTATCCAGGCTGTATCCGAGCAGATACATGACGGCGAATGTGCCTACCAGCGAAAGAGGCACGGCAATGCCCGGGATGATGGTGGCCGAAGCGCTGCGCAAAAACAAAAAGATGACCATCACAACGAGCGCGGTGGTGAGCAGGAGTTCGAACTCGACATCCTTCACCGATGCACGGATCGTCGTTGTGCGGTCCGTGACAATTCTCACGGCAACGCCTCGCGGCAGGGACGCTTCGATTTGGGGCAGGAGGGCCTGGATCGTGTCCACCACACTGATGATGTTTGTCCCGGGCTGCCGCTGAATATTCAGAATGATTCCGCGTTCGTCGTTCACCCAAGCGGCAAGTTTCGTGTTTTCCGCGCCGTCGATGACCGTGGCGACGTCTGAAATGCGTACCGGCGCGCCATTGCGGTAGGCAATGATGATCGGCCCATATTGAGCGCCGGCCTCAAGCTCGTCGTTGTCATTGATCGTCCACGACTGATCCGGCCCATCGAAGTTGCCTTTGGCCTGGTTGACGTTCGCGCTGCTAAGGGCCGTTCGCAGCGTTTCAAGACTTAAGCCATACGACGCCAGCGCGGTGGGATTGGCCAGCACGCGGACGGCCGGGCGCTGTCCTCCGCTGATGCTCACGAGTCCCACACCCTGAAGCTGTGAAAGTCTCTGTGCTATACGGGTTTCCGCGAGTTCTTCGACTTTCGGCAGCGGCACGGTCGAAGACGTAATAGCCAGGGTAAGAATGGGCGCGTCGGCGGGATTTGTTTTGCTATAAATCGGAGGCACGGGCAGGTTTGTGGGCAGAAAGGTAGTCGCCGCGTTGATGGCAGCCTGCACCTCCTGTTCCGCGATGTCGATGTTGAGATCGAGTGAAAACTGCAGGGTGATCAGGGAGCTGCCAAAGGAACTGATCGAAGTCATCTGCGTCAGCCCCGGCACTTGACCGAACTGTTTTTCGAGCGGCGCGGTGATGGAAGAAGTCACCACTTCCGGACTCGCGCCAGGATAAAACGTCTGAACCTGCATGGTAGGGTAATCGACCTGAGGAAGCGCCGAGATAGGCAATTGCCGAAAAGCAACGATGCCGATCAGCACCACGCCGGCCATCATCAGCGATGTCGCCACCGGCCTCAGGATGAAGATTCGTGAGGGGCTCAAACTCACTGAGGAGGGACTCCACCCTGGTCTCTTCTGTTACCGCCCCCTCCTTTCGATCCGCCATCACTTCCGTTGCTCCCTGCCTCACCCCGTCTGGATCCCCCATGGCCGCCCCGCCCCCTTCCTCCGCCGCTGGGGCCGGACGGGTTATCGAGATCTCCTGGTCTTCGCACGCGGACAGGCGCGCCTTCCACGAGCCGGTCCGTGCCGTCGATGACCACCTGGTCGCCTTCCGAGAGACCGCTGAGAATGTCGGTCGATGTGTCGGTCGTGATTCCCGCGCGAACGGTTTTAAGGTGAACCCGGGAACGGTTGTCGACGACATAGACGAAAGTGCCTTGCTGACCGTTCTGAATGGCGACATTGGGTACCACCAGTTGATCGGTGAGCGTGTCCACGAGCAGATGTATATTGACGAATTGCTGAGGGAAGAGCGCGTTGTCCTTGTTGTCGAAAACCGCCTTGAGCTTGGACGTGCCGGTGGTGTTATCGATCTGATTATCCAGGGTCACCAGTTTGCCAGATGCCAGTTTTTTAGAATTATCGCGATTATAGGCGTCGGCGGGCAGGTGCACGCCCGCTCGCAGCTTCTGCGTGACCTGCGGAAGGCTGTCCTCGGGAATCGTAAACAGAACGGCAATCGGCTGAAGCTGGGTGATCACGATCATGCCGGCTGTATCGGCAGCGTGAACGATGTTGCCGGGGTCCACAAGGCGGAGGCCTAAGACACCCGTAATCGGGGCGGTGACATTCGCATAGACCAACTGCAGCTTGGCGTTGTCAACATTGGCCACATCCTGTTTCACGGTGCCCTCATCCTGGGCCACTATTTGCACCTGATCATCGAGCTGCTGCTTTGCAATTGCGTTCTTGTCAAAAGCAGCCTTGTATCGATCCAGATCGATTCGCGCCTCATTTAGGATGGCCTCGTCACGCGCCAGCGTGCCTTGAGCCACTTCCAGCTGAATCTGATAGGGCCGCGGGTCGATCTCGAAGAGAACTTGGCCCTCCTTAACCAAATCTCCTTCGTTAAAATGAATTTTCATTATTTGGCCGTCAACCCGGGACTTGACGGTAACTGTGTAGAAAGCGCTGACGTTACCGAGGCCGTTGAGATATACGGGGATACTGGAGCGCGCGACCTTGGTCACTACCACCGGCACCGGGCCGAGCGGAGCCCCACGACCCGGACCGCCGCCCGAGCCTCGTCGGGCCGCGTTTCCGGTAGCATTCTGCGGGGCGACCGGGTGGCCCGCCCGCCAGACCGCGTATCCCGTTACAGAAGCAATGATCAGCAGGAGAACGACCCAAATCAATCCGCGCTTCTTCGGCTTTTCGGGGCCTGGCGGTGTTGAACCATGCTGGCCGAGCAGATCGATTCGATCCACTTCGTGCGGCGTTTTTTCTCCAGGGGATGTTGTGCTCGTCGTCATTTAAACCGCTAACGTAGAACGACGGAGGCGGTCGGCGGTGGGTTACAAAGATTTCATTACATTTCAATTGACTCTGGCAGGTAAGAGGCCCCCCTCGATGCTTAGCGATTTTCCCATGGCGAAGAGGTTGCCAATGGATGATTCTTGGAGGGCTGTGAAAACCGAATTGCAACCCGTATCCCACCGACCGCTAAGTGCTGGCACTGTGGTCTTTCGACAGATTCTACTTGGGTTAGCCTCGGTTTCCGTTGGTCTGCGTTCACTTGCGGAGGCCGCCGACGCTCTGGATTTGGGGCAGTTTCGGGGCGGTTTTTGGTCGATATCCCATCTCGTCTTCGCCCGAAATTTCGTTGACGATGGGTGCATGAAAACACAAGCCCAGCTCGATTCCATCCTCCGCGCAGCGCGCGGCCCCCACGCCATCGAAGAGATGATCCGCGAGACGAAGACCACGCAGGTGTACGTGCTGTCCAACGGGAAGAAGTTGACTATCGACAAGCGAACGGGCGTCGTTACGTCGTAGGACACGCGCTCCCGCAGTACTAGGCAGGTATTTGTCCGGTTACCGTTGCCGGTTCAGACGGTCGATGCAACACCCTCTGGTCATTTGATCTGGCAATACGTTTCGAGCGGGCCGATCCTTAGGGGTTGCAGTTCGCTTTTACCTAAACAGGATGCCTTTTCTTTGCTTTGTGCTCACCAATGATTCTTAGCCTTTAGAATTCTTGGACTTGGGACTTCCTCCCAGTGTTGCATCGACCTATTGAGACCACCGGTGTTCTCGGTAAACGCTTTCAACAACTACGGAGCACCTCCGACAATACAACGCCG
>CAZRKW010000256.1:0-5914 GCA_964600355.1 uncultured Acidobacteriaceae bacterium
CGATCATTGGGAGCGTATCGCATCCCGCTGGAGACCGGCCTTCTCATCCCATCTGGTGAGTCGGATTACCGGACAGATACCGGTCTAGTACTCTGGGTTTCCGGAACCGCGTTACGCAGGGCTTACAGGGCTGGGTTGCCACACGGCTCGAAAGAGGATTTACTGAACTGCTTTTCGCTTTATGGGCGCTGCTTAGTAGCCCGCGTGATACATGAAAGCCACAACGCCGGCTGCGAGCAGGCAATAGATACCGAACCAATACCAGCGTCCACGCTCGAGCCAGCGACTCAGCCATTCCAGCGCCATGAGCCCGGCTAGAAATGCGCAGAAAGTCCCTAGGAGGATTGGCCCTATTGCGGATGCGACACTCGCGCTGCCGCTTAGTTCGTGAGCTTTCATCAGCCGCAGCAATTCTCTTCCGTCGGCTACAGGCGTCAGGATGACCGCGAGCGCAAAGCTGAATTCTTCGGCGAGTACTCGAGCGGCGCCTACGAACATTCCCGCCGAAATCGTGGTACCCGAGCGCGACAACCCTCGAAATGGCAGACATAGGCCCTGCACGGCGCCGATGATGGACGCCTGTTTGACATCCAGGACAGGACCTGCGGGGGTCGTCATTACCGACGCGCGATGCCTTTCGTACATTCCAGCTACGAAAATCAAAACCCCGGCTACTGCCAGAGCTGGAGCGATCCATTCCAGGTGGCTGAATAGTTGCTCGACTTCCGCCTTGGGAGTGCCACGAAGCCATACTTTTTCGATGAACAGGATCAGTGCTTCACCGATGACGCCCGTGAAGGCCGTGGCGACAAGCAGCAGGAAGGCAGAATTCTTAAAGGTCTCGAAATTATAAAAAAACGCCCGGCGCCACTCCCTCCAGAAGTACAGGATTATGGCGAACATCGTGCCGGTGTGGAGCATCACGAGGAGGAACGTTGACTCGGGAGCTGAGGGGTCAATCCTCATGAGCTTTTCTGCCACGACTACGTGCGCGGAACTCGATACGGGCAGCAATTCCGCGAAACCTTGAATAAAACCGAGAACAATTATGTGCCAGATTGACATTTTTAAACTTTAGCATTTCTTCTGCCCTGATTCGGCGGGCGAAAGCTGGTGTGGTGACGCGGTAGTAATCGTGTGGAGTCACTTCAACTCTCCGTAACGAGGGAAGGTTAACCTGCCTGACGCGGATAGAAAGAAAAAGCAGATCCTTCACTTCGTTCAGGATGACAACGCGGGGGGGCCTGATCTCAGCGAGAACGGAAGGCGCGTGGAGCGCCGCATCTGGCAGCGTGGACTTTGGAGGGTGTGGAGTCACTTCAACCTTCTGTAACGGGGAAGGTTAACCTGCCTGACGCGGCGAGAAAGAAAAAGCAGATCCTTCACTTCGTTCAGGATGACAACGCGGGGGAAGGCCTAATCTCAGCGAGAACGGAAGGCGCGTGGCGTGCCACATCAAAGACCCACCCTTGCAACGGCGGCAAGGGTGGGGCACCCGCAAAGGCGAGGGGCGATGCCTGGGCGAAGGTGTTGCGAGGGACAGCGAAGGGATTCGCGAAAAGGCTTGTTACCGGGGCGGGAAGGACTATTATGATGCGCGAAACAAATGTACAGAGGATCCCAGGAGGCCGGATTCGGGAGGCTGGGACACTCGGCGGCGGTGGGGAATTGCTCGCTGTTGGGTTCTTTGCTTTGTGTGGGATTTGTTACCGGGCAACTTGGTGAAAGCGTGCGCTTCGAGATACGCGGTGCATAAGGGGATGGGTGCTATGCGAACAATTTGGATGAAGCTGGCCATCATTCTGACGGTGGCGTTTTTTGGTTTGCTGGCGATTGCGGCAATCTTTGAGACTGAGGCACGGGCTCGAGCTGGTGCGGCGGCGGCGCAGGCCAATGCTAATGGCTTGGCCGTGGGTGCCGACAATATTGGCGGTGTGGTTACCAGTTCCAAGGGGCCAGAGGCGGGCGTTTGGGTGATTGCGGAGACCACGGATTTTCCGGTGAAGTTTCGCAAGATTGTGGTTACCGACGATCAGGGGCGCTATCTGCTGCCGGAACTGCGCAACGCGAATTACAAGGTTTGGGTGCGCGGGTATGGGCTGGTGGATTCGGAGCCGGTGAACGCTAAGCCTGGTAAGGCGCTGGCGCTTACTGCAGTGATTGCTCCTGACGTGCGGGCTGCGGCGCAGTATTATCCCGCCAACTACTGGTATTCGTTGTTGAAGATTCCGCCGAAAAGCGCGTTTCCTATGAAGGTGCCGCCGGCGCCGCCCCAGGATGAGGACGAGCGCTTCATCGATTGCCGGGGGAACGACGTGCAGTGCCAGGCCGCGTCCAATGCGGGGAAGCGTCCCAGCCCGCCGCACATTGGATGGATCAACCTTCCGGACCTGCGCAATGGGCACGAGATCGCGAACCAGGCGCAGTTTGTGTTCAGCATCAAGCGCGGGTGCGAGGACTGCCATCAGATGGGGAACAAGATCACGCGCGAGGTCAACAAGAATCTGGGCAGCTTCGATTCACCCGTCCTGGGGTGGGAACGCATGCTGAAGTCCGGGCAGGTGGGCGGAGAGATGCTGGCGGATGTGGATCATCATTTTGGGCATGACGCGGGGCTGGCGATGTTCGCGGATTGGTCCAGCCGGATCGAAGCAGGCGAGGTGCCGCCCGCGCCGCCGCGGCCGCAGGGTCTCGAACGTAACGTGGTGCTTTCGATATGGGACTTTGCGTCGGACCGGGCGTTTGTCCACGACGTGGCCGCCGGGAATTCCTACTACCCGACAGCGAATGCCTATGGGCGCATCTATGGGACGGACAATGCGTCAGGGGTGGTGGAGTGGATCGATCCTGTGGAGTACACCAAGGGCACGATGATGCCGCCTGGCTCGGACGGCGCCTCCAAAGCAGGGTCCGGGCCTGCGCTGTATAACGAAATGTCGTCGCCGTTCTGGGGCGATGAGATCGTGTGGAAGGCTGCCATCGGCGGCGCGGGAGGGCCGGCAATCGACTCGCAAGGCCGCTTCTGGTACTCGAGCAGGCCTACCACGCCGCCTACCTGGTGCGGGAAGGGCTCCGACAATGTTTTCGCGAAGAACTTTCCGGTGAGGGGAAGCGGGCTGGTGGTCTACGATCCCAAAACGCACCAGCAGACTGTCGCTGGAAATTGCGGCACAGCGGGCAGCCACCGCGCGTGGTCGAACGACAAGGACGAGACCCTTTACACAACCATGCAACCGGACGAGCCGTTTCGCGATACCGGCGGGTTCGCGTGGTTCAAGACGCGCGTCTGGGAGCAGACGCACGACGCCGAGAAGGCCAATGGCTGGTGCCCGGGCGTGATCGATTACAACGGCGACGGAAAGATTGGCGCGTATACGACGCCCGACCAGCCGGCCGATCCGAAGCTGGATCGGATGCTGAGCGGAGTGATTCCCTACGGGGCGGGTTCGAACCCCGTTGACGGGAGCTTCTGGGTGGTGGGCGGCGTGATCGGCGGGCCCAAGACGGCCATCCCAGGGAAAATCGTCCGCTACAGCATGGGGGCGAATCCTCCGGCCACCTGCACGGCCGAGGTGTACGAGCCGCCGTTCAATAATCCCAAGGCTCCTGGAGTGGAGGGGTACGGCACGCAGGGCGTGGAAGTGGACAGCAAGGGACTGGTGTGGGTGTCGCTTGGAGAGAGCGCGCACCTCGCGAGCTTTGACCGCAGCAAGTGCAAGGTGCTGCGGGGACCGACCGCTACGGGGCAGCACTGCCCGGAGGGTTGGACGTTGTATCCGGTGCCGGGTCCGACGTTCAAGGGAACCGGAGTAAGGTCGGACTACTATTATCTGAGCTGGGTGGACCGCGAGAATACGCTGGGGCTGGGGAAAGATGTGCCGGTCATTGACGGCACGGGCTCCGATTCGTTGATCGCTTTTCTCCCGGACAAGAAGAAATTTGTTTATCTGCGGGTGCCGTATCCGATGGATTTCTACACGCGGTCGATGTCAGGGCGCATCGACGATCCCAAGGCGGGGTGGAAGGGGCGCGGGATCTGGGCGGGGGACAACGAGAGAGTCGTGTGGCATATCGAAGGAAAGGGGAAGGGCACGACGAGCGAGGTGGTGCATTTCCAGATGCGGCCCGACCCGCTGGCGAAGTAGTCCAAGCCTTTTCGGTGGGTGGCCGATTCTTCACGCGCGACGCGACGGCGTTTCCCGGAGCAACCGATCAAGCAGGGTGCCCGTTCTGCCCGGTGCAGGCTTTTAACGCTGCATCATCCCATCACCCACGTCATCCCTATTAATATGAGTCCCACAAACAGTAGTACGACACCAATTCCAATCATGACAGCCACCGCCCCTCAGTAATTTCCTTGCAGCACGCGACAGCGTGTAATTCAGGATGTTTTTGTGGGCCTTGTGCCATCCATCCGTTGGGTCAATAGAGCACGGATGACACACCGGATTTCAGCAGCGACTTCTTTCAGCAACTTCTTTCAACATGGGAATCGACATCATCTGGGGGCATGAGTTTTGAGTCAAGCCAAATATCCCGTACTAGCAGTACCGAATTAATGAGGCTCAGCTCTTGGGACGACTCCCGTTTGGTCAGATTCCCGGGACAAATGCGGGTCCTGCACTCCACATGCGGCTGGCCGGCCATGGACGCACTGCCACACTTATTCCGTATAGCAAGCCGTCTCTTTTGGGGTGCACTTCGCGGGGCCAGTGCAGGGAATATCCGCTGCGCCGCTGACAATGCCTCCCCTTGCGGCGAGTCGAGGAGTTAGTCCTGTTTCAGGAATACTTAAAATCCACGGGCCCGTAGGTGTGGCCTGCCGATGCGGTGGGAGTGAACGGCGTAGTGGCGTCGGTGTAGACGGCCGATGTTACGCTGGCGGCGGTCGTAGTCTGAACCGTCGTGTCGTTATCGTAGAAGAAGTCACCGCCGGCGATCTCGGAACTTACCACGTAATAGGCGGCATTGGCGTTCAGAGTTATCGGAGCCGCCAGCGCGGCATACACGAATGCATTCAGGGTTCCGCCGGCCATGTTGACGGAGACGGAGCCGCCCATGACGTCCTGCCCGTTTGTTGCATCGACAATTTTAACCGTGTGGCTGTTGGCGTTTCCCTGGGCGAACATGCGCCCGAGGGCATAGACCGTGAGCGGGTTTGGCCCAACCGTGATGGCCATCCCCGCGGAGCCGGTAAAATCCTGTTTCAGTGTGCCCGGCGTGGCGTTCACCACAAAGGGAGTCATGACGGGAGTTATTGCCATCGGGGTCGCAGAGGCCTGGTTTGAAGGATCGCTGTTTTGATCGCCGTCCGCCAGCGCGATGACTACGTAATAGTAGGTGGTGCCGTTCGTGAGAGGAGTGTCGAGGTAGTTCGTTTGTGTTCCCGGGACGGTGAAGGAAGTGCCATAAGGGCCGCCGCTGGTGGTCCCGCGCTGGACGCTGTAGCTATCGGCGCCGGAAGAAGGGCCCCAGGAGAGAGTAATTTCGCCATTCCCGGCGACCGCGGTCAGATTGGCGGGTGGGCCAAGCTTCGGGGTTACGCCGTACACATACTGGCATCCGACAAATGCAAAGAGAGCAACGACCGCGAGACACAGAATGGGCGCGAGAAACAGGAATCCGTCAATCATCGAGATGCTCCTTGTCGGCGTGGCGGCTCCCACGGCTTGCTGTGATACGCATACTTTTCCCCCCGCGCATGAGAGATCACCGTTCCGAACTCAATGCGGCAATCCCGCCGCAAGGTACTGCTTCACTGAAAACCATGGCTCGCCTGTTCCGGGAGCCGAGAGTCGGCATAGCCGCGATTTCCTGGGCCAACGAGTCGCAAACTGAGTGTATAGAAGGTGATAGGTGAATCCAATCCGCGCAGGTCGCAAGCTGATTTGCGCATCAAAAAACCAAAACCATG
>CAZRKW010000257.1:0-5874 GCA_964600355.1 uncultured Acidobacteriaceae bacterium
ACGAGACGCGCCGTCATTTCCGCGCGCTCGAGCGACCAGCCGATGCGGAGAAACTGCCAGCCTTCGTCGTGCGGCATCGTCGCGTCCGTGACGCCGTGAAAACGGTGCGCCCCGAATTTTATTTCGTCGCAAAAGCGGTGCGGACCCGCGGCAATTTCATCACGAGGATTGAACCGCGCCACGTTGTAGTAAAGGCCGTTGATGTCTTCCCACATTTCGCGTGAAATACGGTCGCGAATGGTGCGGGCGTTTTCGCGCGCTTTGGCGATGCATTGAACGATCGAACTGGGATTGTCCTGGCGGAAGGCGAGAAAGTCGAAGACATTCTCGGCATTGGCTTCCCCGTACAGCTGGCTAAAGCGGTTTTCCTCGCCGGCCATGACGATCAGCGGCTCCCAGCGCAAACGGTAAGACTGGGATTGTTCCAGAAGCATGTGGTAATTCACGTCGAGAATGCGCGCGGTGTCTTCGGCGCGCTCGATATAGCGCGCCAACCAGAAAAGGGACTCTGCTATGCGGGAGAGCATTATTCCTCTCCCCGCAGAACCCACGTGTCTTTGCTGCCGCCGCCTTGAGAGGAATTCACTACCAGGGAACCGCGCTGCAGCGCAACGCGCGTGAGACCGCCGGGCACGATCGTCACGTGCTTGCCGTCGTATAGACAGTACGGGCGCAAATCGACGTGCCGTCCTCCGACGGTTCTCGTTGCAGGGTCGTACGAAGGCACGCGCGAGAGCGCGATGACCGGCTGAGCAATATAGTTCCGGGGATTGGCCAGGATACGTTGGCGGAACTCCTCGATCTTCTTGGCCTCTGCCTTCGGTCCGATCAACATCCCGTAGCCGCCGGACTCACCAACCGCCTTCACGACAAGTTCCGGGAGATGACCGAGAACATAATCCAGATCCTTTGGGCGGGCACAGATATAGGTTTCCACGCTTCTGAGAATCGGATCTTCGCCGAGGTAATAGCGGATAAAGTCGGGAACGTAGGCGTAGATTGCTTTGTCGTCGGCGACGCCGTTGCCGACCGCGTTCGCCAGCGCAACATTGCCGGCGCGGTAGGCGCCCATCAACCCTGGAACGCCCAGAATGGAGTCGGAGCGGAAGGTGAGTGAATCGAGGAAATCGTCATCGACGCGACGGTAGATCACGTCAACGCGTTTCAGCCCGTGAATCGTCTTCATGAAGACGATGCCGCCGTCGACAATGAGGTCTCGTCCCTCGACGAGCTCGATGCCCATCTGCTGCGCCAGAAAACTGTGCTCGAAATAAGCGCTGTTGTAGATGCCCGGTGTAAGCAGGACGATTTCGCCATCATCCTCGCCACGCGGAGAGAGGCTACGCAGAATGCGCGCCAGTTCATTGGGATAGTGGTGAACGGGAAGAACCTCGCCAGCCTGGAAGGCGTCCGGGAGGGTCCGCGTCATGACGAGGCGGTTCTCCAGAACGTAGGAAACGCCGCTGGGCGTGCGGACATTATCTTCCAGCACGCAAAATTCGCCTGTTTTCGAATCGCGTATAAGGTCGATGCCGCAGATATGGGTGTAAATTCCGCGCGGGACCTCGATTCCAATCACCTCGCGCCGGAAATGCGGACAGGAATAGACCAGCGAGCGGGAAATCTGGCGGTCCTTGAAGATACGCTGCTTGCCGTAAACGTCCTGGAGGAAGAGATTGAGCGCCACGACGCGTTGGGCCAAGCCCCGGTCGATGCGTTCCCATTCGGAATGGGGAATGATCCGGGGAATCAGGTCAAAGGGAAACAAGCGCTCAGTGCCCTGGCCGTCGCTGTAGACGGTGAACGTGATGCCCTGGATCAAAAACGAAAGATCGGCAAGTTTGCGGCGCTCCTCGAACTGCGCGGGAGCCATGGCGCCAAGCTTCTGGAAAAGCTTGGCATAGTGGGGACGCGGCTCTCCTGGCGCCACAAACATCTCATCGTAGAAATTCCCAGTTTCGTAGCCTTCAAACAAACCATGACGCACGGTGGGCGATGGGATGGAGGCCATCCCCGTACTCTAGCAAGCGGGCGGAGGGCGGTACTACGAAAAGATTCTATGGAACGCATCAGGGATTCGAGGGGCGAGCAAAGCAAATACGCCTGTCATCTTTGCTAGAACCGGCCACTCCTTTCGATTGTACGGTGCTCTGGCACCCTTGGCCCGCCGTGTTGCTGCCCTATGATGCCTTGTTTATCCTTTAAGCCGAGTTGCAGCGCTGAGAATGCGACTGCGGACCGGATGACCGCATAATGATTCCGACGATAAATCCGGAGTTGAATGGAGTGCGATGAAGATACTGGTAACGGGCGGGGCGGGTTATATCGGCAGCGTCACCGTGGAGCGTTTGAGGGCCAAAGGGGAACAGGTGGTGGTCCTTGACGATCTCGTTCGCGGCCACCGGCAGGCCCTCGACCGCGATGTACCTTTTTATCAGGGACGTATAGGCGATCGCGGCCTGATCGCACGCATTGCGAAGGAGCACGAAATCGAGGCATGCGTCCACTTCGCAGCGCTCGCCTACGTGGGCGAATCGGTGGCGGAGCCCGCGAAATACTTCGAAAACAACGTGGAAGAGGGCGTAGCCCTGATGGGTTCGCTGCTAAAGGCCAGTATCCGGCGCGTGGTTTTTTCATCCACTTGCGCGACCTATGGCGAGCCCGAGCAGATGCCGATTTCCGAGAGCTGCCCTCAATGGCCTAAAAATCCTTATGGATGGTCGAAATTCACGATGGAGAGACTGCTTGAAAGCTACGACCACGCTTACGGACTGAAGTTTGTGGCGCTCCGGTACTTCAACGCTTCAGGGGCGACAGAGTTGCGCGGCGAATTCCACGATCCGGAGTCGCATCTGGTACCAAACGTCCTGGCGGCAGCCGCTGGCGCGGAGCCGGAGGTTGCCGTGTTTGGCAAAGACTATCCGACGCCGGACGGAACCTGCATTCGCGACTACGTGCATGTGGCCGATCTGGCGGATGCGCATATTCTGGCGTTGGAACATTTGCGAAAAGGCGGCAAATCGGATTTTATCAACCTAGGAACAGGCCACGGCTATTCAGTGCTGGAAGTGATCGAAGCCTCACGCCAGGTTACCGGCAAAAAAATAAACATCCGGCACGCCGCGCCGCGACCGGGCGATCCTGCGCGGTTGGTGGCCGACGCCCAGAAGGCCCGCGCGGTGCTAGGCTGGAAGCCCACGTACGATTTGGCGGGCATTCTTCGGTCGCAATGGGAATGGCGCAAGAAAAATCCCAAGGGCTATAAGTCCGCTTGAGGCTTCGTGTCTTCATTCCGAGGACGACCAAGCCTCGAGGCTGACCCTCCATGTATAATGCCGGGGCCGATTGCCTGTGGAGGGCAATCGAAATTCCAGCAGGTGCAACTAAGCCCGACTTTCTACGCTTGGGAGATGCGACCGCCGCCTTTCGCAGTGGGTTACACCGGGGAGACTTCGGCCTAGCGAGGCAGCCAATTTCCACGTAATCTTTCTGAACCGATTGCTTGCAACAAGCGGAAGCGAGAAGGAACGATGATAAAAGTTGAAGCGATCATTCAGACGTCAAAGCTGGATGCGGTGAAGGACGCGCTGCATGAAATTGGCGTCGAGGGAATGACCGTACTGGAGGCGCGCGGCCATGGACGGCAAAAGGGGCACACGGAGTTCTACCGTGGCCGGGAGTACACCATCGACCTGATTCCCAAGATCAAGCTGGAAATGGTTCTCCCCGATGAGATGGCCGAAAAGGCCGTGGACGCAATCAAAGTCGCGGCTCGCACGGGCAAGATCGGAGACGGCAAGATTTTCATCTCGAAAGTCGAAGACGCCATCCGCATCCGCAATGACGAACGCGGCGATGGAGTTCTCTAGAGCAAGCGGGAGCGGGCGACTCGCGGTTTGCCCGATTTGAAGGCCTTCCAAGAGCTAATACGAGCCATCCAAGGCTTGATTTGGTGGAAAACGCTGTAATGTATATCCTTGTAGGCCGAAAAGCTCCTAAGTACAGGAATTCGATTTACTTGATATGGCTACAGGACCCTCACTGGCGATGGAACTCAAGGAGCTTTATGCAGCGGAATCCGCGCGCATTCAGCAGGAATTCTCCGCGTCCAGCGACGGCCGGGCGGCGCTGCTCGCGCGCACCGCTCTGGTGGAATCGATCGCCCGCCGGCTGTGGAATGAATTAATTTCGCCCGAAACGGAAGGCCCGCGCAATTTCACCCTGGTCGCCCTGGGCGGCTTCGGCAGGCGATGGCTCTTTCCCCACTCCGATATCGACCTGATGTTCCTCCACGCGGGCGGAGACACCGAAAAGAAATTCAAGAACGCGATCCGAACCTTCTCGCAGGAGATGTGGGACCTCCGCCTGAAACTGAGCCCCACGACACGAACGCTCGCCGAATGCGAGCGGTTCGATCCGAACAACGTGGAGTTCGCGATCTCCCTGCTGGACTGCCGGTATGTGGCGGGCGACCCGAATCTGTTTTCGCGCCTCCACGGCAAGCTGATTCCGAAGCTCGTATCGCGCGAATCCCGACTGATTGTGCAGAGGCTCACCGACCTCACACGCGCCCGCTACAACAAGTTCGGCGACACCGTTTTTCATCTGGAACCCAACATCAAGGACGGTCCCGGGGGGCTGCGGGACTACAACCTGGCGCACTGGCTCGCCGTGATTTCCGCGATCGAAGAAAAAGGCCATTGGCCCGAGGAGGCTTCCCTGCTCCCCGCTCCGCTGCGCCAGCCATTCGAAGAGGCTTTGGCTTTTCTCATGTCCGTGCGGTGCTTTTTGCACTTCCGCTATGGGCGCGACGACAACACCCTCGCATGGATCGCGCAGGATGAAGCGGCTGCGCTTCGAATCGGGACACCCAATTCAGAGCCACTCGACGCTTCTGAGTGGATGCGCATCTTTTTCCGCCATGCCCGACTTATTCACCGGGTGGCCTCGCAGCTTTTGGACGAGTTTCCGGCGACGCGAGCGTCTCTTTACCGGCAGTTTCAGAACTTGCGCTCGCGCTTGTCCAACTCGGAGTTTGCCGTCGTCGACAGCAGGATCTTTTTGCAGCGCCCCGAATCGCTGAGCGACCCGGCGCTCCCCTTGCGCATGTTCCGATTCATGGCGCGTCACGGCCTGGCTCTGAGCTCCACCACGGAACAGCAGATGGAGCAGGTGCTCGGATCGATCGCTGCCAATCCGCCAGCAGGCGCGGAACTATGGCACTACCTTCAGGAGGTGCTGGTAGCGCCTCATGCCGCGGACGCGTTGCGGACCATGCATTCCCTGGGCCTGCTCACGCTGCTCCTGCCGGAAATGAAGGGCATCGATGCGCTGGTGATCCGCGACTATTCTCACCGGCTGACGGTGGATGAGCACACTTTTGTGGCGATTGAGAATCTTCACAAGCTGCGGCAATCGCATTCGAACTGGGACCAGCGGTATGCGGAGCTTCTGGACGAACTCGAGCAGCCGGATCTGCTCTATCTTGCCCTTTTGCTTCACGACACCGGCAAGGCGCTGAAAATTGAAAGCCACGTGATCGGCAGCGTCGCCTTGGCGAAGACTTGCCTTGACCGGCTGGATCTGGACGACCTTGACCGGGAGACGGTCTTGTTTCTGATCAACCGCCATATGGAGCTCAGCGCAGCGCTGCGCCGGGACATTTTTGATCCGGGCACGGTCCATCAATTCGCGGAGAAAATGGAAACACCGGAGCGTCTGAAGATGCTCTGCCTGCTGACCTACGCCGACATCAAGGCCGTGAACCCCGAGGCGCTTACTCCGTGGAAGGCTGAAAACATCTGGCAGCTCTACATCAGTACCGCAAACCACATGCTGCGGACGGCGGACGAGCGGCTTCACGTCGACGAAGAC
>CAZRKW010000258.1:0-5833 GCA_964600355.1 uncultured Acidobacteriaceae bacterium
GTTCTCGCTGAGCATCGAGTCCAGCACGCGTCCGGCGGGCGCGAGGAATTCATCGTTTTTTACTTCTCGAGCATCCCACTGGCGATTGGTGACTTGAAAAACCGCTCCCAAAAGGTTCGAGAGGGTCTCATCGGGACCGAAGACCCGGAAATTATGCTGATCCTCATTTAGCTTGGCCACATCCCGCAGGAAGTTGCCCAGCACGAGCGTATCCTGGCCGTTAACGGCCCCCGGAGAAGGCACATTCACAGCGTGAACGTGGAAGTCTGGCATGCGCAGGTCATGCAGCAGAATGCCGCCGTTGGTGTGGGGATTGGCTCCCATCCGACGATCGCCCTTCGGTGCCAGCTCAGCTAATTCCGGCATGAGCCGGCCATTCTCATCGAACAACTCCTCGGCCTTGTAGCTTTTCATCCAGCTTTCCAGCTGCTTGACATGATCGGGATGCTCGGCATCGACCAGAAGCGGCACCTGGTGCGCTCGGAAAGTGCCTTCAATTTGCAGGCCATCGACGAATTTCGGGCCCGTCCAGCCCTTGGGTGACTTGAGGACGATCATTGGCCAGCGCGGCCGAGTGGTATCGCCATTATTCCGCGCATTGTTTTGGATCTGGCGGATGTCTTCGATGGCCGCTTCCAGAGTGGTGGCCATCAGTTCATGCATCTTTTCCGGGTCGCTGCCTTCCACAAAGTGGGGTGTCCAGCCGCAGCCTCGTAGAAATTGCTCCAATTCCTCATGCTCGATGCGGGCCAGCACGGTTGGATTACTGATCTTGTAGCCATTGAGGTGCAGGATTGGCAGCACAGCCCCATCAGTGACGGGGTCGAGAAACTTGTTGGACTGCCATGAGGTCGCCAAGGAGGCCGTTTCCGCTTCGCCGTCACCGATAACGCAAGCGACGATCAGGTCGGGATTATCGAACGCCGCCCCGAAGGCATGACTGAGGGAGTACCCGAGCTCACCACCTTCGTGAATTGACCCAGGCGTCGTAGGCGCAACGTGGCTGGAAATTCCCCCGGGAAACGAGAACTGCTTGAACAGCTTCTTCATTCCCGCTTCGTCCCTGGTGACGTTCGGGTAGATGTCGGTCCAGGTGCCTTCGAGGTATACGTTCCCCACAATCGCAGGGCCGCCGTGGCCGGGACCAGCGATGTAGAACATATCGAGGTCATACTTCTTAATGACCCGGTTTAAGTGCACATAGATAAAGTTCTGGCCGGGCGTGGTGCCCCAGTGCCCCACCACCAGGGGCTTCACGTGCGACAGCTTCAGCGGCTCCTTCAGCAGTGGATTGTCGTAGAGATAAATCTGGCCGACCGACAGATAGTTCGCGGCGCGCCAGTAGGCATTCATCTTGTGCAGGAGTTCCGGAGAAAGCGTGCTGCTGTTCGCGGTTAGCTCTTTTCTGTCCACCGTGTCGGATGTCGTGTCGTGCAGTTCCGGTGCCAGCGCGTTCGTTTTCATGATTCAATTCTCCTTTTTTTAAGCCGCCGCGGACCGAGCGGATAGATATCTTCGTTGTTGTTCTGTAATCCGAATGAAGCGAGTTTTGCTCGGGTGGATTTGTAGTCCGTGTGAAGAATGCTTCGAATGCCCAAGCTTTCCGCGATCTGGACAAACATCGGCGTGTTTTCGATGTAGATCACCTGGCGAGGTGACGCCTGAGCGATGTCGAGCGCGAGCCGAAATATCTCCACGTCGGGTTTGCGAGCGTGGACGAAGCAGGAGGAAATAAAGGTGTCCACGAACCCGTCCAGCTTAAACTTGTGAATCCGATACGCGTTCACTTCTCGCGATTCGTTGCTGACGACGGCGATCCTCAGCGCGTAGCGCGCCTTCAGATTGCGAACCATCTCGATCATCTTGATGTAAGGTTTCGATTGCGCGAACATGAAGAGCCGAAACTGGGACCGCGTGAACGGCCGTTTCTTGTAGAAGATCACCCGATTTAAATACTGTCCGAACGTAACCCTTCCCTCCTCGTGGGCGGCAAAGTTCAGGGCGTGCCGTTCTTCCATCGCAGGCCACTTCAGGTGGAACTTCCTCGCCGCCCGTCTGCGGGCATGATGATCCCAGCCGTTGGTGAGCAGGACACCACCGACATCCACAAACAGCGCCGTGATCGGGGCCGTTCTTTTCATTTGATCTCCGCTCGTTGAGCAACAAGTACGGCGCTAGACCGCGAAGACAGGGGTGGGAGAAGGGGTCTTCGCAAGGCGGGTTATCTCCCGATGCGAATACCCCTCCCTCATCAATGCAACCTTTGCCCGCGGTCCGAGGAGCGCTAAACTGCAGCGGCGACTAGTTGGTCTGAGTGCAGCGAAAATTGGGCGGGATGTGTACTTTCGATGATATCTTTCGCCTTAGACACCTCTGCAGCTGTGCCATTGACGATCAGTAGGAACTGGTCCGTCTTGAGGGCTGCTTCGTATTTCACGATGCTGTCCTTGGGAATTCCGATGCTGTAGAGTCCGGCACCCAAAGCACCAAGCGCGCCCACTTCTACCGCGCCTTCCAATGCCGCCACAATCCATGCAACGACCGGCCCGGCCGCCAGGATTGGTCCGATTCCCGGAATCAGGAAAAAGGCAGATCCAAACAGCAATCCCCAGAAACCTCCCCAAAACGCGCCGATCTTGCCCCAATATTTCATGCGGTCGCCGGTAGTGTAGTAGCCCACCGCCTGCTCCTCCGTGTGGTAACCCTTCCCAACGATCGACAACTTATGCATGTCGACTCCGCCGCTTTGAAGTTCCTTCACTGCTTCATCAGCTTCTGTATGCGTGCGATACACTGCAACAACCGAATTTGCTTTGGACATTTCATGATCTCCCCGGGTATTCGCTCTCAGACCATCAAGCTGCGTCCCGATGACAACTATGAGGCCGCGCTATGAACGAAACTGTTCCGTATCGCACGGTGTTCGCTGAAGAGCTCCGCGTATCGCCGGCTGCCTAACCGTCGTATCACTCTTTCCCGACATACGAATTACTCCTCAAGGAGAGAACCTCCATGCGGAGTCGCAAGGACCCGTTTCAGGCCTGCGTCTGTTGAACAAGCGCGAGGAAGATATCGCGAAAATTGTTGTCGAAGGCTACCGCAACCGGAAGGCCACCAACAAACTGGGCTGCACCGAAAACACGGTGACCAACTATCTGTTCAACATTTATGAAAAGCTTGGGATTTCGAGGAGGGTCGAGCTTGTCCTTTATTCCCTCAAGACACGTAATCTGCAGCTGTGTGGCTGACCTTGAAAGCCGTTACACGGACCAAGTTACATATACCCTTATTTTATAAATTATACCCACCCGGGTGTTGAGTGCGATTAGTACTGACAGTACCGATGGTTTTGCTTGAGCCTGCAAACGTAAACGTTAATTAACTTGACATCGCTAGTTAAAGCTGCGTAACTGGCGACTCCACATTTGCACGTCTTTTCCTTATTTCCAGCCGGGAGTGCTCGTGGGTAGTCCTTGCGTTGGCGAAGTCAGAATGTTCGCGGGCCACTTTGCGCCCGCCAGCTGGATCAGTTGCCTTCATGGAATCGGGCTGTCCGTCTCCGCTGTATTTCCCGCTGACCCTATTTCAGAACGCGAATGTAGGTGAGATTCGCCGCAATAAACGAGGGAGCGTATCGGATGATCGACCATAACCCCTCGGATCGGCTTGTATTCCGTTCCTTACTAATTGAGTGCCGCTGCGACGCTTGCGAACGCGCCCGGTTGTTTATTTCGCGGTATTCAGATTCAGTTTGAACACGAAGTTTCGCTAGTCATTCGTTTCACGGAGGTCGTATGCGAGTCCATGCTATGTGCCGGTTGATGTTGGCAACGGCCGCAATTCTCGGTATTGGCGCGGTCACGGCGCATGGGCAGGCCCAGAAAGCCCCGTCGAAAAGCGTTTCTTTGTATTTCGAGGAAAATCAGGGACAGACGGCTGGGCAGGTGCGCTTTCTGGCTCGAGGCACGGGCTACACCGCATTCCTCACAGGTCGTGAGGCTGTACTGCAATACGAGACACGCAAGCCGGGACAGAAGCCTGGACGCGCGCCGGCCGTCGAAACACCCGCAGAGCCAACTGGGCCGGTCATCCGCATGTCGCTGGCGGGTTCCAAAGCGTCCACCGAACCATGGGGCAGCGACCGTTTAGAGGGCATCGTCAACTATCTGATCGGCAACGATCCCAGCAAATGGCACACGCGGATTCCCACCTATGGCGAGGTTCATTACGATCACGTTTACCCCGGGATTGATTTGTCGTACCGCGGAACCAGCCAGGAACTCGAGTTCGACTTCCGCGTGGCTCCGGGCGCCGACCCCGGCAAGATTGAGCTGGCTTACTCAGGCGAGTCCAAAATACATGTGAATGACGCCGGCGATCTCATCCTCGACACAGAGGCAGGCGCCGCTACCATCCGCAAGCCGGTGATCTACCAATACATGGGCAAGACACGGGTGCCGGTGGACGGGGGTTACCGCGTACTGGCGGACGGAAAAGTGGGATTCCGGCTGGGAAGCTACGACCGCCGGCAGCAACTGGTGATCGACCCCACAGTTTCGTCGCGACTGTCGGTCGATTACGCCACGTACCTGGGCTCGGGTGTTGGGATGCAATTCAGCTCGGCAGACACCTTTTCGTCCATCTCCGTGGACTCCGCAGGCGAAGCCTTCATGACCGGCATTACTGCTTCGTCCAGCTTCCCCGTCACCGGGGGGACATATCAAACAACTTTTCCGAACGGCGTCACCTCAGTTTATTTCGTCACTGCCCTGAACGCCGCCGGGACTGCGCTCAAATACTCGACCTACATTTCCGGGACGACGCCCGGCAATAACCCTTTCAAGCCGGCCATCGCGGTCGATGCCAACGGATTCGCGTTCGTCGGGGGAACGACCTCTGACACTACGTTTCCCATTGTGAAGGCGTTCCAAGCGACGATACCGCCGCTTGCGTCCTACTATCCTTCGACCTACGGTCACACGTGCGGAGTAGTCCTGGAACTATCGCAGGCCGGTTCCAGCCTGGTCTACTCAACGTTTCTCTGCGGCGGGGATTCGGAGAACGCGATCAGCGCGATCGCCGTGGACGGCTCCGACAACGCCTACGTGACCGGGTCGATTAACGTCGGTTCCGACAATTCCACACCGCACTCCTCCGCCTTCCCTGTCACCGCTGGCGTTGTCTGGGGCCACTATAACCAGCTCGACGATGGATCAGGATTTGGCGATGCTTTCGCATCAAAGATAGCGCCTCCATCCAACGGAGGCAACTCGACTCTGGCGTACTCCACGGTGATCGGTTCGGAGGACGGCGCAGCCCCAACCGGGGTCAACGGTGTCGCGATTGCCGTGGATCCCAGCGGCGACGCCTACGTTGCAGGCGGCTCGACCGCCAACATCGCAGATCATGGCACCGTTACCACGAAATTCAACATGACCGGCGCTAGTCCGGGAGGCGGCGGCCCCTGGGTCCTCGAGCTGAATCCCACGGCTACGACGGCCGCTTACGTCGATTACCTGGCGCCGGGAGGAGGTCAAACGGTCATTGACGGGCTCGCCGTCGATTCGAGCGGCCAGGCCTACGTGACCGGCCTTACCGCTGATGCCAACTTTGAAACGACTTCGAATGCGTATCAGACGACAGCCCAATTGGCGGGCGTCAAAAGCTCCATTACCAACAATATTCAGAGCGACATCTTCGCAACAGTTCTCGCTGCAGGCGGCGCCAGCCTCGTGTATTCGACGTACCTTGACGGAACCACGGTTTCCACTCTTGCCCAAGGCGAAAGCCAGGACGGCACTCCCCAGGTTGGCGGCATCGCCGTGGGCACCGC
>CAZRKW010000259.1:0-5770 GCA_964600355.1 uncultured Acidobacteriaceae bacterium
ATCCCCCCGACACGAGTCCCTGGCTTCCGGTGTTCCCCGGCGCCGCAGTGACCGGCGGCGTCGGTTCGGTCGCCTCGAACAGGATTCCCGCCGGCTCAGTGATAACTATCGAGCTCCCAACCGACAGCAGCGGGAACGTGACGGGGGCGACGTTTAGCATCACCGATCCAAGCGGCAACGTTCAATCGGGCAGCACTCAGCCGTGGCCCAACTACGCCGGTCAGACTGAACCGGCGAATTACGCCCTCTTTCCGATCTACGGCTTTCAGGTCGACCTCGTTTCCGCGCCGGGCTTACCGGTCATGTTTACGTCAGGTGCCGGCACGTTGACCTACTCGGTGTCGTCTGGGGCTCTCTCCGTCCAAACCACCAATACATGCGGCGGTTCCCAGCAGGGCACAGCCGAGAACTCCAACATCGTCTACCAGGCCGTCTCGCCGACGTCCGGGTCTACGGTCAGCCAGTCCTTCGCCACTCCCGCGATGGGCATGAATTTCTATTTCGACAAATCGACCTTTGGCCAGGATGAAGTAACGCAGAAGTTGACCTGGGGGTCGGCCTACTGGCTCGCGATCAGCGGTCTCTGGAGACAGTGGCTAGGATTAAAGAATCCGTCCGATCTCGACGGGCCGCCCAATCCCTCGCCGACCATCACGGCGGCGATCAATAGCGTATCGAACCCGGGCCTCACGCCCACCCAAATCGAGACGATCGCGAACAGCCTGCCGGTAGTCAACATCTTCGGCCCGCCGCCGGTTCAGGCGATCGACGACACGCTCGTCATCAACTTTCAGACATTCTTCTGCCCCTTCACCATCTCTTTCCCGAATCTCAACGCCTTCAACGCGCTCAACCCACATCAGGTCGCCATTGTGACCTTGACGGCCAGCTTGACAGTGCAAATCCCCACACGCGCGGGAAACGCCACCACTCCCTTCACGCTCACCGCCCAGGCGAACATCGAGCTGGCGAAAGGCGAGGACCCGTACCTCGTCAACCTCAACCCAACAAATCCGCAAGCCTACCCCTCCTGGCTCAGTTTCGACCTGCGGCTATTCACGGTTACTCCCAATCAGGCGCATCAAATGTTCAGCGTCGCGAATCCCACCACTGGGGATCCGTCGTCCGCCAACGGCCCGGTCGCGTATATTCAAGCCGTCCTCAACCACCTCAACAATCCCAGTCTGATCACCAACGGCGACACGTTCGACAACGCGCTTGCGCAGGACGAGGATTCCTCGGCGCTCGAATTCCTGCCTACCAACAGCCCCGGCGACCCCGTCTTCAATTTCGCGCTGGCGCGAGTGAGGCTCACCTCCGGCATCACGACCACGGTCGGTCCGGTCCGCGTCTTCTTCCGTCTGCTCAACGCTGCGAGCACCAACTCGACATTCACCGAGGTGGGAACGGGCGAGGGGACTTATCGCTGGGGCACGAACGGAACTGTCGGACATAAGATCGCGCTTCTCGGCGTCGATGGGTTTCTGCTTCCTGAATACGTGGCGGTTCCCTGTTTCGCGACAGAGCGGGTCAACCTGAATCAGCCGGCCGACATGAAGACGCAAACAGACCCGCCGAACGTCTGGATGATCACCACCGTCCCCGATGAGGAGGTGGACACCTATTTCGGGTGCTGGCTCGATGTAAACCAGACGGCGCCGTTCATGATCCTGCTTCCTCCGTCCCTGCAGTCCGCATGGGACGGGCCATGGACCGGCACCGAATCGCTCAGCGGCGTGATCGCCGTCGCCCCGCACCAGTGTCTCGTTGCCGAGATCCGGTTCGACGACACCCCCATCCCGAATGGCGCAGCCTCATCGACTTCGGACAAACTCGCGCAGCGAAACATCGCCTGGCTGGACGGCCCACAATGACGGCACATCCTTTCGACATCAAGGCGTCCGCTTCGGCGAGCCCCCCCGACGAACTGATGATCACCTGGGGAAACATGCCCAAGGGAAGCATCGCATCGATCTATCTGCCTGCCGTGGCTTCCGGCGACATCATCGCGCTGGCGAATTCGATGTACGGAAATCATCGCCTCAGCGTGACGGATGGGCACACCATCCAGTGCCCGAGCGGCAATGTGACGCTGGTTCCGGTGCCGCAGGGCCAGGGCCGGTATGCGGGCCTGCTTTCGGTCGATTTGCCCTCGACCGGGCGTCGCGATCGCTCCTATACGATCGCCGTTCGCCAACTGACGCAGGTCAGCGCCTCGTCTCGGCGTCCCCCGCCTCCGATCCAGATCGCTGGAAGGCCAACGCCCGAAATCATAGTGCCACCAAAGCCCTTCTCCTGGCGCCAGACCCAGGGCGCATTTCAGTACACCATCACTGTGAAGCCGGCGGGCGAACTGCTCTATCCGCAGGAGCGCCTCCTGGCCTGGCTCAAGTGGCGAATCGGGGTGACGCCGTCGGCGAGCCGCTGGCGTCTGGTGCTGGGCCGATACCTCAGCCTGACTGAAGGGCTGGTAACCACTTTGGGAGGCGACCCGAGCAAGATCCCTCCATCACAGACCGGTGCCGTGCGAGGGAAGGGGCCGGCGCCCGTCCCGCCGCGCGGCGAACATGAGATAACTGGCAAGGTCGTGGCGATCGATTACGATCGCTTCGGCGACTTCTGCGGCTTCACGGTCCTGTCAGAGCATGGACGAGAGCGGCATTTCCACGCGCGCGAGCCCAAGATCGAAGACGTAGTGTACCGTGCGTGGGTCGAGCGAAGCGTCGTCAGCGTCTTCGCCGAGGAACACGATCGCCATCGACCTGCGAGGTTGATCTTGCGACGGCCGCATTGACTGCGTAGCCCCTCGTTCACTTGGCCAGGACCGGGCCTCGTCGATCCAGACCGTTGTGCCCGTGCGCTGATGGCGGTCTTGCAGACTGATACATCTTTATAACTGTGGGGAGATGGGATCTAAAGAGCGTTGCGAAGCGCTATCGCGTCAAGGCTAGCTTCACTCGCGGGATTCGTCCTCGCAACTTCCTCCTTGCTGCCATAGGTTTCTTATTGCCCCATCCTTGAAGGATTCCAACTTCACACCTACGTTCCGTGTAACGCCCAACCCGCCAGCGAGCGACGCCAGGCTCTTGGCCAGCCGCGATGGAGGCGGCTGGCATGAGCGGATACGGCAAAGCCAAATACGGGCCTTGGATCGGAGCGATCTGGCTGGTCGGGGCGGACGATTCTTGCGGATCATCCAGCGACGTCCTAACAATTTTCTTTGAGAGAGTACAATACAAGTTCAACGCGGCTCGAAATTCCCAGCTTCTCGTAAATCTTGAAGAGGTAATTGCTCACCGTGTGTTCGGTCAGGCCCAGTTTCTGCGCCGCTTCGCGGTTGCTGAAGCCTTCGACAAAGAGCTGCACCACATCTTCCTCGCGCTTGGTCAGCAGCCGGCGCCCTAGTGCCTGATAAGTCCACTTCGAGGAAGCGCGGGCCAGCAGCAGCCCATGGGTGCGTCGATCTCCTCGAACGCCGTTTCTGGCCAACTTCCGGTTTGCCGACCATCCGACCAGAACCCAGCGCGGGAGTAATACAATCCACGCATTAGGGAAATGTTAGCGACGAGTACCAACCCATCTGGCTCATCCGCTTAAGGATAATCGCGCTGTAGTTATTCGTGCGCTCGGGTCGTCGCTTCAAGGGAGCCGGTAGAATTGCAGCGAGCCGTGCCGCCTGTTGCCGGATATTCCGGGCTGCGGTTTCGTCGTAATAACGACACGCCGACTCTGAAAAACTTTTGTTTTGAGGGTCGGCAGGCTACGGTAACCGATATAATATCAATGTGGCCACCGATGTTTTGCAATCGGGATACCGATTGAGCTCTTTGATAAAAATCGGAATCATTCGGGTTATTGGCTTGCCCATATCGAGTAGTCTCCAAACTTTTCAACCGGCCGATATTTCTGTGCCAAGAAATCGTCGATTATGGTGACGCCGCTGTCGTGAAGATTTTCTCCTGGGTTATCGGAGCGGTCAAAGCCGGCACACCGAACGACATATTTGACTTGATTGCGGCTTAGGTCTGCCACGATGTCGCTTTGGATTTGAACTGTCGTGGTCATTCCAGGCTCAAATTCGTAATACATAGTTCCAGCGCGGCGCTGGGATAGGAAATAGAACATAATGTTGTTCACGAAAACACGATGATGCTGCGAGTTTCCGACAAAAAGCGCCTGCTCTTCGGGGACATGTTGCTGAATAAACCGGATCGCATTTTCCTCGTCTGCGGGCACCTGGAAAAACCGGGCCCTCTGCAGAACTGGTTCGCCTTTACGCGGACCGTATCGCGAATCGTACCAGTAAAGCTTTCTGATGGGAGCCGCCACATATGGCAGGCTCAGCAACGCTAGACATAGCATCACCAATGCCTTAGACCAGGCTGGTCGCCTCCGTGCGAACAAATCAGCCAGTAATACTGGGAGTAAAGCGCTGGCCGCAATTGTAATAGCGAGGCAATGGATAATGTCGGCTCGCGTGATGACGGTGAGCAGTGACCCGGTTCCAAATACTGTAAGCGCTGCTCGCCCGAACTGCTGCACCTTCTCGGGGTATTTCGCGGGGTTAAAAACTGATCGAATAAGTCCGACCCAGCCAACCAGAAATATTGCGATCGGCGCATAAAACAAAAACCAGATACCATTCAACCGCAAGCTCGACTTGAACAGCACAACGCCCGGAAGAATAGGCGGAAGTGGTAAAAAGCGAGAGGCTTCTCGCGGGAAGGTAATTAGGTCCGCTCTTAAAACTCCTATGGGAACTGCTCGCAAGAAATAAAAAAAGCACGGAATAAGTAAAACACAGATTCCGAGCCCGTACGACACGACGCACCCGAAACAATTAGTTCCGCGGGCCATGATTTGGCCTTTCAGCATGGGCCTCTCGAATGACACAATCACCATCGCCGCCACCGCAGATAGCAATATATAGACTCCGATATCTTGTCGATAGAGAACAGTTGTACCCGTTGCAAGCCCACCCAAGAATAGAAGAAACGAACGCCTCTCAACGTAGAACTCAATCAGCAATAGAATAGCTCCCAGGCCACAGAACATCGCTGGGATGACCGGATAGCCATAGCTACCGCACCAAGCGAGATACACCACGCAGATCAGAAAGGACATATAAGCATATTTCTTTCCAGCCAGCTTTTGGGTGATTAGGAGCACTAGGACGCAGATCCCAAATCTCACGACTGTATCCCAAATGCGCTCCACCAGGATTGAGTAGCCGAAAATTCGAAAAACTCCTGCAACCGTATAGAACTGCCCCGGCGTATAACCAACCCAAAAATCCCGGTACGGAACATCCCCGTACGAGACTCGCTCAGCGCCGTAGTTTATGAAGCCTTCGTCGAAGGGATTTAATGGCTGAAATATCCCGAGCAACAAATAGATGAAACCCAGCAGAAATATACATGCGGGAAGCGCCTTAAGTGGGCGCGGGGGGGGGCCGGATTCAGTCATTTGAAAGTCGGTTGGACTTATTTGATGCGAAACGCGTGCCGAGCTCATCTCCTGAGCCTTCAGAGTCCTCAACGCAATTCCCGATGTCTCGTTCTTCGCCGCGAACGCGCTGTGGCTGATTATGCCCGAGCAAAGGCGCATCTGGAAGCAGTCAGTTAAAATATAAGTTCACTTGGAACGTGAGTCGGGTAATCGGACATGAGAGATACCGGGCCGGTATTTGGGAAGCCGGACGGTGGAAACTTATGGAGCCGTCTTCTGTTTGGAATTGTGCTGGAGAGCGAGAAGTTGTTGGAAATCCTCT
>CAZRKW010000260.1:0-5743 GCA_964600355.1 uncultured Acidobacteriaceae bacterium
GAACTCGCCCTGGCCAACGGCGACGTCGCGGGAACCACCCGCAAAAATCTCGAGGCGGTTCTCAAATCTGCCGGCCGCGCCAAGGACCTCGTGCGGCAAATCCTCACCTTCAGCCGCCGCCGCGAAAGCGAACGCGCCGTCATCCGCATCAGCCCAATCCTGAAGGAGTGCATCAAGCTCCTCAACGCTTCGCTCCCCTCCTCCGTCGAAATCACCTGCCACGTCGAAGTCACTCCGGGCCCGCTGCTCGTCTACGCCAAAAAAATTCCCGGCCCCGGTGGATTGCCCGCGAACACCGCTGGCCGCATCGCTTGCCTGCTCTCGGGCGGCTACGATTCGGCCATAGCCGCCTACCACATGATGAAGCGCGGCGCCCACCTCAGCTTCATCCATTTTTATGGCACGGGCGCAAGGCCGGGCGAATCGTCCCTGCACGTAGCGAGAGGCCTGGTGAAGCAGTTAGTCCGCTATCAATTCCGAGCCAAGCTGTATCGCGTTCCGTTTGAAGAAATCCAGCGGGAGATCGTTCGTTACGCGCCCGAGGAGAGCCGCATCCTGCTCTATCGCAGAATGATGCTGCGAATAAGCCAGGTGCTGGCGGGCCGCGACCACGCGCTGGCTCTGCTAACAGGAGACAGTCTAGGTCAGGTCGCCTCGCAAACCCTTCGGAACCTGGTCGCCGTAGCCGCCGCCGCCCGCATCCCGGTATTTCGCCCGTTGATCGGCACAGACAAAATGGACATCCTCGCCACGGCCCACAAGATCGGCACCTACGAAATTTCCTCCGAGCCGTTTCACGATTGCTGCCCCGTCTTCATGCCGCGCAAGCCCTCCCTCTACGCCAGCCCAAAGGATCTCGACGAAGCCGAAACCAAACTAAACGTGACGGACCTGATCCGGCAAGGCCTGCGAGGAACCACAATAGAGAGGTTTGTCTACAACGGGTCAAACGTAGAAGTCAGCGAACCCAAACCGCTGGTCCCTGCCAATAAGCAGCAAACAGCCATAGCGTAGAAATCAGTCGCGGAGTGGAAGCGAACCGCTCCCACGATCCCGTTGCGCCGTAGACGTTGCCTAGCTGTAGCCTTTGCTGCTGCCTGTGCGGTGGCCTTTGCCGTTCGCCTTTGCCGTTCGCCTTTGCCGGTGCCGCTGCCGTTGCAGTTGTTGTTGCCTTTGTCGGTGCTTTGCCGGTGCCGTCGCCTTTCGTTGTCGTCCTGAGCCCATACGCGCGAAGCGCGGATGGGTGAGGGACCTGCTTTTGTTTTTACGGGTGCCCGACCCTTCGGTGTCAAGGGTCGGTGCGCGCTGGTCGAAATTGCTCGATTCGAGCGAATCTCTTAGCGATCCCGCCCGTACCCGCCACCTCCACCGCCGCCCCCTCGCCCTCCACGCCCGCCACCACCGCCTCCGCCACCATGCCCGCCGCGTCCGCCGCCTCCACCCCCGCCGTGGCCGCCATACCCTCCGCGCCCGCCCCCGCCGCCTCCGCCGCCCTCACGCTGCGGCCTCGCTTCGTTCACCACCAGCGCTCGTCCGAGAAAGTCCTTGCCGTTTAAAGCCGCGATCGCCTTTTCCGCTTCCGCGTCGTCGCCTACTTCCGCGAAACCGAACCCGCGAGGCTGCCCCGTAAATCGATCGCGAAGCAGCGTGAGCGAATCCGGCTGCACCCCGATCTCCGAAAATAACGCCTGCACCTGATCTTCCGTAGCCTTGAACGACAAATTCCCCACGTAGAGTTTCTTCACTGTCGTGCTCCTTGTGCCCCCGGTCAAACGAAGGGCCACGCGAGGCTGAAGAAGCAGGATCTCGGCCGCTAGCCGCCGGTGGGTGCCGGCTCTCCGGTCTGAAGCGAGCGCTCCAGCAACTCAGCAGCATCTTGCTGCAAACCGCCCTCGCCAGTCAACCGCCGCCTCCCGCGCTGTCCCGCGTCCACCGAATCGCCCGGCGATGCGAATGTCGCTCTGAAATGATAGGATTTGCCCCACTCGAAAGCCTGGAGGAAGCCGATGCAGGGGCTGATGATGGATTTCCCTCTAACTCTCACCGCCATTCTCGAGCGTGCCGGCAGAATTTTTGGCGATGTCGAAATCGTATCGCGCCGCCCCGACCGTTCGCTCTTCCGGACCACGTATCGCGACATATACCTGCGTGCGCGGAAGCTGGCCCGCGCGCTCGAACTCGCCGGCTTGAAGCCCGGCGATCGGGTCGCCACCCTTCTGTGGAACCATTCGGCGCATGTGGAGTGCTACTTCGGCATTCCGGCGGCGGGCGGTGTGACCCATACGCTGAATTGCCGCCTCCATCCGGACGAGCTCGCCTACATCGCCAATCACGCCCGCGACCGTTTCCTGATTGTCGACGATGCCTTGCTGCCCGCCTATGAATCGATCCGCGCAAGCGTCCCCTTCGAGCGCGTACTTTGCGTTCCCTTCTGTGGTGCAGCGCTTCCGGACGGCACCACCCTCGGTTTCGAGAGCTACGAATCCTTTCTCTCCGACACGGATAACGAATTCGCCTACCCCGACATCGACGAAAACCAGGCCGCCGCCATGTGCTTTACCTCCGGCACTACTGGCAAGCCCAAAGGCGTCTTGTATTCGCACCGCTCATTGGTGCTGCACAGTTTTGTGGCGTGCCTTTCCGACGGCTTCGCCGTGAGCAACTCCGATTCGATTCTCCTGGCATCGTCCATGTTCCATGCCAACGGCTGGGGAACCCCGTTCGCCGCCGCAATGATGGGCGCCAAACTCGTGTTGCCGGGGCCGCATCTCGATCCGGAAAGCCTGCTCGATTTGATCGAACGCGAAAAGGTCTCGCTGGCCATTGGCGTTCCCACCGTCTGGCTCGGCCTGCTCGCCGCCCTCGAGAAGAATCCCGCCCGGTGGAAGCCCTCGCGCCCTTTGCGCATCATGTGCGGCGGCGCGGCGGTGCCGGAATCCTTGCTCCGCGGCTTGGATCGTTTCGGAATTCGCCTCACCCACCTTTGGGGCATGACCGAGACTTCTCCGATCGCCACCCTCGGCATCGTCAAATCCACCATGACGAATCTCACCGAAGACGAAAAATACAAGCAGCGCGCCAAGCAGGGAATCCCGCCGCCCTTCGTGGAGTCGCGCGTGATGCGCCCGTCCGGTGAAGCCCCCTGGGACGGTGTAACGCCGGGAGAACTCGAAGTGCGTGGCCCCTGGATTGCCAGCGATTACTTCGACGCCCCCGCGGCCCGCGATCGCTGGTCGCACGACGGGTGGTTCCGCACGGGAGACGTCGCCACCATCGACCCGGAGGGCTACATCAAGCTCGTGGATCGCAGCAAGGACCTCATCAAGTCCGGAGGCGAATGGATCAGCTCCGTCGATCTCGAAAACGCGCTGATGTGCCATCCCTCGGTGCGCGAGGCGGCCGTGATTGGCGTCCCTCATCCGAAATGGCAGGAGCGGCCGCTGGCCGTTGTGGTGCGGAAAGAGGGATTGGATGTAAGCGCCGAGGAGTTGCGCGCTTTTTTGGCGGCGCGCTTTGCAAAATGGCAATTGCCGGACGCTTTTGTGTTCGCCGGCGAGATTCCCCGCACTTCGGTGGGAAAGTTTCTGAAGCTCAAGCTCCGCGAGCAGTACGCGGATTGGAAATGGGAGCCGTCTTAGCGCAATGCGAAATTCTCATGTGCGGTAGCTCGCGTTGATGTGGATGTATTCCTTCGTGAAGTCGCAGGTCCACATCCGCGCCTTCCCCTCGCCCGAATGCAGATCGACGACGATCGGCACGAATTTCTCCAGCATCTTCTCATGCGTCACGATCTCGTCGAACGCGTACTCCCGCCCGCCGCGGCACACTTCGATGCCCGCCAGCCATATATCCGCGCGCTCGAAGTTGAACTTCACGCCGGAGCGTCCCGCAGCCGCCAGGATGCGCCCCCAATTGGGGTCTGCGCCGGCGACCGCCGTCTTCACCAGCGGCGAATTCGCAATCGTGCGCGCCACCTGGTCCGCGGCCCGGTCCGACGGCGCCCCGCGCACTTCAATCTCGATCACCCGTTGCGCGCCTTCCCCGTCCGCCACAATCGCCAGCGCCAGCGATTTGCAAACCGCATGCAGCGCCTCGAAGAATTTCTCGTAATTCGCGCCCCCGGTAATCGAGCGCGCGCCAGCCTCGCCGTTGGCCAGCAGCGCCACGGTATCGTTGGTCGAAGTGTCGCCATCCACGGTAATCGAGTTGAACGTCGGACCAACCGCCGCCTTCAGCACCCGCGACAGCACCGGCGCGGGAATCGCCGCATCCGTCGCAATGAACCCGAACATCGTCGCCATATTCGGATGGATCATCCCGGAGCCCTTCGCGCATCCGACGATGCGCACCTGCTTCCCTCCGATGCGAATCCGTTCGGTAGCCCACTTGGGCACCGTATCCGTAGTCATGATCGAACGCGCAAACTGCTCGAACGCACCCACGTCGCCCTTCCGCGAACGAACTAGTTCCGGCACGGAAACCAGAATCTTGTCCACCTGCAGCGGCGCACCAATTACGCCCGTCGAACATACCAGCAGCTGAGAAGGATCGACGCGCCCGAGCGCCTGCGCCAGCCGTTCCGCCGTAGCCACCGACGCCGCATAGCCCTCCGGTCCCGAGCAGCAGTTCGCGTTCCCCGAATTCACGATGATCCCGCGAATTTTCTGCCGCGATTTCTGCATGTGCGCGCGGCACAGCACCACCGGCGCCGCCGCCACCTGGTTGGAGGTAAACACAGCGGCCGCCGATGCCGGCACTTCGCTTAAAAGCAACCCCAGATCGAGCTTCGTTTTCTTTAGCCCGCAGTGCATGGCGGCGAAGCTGAAGCCCCGGGGCAATTCTCCGGCGGTAAGCGGTGCGTTCACAGACTCTCCTCAAGTTTGCCAATCCGGGCCCTGTAATCCTGCAGAGCGGCACGCACGGCGCCCGGAGCCGTCCCGCCCGTAATCGAACGCCGCGCCAGCGCCGCCTCCACTGTCAGCACCGTCGCCACATCGCCGCCAAATACCGGCGAAAACTCCCTCAGCCGCGCCAGCGGCATTTCGCGGATCGATTTCCCGTCCTGCTCCGCCGCGCGCAACACTTTTCCCACAATTTCATGCGCCTCGCGAAACGGAACGCCGCAGCCCACCAGATAATCCGCCAGTTCGGTCGCGACAAGCCCCGGATCCTGCGCCGCCGCGCAAAGGTCGGCCTCCCGGAAGCGCGTCGCCGCCAGCGTCGCGCCGGCGATTTTCACCATCGCCAGCGCCTGGTCGTGCGCCGCAAAGAGCGCTTCCTTATCCTCCTGCAAATCGCGCTGGTAGCTCGAGGGCAGTCCCTTCGTCGTCGTGAATAGCGCAAAAAGCGCGCCGTAAATCCGCCCCGTCTTTCCCCGGATCAGTTCCCACGCGTCGGGATTTTTCTTCTGCGGCATCAGGCTGCTGCCGGTGGAGTATTCGTCCGGCAGATCGAGAAACCCGAACTCCGGCGAAGCGAACAGGATCATGTCCTCGGAAAGCCGCGAAAGGTGCATCGCCAAAGTCGAAAGCGCGAAAAGATACTCCAGCGCGAAGTCGCGATCGCTCACGGCGTCCAGGCTGTTCGGCGTGATGCGGCTGAACCCCAGGTCCTTAGCCAGCGCCTTCCGGTCGATCGGAAAAGCCGTCCCCGCCAGCGCCCCCGAACCCAGCGGGCACGAATCCGCGCGGTCGGACGCCGACGCAAACCGCTCCGCGTCCCGCTGATACGCCTCGCCATGCGC
>CAZRKW010000261.1:0-5725 GCA_964600355.1 uncultured Acidobacteriaceae bacterium
TGGTTGGTAACCGTGAACGTTCCGTCGGCCTGCGCGGAAACCTTGATGTAGTAGGCTTTGCCATCGTGGACGGGCATCCCGATGTTTCTCGGCGGCTCGGCGCCAGGCTCGATCGGCATTGCCGTGATCGGCTCGTCGAGGTTGTTCGCGATGAACAATCCCGGCACTGTGTATTCCTGGCCGCTCAGAATCGAGAAATGAATCTCCCAGAGATCTTCAAGCCCGGGAGATGCAAAAAGCGTCTTCATCGTCGCGGGAGGGCCGCCTTTGCTGGGCCCATCGTTCATGATGGCCACCCGGGGCCGAATCGCGTACACCAGTTGAGGCGAGCTCGATAGATCCAGTCCGTGATGAGAGACGATCCACAGATCCAGGGTTCCGATGCGGTTGACCGGGCACACCAAAGCGAATTCCTTGTTCCAGGTGAGGTCGCCCAAATGCGCCATGCGAAATTTTCCAAATGTTATGACGCTTCCCACGGACTGCGGATTTTCGTCGTCATCATGGATCGGTTTGGGAGTGAAGCTCGCACATTCAGGATTCGGGCTGCCCGCGCCGGGAAGCGGGCTCTGGATCACCGCTCCTGCCGAACTCACGATTCGCCAGTCAACACCCCTCATCGCGATTGTGTCGCCGGGCTTCACAACCGTGTGTTTTGCCTCGGCATAGAGCGACGGATACGTCTTGGTTATGAACTCATCGGCGCGGCCATTTCGAGCCTGAATGTTCGGGCCGTGGTCGACGAAATTCCGGATGGGAATGCGCGTAGCAACCCCGGCCATGCCCGCAAAATGATCGCCGTGCCAGTGCGTGGTGATCAGGTTGTCGATATGGTTGAGTCCCGCGTCTTTCGCGGCGTCCAGGATGCGGTTGGCATCCCTGAAATTAGGTCCGCCAGTTCCCGTATCGATCAGCGTGGAATCGCCGGAAGGGGCCACGAAGAGGGTGGAGTTTCCGCCTTCCATGTCGATCACATAGATGTCGAGGGTCTTTCCAGCCGGCGCCTGTGCAAAAGCCGAAACCACCGAGGCCGCAAGAACCAATAGCAACGCCGATGACACACGCATGAAAAGCCCCCTCCAATCAGATGGCGCGACGAAAGTCTCTTCAGATTATTGCGGCGAGCGCGGCTGACGATACTTCCCCGCGGGCTTAGCCCCACCAGGGTTCGCCATCCGCGAGATTGCCCTTCAGGTAGTCGTCATTCAGCAGGATGCCCAAGCCGGGCAACGAGGCCACCTGCATGCGCCCATCTTTTACCACGGGGATGTTTCCGGCCGCCTCCGGCGCTTCATCGAACCACGGCCGACACTCGATCCGCGGGCAATTGAAGACACTGGCTGCGAATTGTTGTGTGGCGAGATTGAGCGCATAGCCGCTCACGTTGTGCAGCGCAATCGGCATGCGATAGGAAGCCGCCACATCGGCGATGATTTTTGTTCCCGTGATCCCGCCGGCGGCCCCCAGATCAGGCTGCAGGATGTCCACGGACTGATTCTGCATAAACGGCAGAGTCCCTTCGATCAGCGACAGGCTTTCTCCCGTGATGATGGGTACGCTCGTGGACCTGCGGAGCGCCGCCCAGGATTCCGAGAACTCCGGAAACAGGGGATCTTCGAAAAACAACGGCTTGATATCCTCCACGGCCCGTGCAACCTTGATCGCGCTGGGCAGATCGAGTTCGTTGTGGCAGTGAACGTCGATATCGTAGTCGAACCCCAGAGCTTCGCGAGCCAGTTCGTACACACGGCGGACCTTATCGACTTGCGGTGGAGTGAGATCGGGCGTGAATTCGCCGTTGCGGGCGCCGAGCGAAGGGTGAATATCGATCTTGAACGCTTTGAACCCGCCCTTGTACGACTTCAGCATCTGCGCTCTCTTCTGCCACGCATCCTTATTGAGGTAATCGTTCTGCGCTTCGAGAAGGGTCAGGCTTCTGCTGGGCGGCAGCAAATGGGAGTAGGTATCGATTTCATCCCGGAAGTTGCCTCCCAGGAGCCTGGAAACGGGCTGGTTGAGAATTTTGCCGGCAAGGTCCCACAGCGCTATGTCAACCCCGCTGTAAGCCCGTACGTTCTTTGGCCTCTGGCCATGCGCGTAGAACATGTTATGGAAGTGAACGCGGATGGACAGCGGGTCCTTGCCGATCAAACCGTCCGGACCGTTTGCGATCGTGCCAATCGCCACGCGAGTGTCCGGCCCCCCCTCACTGGGCCCGTATCCAACCACACCAGCGTCGGTCTCGATCTTTACCAGGCCACGGGAGCTCCCCCTCTTTTCCTTTAATGCGATCGTCTTAATGGCAGTGATCTTTACCTGCCCTTTCTCTGCGGCCGCCAGAGTTTCGTAGCCCATAAACGAGGCCGCAACGGGCATCGCCAGGGCCGTCTTAAAAAAGTTGCGCCTTGAAACAACCATGGTGAATAGCTCCTTTCCAGAGATCCGTACATAGCGACTTGGTTAAAATTAAGGGCGTGTATCAGTTGCGCAGGGAAAACCCTCTCTGGTTATGTCCTCGCTCATCGCCTGGAACCCACGGCCCCTTCTGTCACAGTATGCCCGCGAAGCATCGAGTTAGTACCAGCGCTATCGGTCGAATCTCCCCTTTGCCTCCGTCAAACAGGGCGGCGCCGCCTGAAACTTCGACAACATGTCCGTCTGGGGTCTTCGAGCAGGATTTCACGAAGTCGCAGACGGCAACGCGGTACGTATGGATGGTCTTGATGTCCAAACCACGGGCGGCAAGGTTTTCGAAATACTGATTGGCGGCGCCGGTAAGCGTGGTTAGGTTCGGAGCGACAAGGGTGGGGTTGATACCTACCGACGCACCAGTTCGGAGTTTTGACTCGATCTCGATCTTCCGGGCAAGAACCGCGTCAATATCGCTGCCGACCGCGTCGCATTTCCGCTTTCCATCCAGCGTGTACCGGAGATAGAAGGAGGTCGCCCTCGGATCAATCTTGGGTTTGCCATTTCTGGAAAAGACGACCCGAATCAACGGATAAGTGCGACCGGCCTTGATCCGCTGCATGACTGTTACGTTCTTGGCCACCGCAGTCTCCCTTTATGCCTGATACTGAGTTTTTGCTCGGGAGAAACAGCGATTTTGGTAACAGAGGAGCGGTAACACGAAATCTCAGCGTGCCGCTAAACTGCACCTAAGTAGCCTGTTACTGCGTGTTTATGATGTAGTGTGAATTTTTATGGCGGAGAGGGTGGGATTCGAACCCACGGTTGAGTTTCCCCAACACACGCTTTCCAAGCGTGCTCCTTAAACCGCTCGGACACCTCTCCGTCTCTCGCCGTTTATGAAGCCTAACAAATTGGCGTCGCAGCAGCAAACGCGCGCATCGGAATTCGCGCGGGTAGTGTCCTAATTTGAATTTGTCAGCCATTAAGTTTGGCGCTCACCGTGCTGCGTATCCATTCCGATAAGACTTGCCCGCTGGTTTTGGCTGCCGCTTCCATCGCTTTCAAATCCTCTGCCGTGAAGCGCACGGGCACAATCCGGCCCTTGGCTTCTCCCTTGGGAAGCTTAGGGCGTCCGGGTTTCCTAGTTTTCTTCTGTTGGCTCAAGGTTTCTAAACTCCTGTACGATTGCGGCTCTGACAGCGAGCAAGGGCGAAGTTACAGGCCCCATGTGGAGCACGGTCACATGACGCGGTTTCTTGGGATTGTCTGTTTCGTATGCCCAAGCATAGGCTCTCGTAGCCTTGGGATGGCCTTTCAGATCGAACACTTCCACGATGCCTTTCCACACGGTTTTGCCCTGGAATGTCTCTTTGATCGGCACGCTTTCAACGTGCAAAGATTCAACGCCATGCAAATGCTTAATTACGTCTCTCAGTTCTTCGATATAGGTCACGCGGCTGCCTCAACGAGATTCCCCACTGTCCAGAAGTCGCGTTCGATTCCCGCTGCCATCGCGGGAGTGCATCGCAGAGTGATATGCCGCTTTACGAAATTGTAGTAGGCGAAATGGAGCGCGGTCGCTGCCTCGAAATTCTCACGCTTTTTGCTGAATGCGTAAGTGAGCCGAGTCAAACGGCGCATGTGAAGGCGGGTTGTTCCGTTCAATCGTTCGATGTGGCTCGTAGACGCTAGCCGCATATCGGGGCGACCGACAACACGCTTTTTCTCTGTGGTCACAACTTCCGGGGCGCTGAATTTCCTCTCCGCGATGATCGAATCATCGTGGGTGTAGGTCTTAATGATCTGCGCGAAATCCACTTCGCTTCCGAAGGACAATTCGATAGCTTCCACGTAGGCCCGGAGAGCATCGCTCGAAATCTGAACGCGGTTCTTCATTCTTGAAGCCACGTCCGCAACGAAAGCATTGGCAGTAGCGGAATCCCGTTTTCCGCATTTGAATGAAGGCACGATTTTCGTGTCGGAATCTATCGCGCAGAACGTCCAAACGTCACCCATCGTGGGATTATCGTCAGGGCGCATGTGGCGCTCTTTCTTGCCGATGAATCCCCAAATCTCATCGAACTGCAAGTGACGGCAGGAAAGGCCGCGCATTTTCTCGTCCAGTAGAGACGCACAGCCTTGGCCGACGCGTACGCCAAGCCGCATGATCGTGTCGCGGTGAACGCCTGTCATGCGTTCGATGGCCCGGATACTAGAGCCTTCCGCCAGTGCGCTGATTATTGCCACTTGCTTGTCGATGCTCAGAACGTTTGCCATATTCGCTCTCCCTATGGCAATTAATGTATTACAGAAAGATGGGCATGTCAAGAGTTTTTGTGTTACAGTATTGCCGTGGACTTTCGCCGCACAATCGCCTGTCTGATTGTTGTGCTCGGTGTATTCTTCGCAGGGTTCGTGGCCGGTAGCCCAGACTATAATGGCGACTGCCGCAAGCCCAAGTCCGCCGAACAGGCGCTCGTAACTTCTTCCAGTCAGACCCCAAATACTCCCACCCACAATGCCAACGAAGCCGATTGCTACTCTCCAAAGTGGTACGCAACCTTCAAACGGCCCGATGGGATGCTTGTAGTAGTTGGCATCATAACGTTCATAATCATCGGTTGGCAGTCCCTGGAAACCAAACACGCCGCTAAAGCTGCCGCCGATAGCGTGGAAGCCATCAATAAGCAGGCCACCATCATGGAGCAGCAAACCACGGCCACGCAGGACGCCGCTGAAGCCACGAAGAAGAGTGTGGAACTTCAGAGGGTCGCCATGCAGCAGTGGATTGATACGGAAGATTGGGAAGCTGGTCCCAGATTTATCCAGCCCACCGCAACTGAAGGGTTTCTTCCGATTAGCTTCACCATCGTTAACAATACGAAATTCAAAATGTACTTGGATCGCGTCACAGTTTGGATTGACCGCGAAGAAGCTGTTTCTATCTGGTACAGGAATAAATTGCTCACACCAGACGGCGACGTGCAACCTGTCGCAATTGAACGAAGGCTTATGGGAGTGAAGCTTGAATCCTATCGAATAGGCGTCTACAGATTTGAAATTGGAGGAGTTGTTTCGTATGTCGATGCTTTTGGGGACAAGCAAGAAGAGAAATTCGGGTTCCACTGCTCGTCTCGAATGAGCGCGCACGCCGACTTCGAGCCTATTGCTTTCTATCCTCCCGATGCTGCCGAATTGGAGGCTCAAAAGCAAAGGAAAGCCCAAACACAGCAGGACAACCCAAATTAGGACACTACCTTCGCGCGCGCATGGAACAAAATCCGCGGGTTGTCTGCTACACTTTCTTGGCCTT
>CAZRKW010000262.1:0-5702 GCA_964600355.1 uncultured Acidobacteriaceae bacterium
GCGTGAGATCACCATCGTACCTCTCAACCACTTCGGAGTTTCACCTGAACGCTGCTGCTGACTGTCTAAAAGAGAATCTTCAATCCGAACTGTAACGTGCGTTGCGGTGCAATCGTTGATGAAAAGGTGCCCGCGTTGGCGATGAGAGTTCCCGTGAGGATGCCATTTACCACAGGGCCCTGTGAGAATAAACCCGTGACCGGCAGCCCTAGATCCGTGTGATTGAAAAGGTTGAACGCTTCGGCGCGAAACTGAACGTCGAACGTTTCGGACACTTTGGGCACCCGCGTGTCTTTCAGGATCGCAAAATCCAAGTTCCTCAAACCTGGAGAAGTGAGAGAATTTCGACCGAGATCTCCATAATGGCCAACCAAAGGCAGGGTGAAGCACGCCGGGTTAAACCATTTGGCCCTGTTGCCGGTCATGGCGCTCTTGGGAGTGCAGCCGGAAGCCAGGTTTACACGCTGATACACGTTGGGATTACCCAACCCAGCCAAATCAAAGCTCCCGGTAGTCACCGCAAACGGGAAGCCGCTGGCAACAGTTACGATGCCGCTCAATTCCCACCCTTCCACAAATTTGTTTCCATGGAACGGCAGGGCGTAGACAGCATTGCCAATGAGATTGTGTCTCCTGTCGAAAAGTGACGGCCCGTAGTCCGCTCTTGGAATGTAGGGATCCGAGCTATTTGGGGTACCCGCTCCGAGCGAACTTTGTTGCTCCGTGCCATCTGCTTGGGAAGTCAAATCCAAGGACTTCGAGTACGTGTAGGAGACCTGGGTCTGTAACCCATGAGCAAACCGGTGATTCAGGCTAGCCTGCAGAGAGTTATAGTTCGAATTGCTGACGGGCGCGGTGTTCGTGAAATAGGATATGGTCGGATTGGGGCGCGGATTCGTTACGATCGTTCCCGTGCCGTTTGCATTGACTACCAGGTGCGCGGTCACGGGGGCGGTTGCGGTGCCGGTGTTCGCAGGGGCGTTGAGGTCTCTTCCTAAGAACAGGTGCCGTCCCTGTGAACCTACATAGCCGATGGTAGCAATCCAACTTCCCGGGAGCTCCCTCTGGATATTTAAGTTGTATTGCATCATGTACGGGGTAGTGCCGGAAGTGTAGGAAACATCGTTGCTGGTGGATGGTGCGGCGGCCCCAATAATATTGCCGGCACCCGGGCAACCGGCGGTAACGCATCCGTAGGTCAGGGCCTGCTGTCCGGAGGTTACGGAAACCACGGTAAACGGCGGATTAAACCAGTAAGCGGGGCCGAATTGCCTTGCCGTCATAACGTCGTGAAACATGCCGAAGCCCGCGCGTACCGACGTCTTGTGATCCCCAAAGGGGTCGTACGCCAAGCCGATGCGCGGGTCGAAATTCCACCAGGAAGGATTATGCGCCAGGGTGTTTGGCACATTCACGAAGCAAGCGATGGCGACGCAAGTGCCCGGGGGATTGATGATCGTGTAGAGATTGTTGTGCGCCTCTGTGAAATTAGATGTGGGCGCGTAGCGCAACCCAAAATTCAGGGTTAGTTTCCGGCTGAGTTTCCAGTCATCCTGAAAATACGTCGCGAAATAGAGCTCGCGGAAGTAGCGAGTGGCGTTTTGTTGCCCGGGCAGCGTCCCAACGTAGGAGCTCGGAATGCCTTTCAGGAAATTGGTCAAGTTCGAAAAGCTATAAGATCCCGGCCCCCTGTTGTCGGCAGCCGAATTATCGTCCACCCGTGCCACCGACGCGCCGAAGCGGAGACTATGGGCCCCGTGTGTCCACAGGATGTCATCCCCTTCGATATAGCGGCTTGTGACAAGCCTTATGGGGTCGGTGTTTGTTGCCCCGAGGTAGTTCTGGGCCGTATTCATAAGACCGGAGACAGCTACGGCTCCGTCTTGGATTCCCAGGCCAGGGTAAAACTGCAGGGCTGCGTGTGTAGTTGGATTGAACGAGGTTTCGGCCGGTCGCACAAAGCTGAACCGCGCCAGGTTTATGAGGTCCGGAGAAAACAGGTGCCTCTCTTCAATTGTAGCTATATGGTTAGCGGTGTTTTCCAACTCGTTCCACAAGGGAAGCTGGTTTGGCGCGGTTAACTGCGCATAATCCCGAATGTATCTCACGAACAGGGAATCTTTGTCTGAAAAGTTGTAGTCAAAGCGAGCCAACAAATAGTTTTCGCTTGTGGTTTGGGGGGCTGTTTCGGTGCTGGACCCAATGCCTCCTGTGGAAGCACCCGTGGCTACGGGAAACAACGCAAGAGTGGGGGCTATGTTCGCAAGGTTGCAATTCGAAGTCGCCGTGTACGTGGTCGTACACGATGATGGCGACTGGAGGCCGGCGCTGCCTGGCAGATTGACGGGAGTTTCTACACCGGCACTGTTAGGCAGATAGCCCTGGTGAGCTGCTGCGTCGGGTACGGCGATAACATCACTCTGTGACAGGACTTGCCTCAAACCTTCGTAATTCACAAAAAAGAAGGCCTTATCCTTCTTGATCGGGCCGCCAACGCTTCCGCCAAATTGATTTCTGCGAAATGGCGGTTTTCTTGTAGGGTCAAAGTAATTGCGGCTTTGAATGGCGCTATTGCGCAGGAACTCGAAAGCCGTACCATGAAAACTGTTCGTCCCGCCTTTACTTACAGCGTTGAGAACCGCTCCGCTGCCTCCATATTGCGAACTGTATGTATCGGTCAATACCTGAAATTCAGCGATGGCGTCAATTCCCAACGAGGAACCCGCGGCCCCCGACCCAACTCCGTGACCAAAGAAATCTGAAATATAAGTGTTATCGAGCAGATATGCCTGGCCGAATGTCCTGCTCCCGGACACAGAGTATTCAACTCCCCTTCCGGAGAGCCCACTCCCCGTGTAGAAGGCGGTTGAAACACCGGGCGCCAGGGAAAGCAACTGCGCGTAGTTGCGACCATTCAGCGGCAACTCGCGCATCTGCGTTCCCTCAACCAAGCTGCCGAGAGCCGAGGAAGTCGTGTCGACCTGGGTTACTTGTCCTTCGACGGTGACGGTTTGCTGAGATGCACCCACCTGGAGGGCTGCGTCTACTACAACCTCACTGCCGACGGTTAGTTCAATCCCGGTGTGGACGGCTCGCTTGAATCCGGCTGCTTCCGCATCAACCTCATAGGTACCTATGTCGAGATCGGCGACGGTGTAGCGGCCCTGACTGTCGGTGGTGGTAGTCCGAGCGATGCCGGTACCGCTATTGGTGACGGTCACTTTAGCCCCTGGTATGGTTGCACCGCTGCTATCTGTGACTACCCCGAGAACGGTAGCTTTTACGGCTTGGGCGTGCGAAGTCTGGTTGGCAAACGCAAATATGGCAAGCACAGCGAGAAGACAGAGAACGATTCGGCCATTGCGCAACATACCCACCCCCTTATTCCGACCACTTACATACCGACCGCGCCTTGTACAACAAGCTCACCTCAAAACGCAAGGACAATCTTCAGGTTACAAATTAACCTGCCCCCTCGATACGGTCGCGTTGCTGGTCCGATCTTGTGATCTCAGACCTTGATTACTGCCAACCTCACAGTAATCAGGATTGGGCGTTGGTGACGCCCGGCGTCACCAACCAGGACCAGCTTGGTCCGACGATAGGTGAAAATCGTTCTTGCCTTTGGGTGGTGCCTATTGTAAAAGCCCCGCTCAGTGAGGCATAAGGAAAGGTCCAACATCTACAGCTGCAGTTGACCCGTGAGAACACCGACGTGGGCATCAATTCTTATCGCGCGGGGCTCTGGCCATCAACCGAAACCCGCGTCCTATGCCATGCGGAGGGCGGCAAGGGCGAGGCCTCTCAAATGGCGCATTTCCGACTGAGACCTGACCTGCTCGCCAAGTAAAAGGACAAGTCGGCTATTGGGTTTTGGCAACCAGACACTCGGGGCGCCCGCAACTAGCATATGTTCGATAGAATCGACCGGCGTTTGTTATCACTCGACCCTTACAATAGGCATGAGGAGAATAGATGATCCCCGCCCGCATTCTGTCTCCGTGGGTCGCTGCAATATATCTGTTGGCTTTGGTCCCGACTATCTCGGCCCAGATGGCTTCGACCGGGATTGCGGGTTCTTCCCAGGGCAATTACCCGCCCAACGTGGCACTACGCCTGTTCCAGAGTCACTGCGCGACCTGCCATGGGAACAGCAATGGCCAGGCGCCGGATCTTTCTGCATTGATGAAGCTAACGCCGGAAGAAATTCTTAATGCGCTGACCATAGGCCCGATGAGCACCCAAGCGCAAGGCTTATCGGAAGTTGAGAAACGTGGCATCGCGGAGGTCCTCGGTGGCCGGCCTCCCGGCATTGGAGAGGCTGGCGACGCCAAATCGATGTCAAACCGATGTTCTTCAAATCCTCCGCTCATTGATCCGTCTGCCGGTCCGACATGGAACGGCTGGGGAGCAGCTCTTGCAAACTCGCGATTCCAAAGCGAAAAGGTCGCAGGCATAACGGCTGCCCAAGTTCCCAGGTTGAAACTAAAGTGGGCATTTGGTTTCCCGAATGGAATCGATTCTTACGATCAAGCGACAATCGCATCGGGTCGAGTGTTCGTTGGGAGCGATAACGGCTACGTTTACTCTCTAAATGCAACTACAGGTTGCTTGTTTTGGTCCTTTCGGGCTGCGTCAGGGGTTCGCGCGGCTATTAGTATTGGTCCTGTAGAGAAAGCACGTCTAAGGAAGTTCTCCGTGTACTTCGGTGATATGAGAGGGAATGTCTACGCGCTCGATGCAAAAAATGGACAGCTCCTATGGAAAATTCACGTCGAGAGCCATCCGCTCGCCCGCATCACCGGCGCTCCCAAGCTCTACAAGAACTATCTGTACGTTCCGGTTTCCTCCTTCGAGGAGCCGAGTTCCTCTTACCTACAGTATCCCTGCTGCACCTTTCGCGGTAGTGTTGTGGCGCTGGATACAAAAACTGGCCGGCAAGTGTGGAAGACCTACACAATTTCCGAGACGCCTGTGCAGACGAGGAAAAACTCTCTCGGAACTCAGCTTTGGGGGCCAGCCGGTGCGGCAATCTGGAGTTCCCCCACCATCGACCCGAAACGTAAAGCACTCTATGTGGGTACTGGCGACGGGTACACCGAGCCTGCGGCTAAGAATTCCGATTCGATCATGGCGCTTGACTTGAACAGTGGCCGAATCCTGTGGTCCGTTCAAGACACCCAGGGAGATTCATGGTTGGCGGGCTGCGACTCCGACCCTTCGGACAATTGCCCGAAGCATCTCGGCCCCGATTATGATTTTGGCAGCTCACCAATCTTGCGAACTCTACCGGATGGTCATCAAGTTATAGTGGCAGCTCAGAAGAGCGGAAATGTCTTCGCGCACGATCCGGACCATCAGGGAGCCTTGCTATGGAAGACGAGCTTGTCGGAGACCCCACCCCCTACCCAGGGACTTATCGTCTTTGGTGGTGCCGCAGATGAGGAAAATGCTTATTTCCCCCTAACCACCGGTGGAGCTGCTGCTGTTCAATTGTCAACCGGCGGGCGTAGATGGTTGACCCGTTTTAAAATGCCGGACACGGACTCATCGGGCAAACCTCGTCCGCACGCACAAACCGCCGCAGCCTCCGCCGTGCCCGGTATAGTTTTCATGGGTGGTTGGGACGGAGTTTTGAGGGCCCTCTCAACCACGGACGGTGAAACGGTTTGGGAATACGATACGGTTCGGAAGTTCGAAAC
>CAZRKW010000263.1:0-5634 GCA_964600355.1 uncultured Acidobacteriaceae bacterium
ACCACAAAGGAAATTCTTGCGGCGCTCGTGGGCGCGCGGTTCCGCGTACTGAAGACGTTCGGGAACCTGAACAACGAATACGGATTGCCGCTGACGCTGCTGAAACTCGATGACGATTACGAAGCGGCCGTCGTGGAGCTGGGGATGTCACATCGCGGCGAGCTGGCTCACCTGACGCGCATCGCGTCGCCGGATGTGGGCCTGGTGACGCGCGTGGCTGTCGAGCACCTGGAATTTTTTGCTTCGATTGACGAGATTGCGCTGGCCGAGCGGGAACTGATCGAGAATCTACCCTGGCCTCGCGCGACAGCAGTACTGAATGCGGATGACGAGCGCGTGGCGCGCTTCGCCGATGTAGCGCACGGCCCGGCGATTTTCTTTGGCACGAGCCCGGCCGCGGGTTTCCGAGCCGAAGCCATCGAAGAACATGGCATCGAGGGCTCGGAATTCGATTTTGTGTGGCCGGGCGGGCGCGCCCGACTGTCCTTGCCGCTGATCGGGCGCCACAACGTGATGAACGCTGTTGCGGCGCTGGCGGCGGCGAGCGTTTGGGGAATTGGCGCTGAAGAGGCGCGCTCGGTGTTCCCCGGGTTGAAGCCGGCGGACAAGCGCGGCGAAATCGTCCGGTTCGAAGAAGGATTTACGGTCATCAACGACTCCTACAATTCGAGCCCCGCGGCCCTAAACGAGCTCACGCGTCTTCTGGCCGCCACGCCGGGATATCGGCGCAGGATTCTCGCGGCGGGCGAGATGCGGGAACTGGGCGCGTCATCGGCGGACTTGCACCAGGAATGCGGCCGAGCTGCGGCCGGGCTCAGGAATATCGACTGGATTTTCGGCGTGCAGGGCCACGCAGAGGATTTCGTGCTGTCTGCCATTGCGGGCGGTCATGCGGCGGACCAATCGCAGTTTTTTGCGAATTCACAGGAGGGCGGCCAGTTTCTCGCGGGCTTCCTGCAGCGCGGCGACCTGCTGCTCCTGAAAGGCTCACGCGGCGTGAAAATGGAGAAAATCCTCGAAGCAATCGACGCCCGCCACCCGCGTGCCGGCGCAAAACCGGCCGGGCAGCCCGTGGAAGCATCGCCGAAAGGCCGCGCCTGAAATGCTTTACTACCTTTTCTTTTACGGCCTGCGCCCGCACCTCAACGCGCTCAACGTGTTCCGCTACATCACCGTGCGAACGGCGGTGGCGAGCCTCACGGCTCTTTTCACCACGCTTCTGCTGGGGCCGTGGGTCATCGCCCGGCTGCGCCAACTGCAGGTGAAGCAGTACATCCGCGAAGAGGGCCCGAAGGCGCACCAGAAGAAATCGGGTACGCCGACGATGGGCGGCGTGCTGATCGTTGCGTCAATCGTTATTCCGACGCTGCTGTGGGCCGATCTGCGCAATCCTTACGTGCTGCTCGCGGTGGGCGCCACGCTGGCGTTTGGAGCCATCGGCTTCGTCGACGATTACAACAAAGTGGTTCGCAAGCACAATCAAGGGCTCACCGCGCGCGGCAAATTTCTCCTGCAGGTGCTGACGTGCGTGGGCGTCGGGGGAGTGCTGCTCGGTTTGCAGGTTTCGGGGCGCTATTCCACGCAGTTGAGCGTGCCGTTCCTGAAGCGCGTGCATCCGGACCTCGTGATCGACTCGCTGCTGCCGCATCGTTTTATCTGGCCGCTCGCGTTCGTTCCCTTCGTGCTTTTTCTGGTGCTGGTGATTGCGGGCATCTCCAACGGAGTGAACCTTACAGACGGGCTCGACGGCCTCGCCATCGGCTGCGTGCTGGTGTGCGCCACGGCACTCACGGTGCTTACCTATCTTTCGAGCAACGCGCGCTTCGCCGATTACCTGGAGATCCAGCGCATTCCCGACGCGGCCGAGCTCACCATTTTCTGCGGGTCGCTCGCCGGAGCCTCGCTCGGTTTCCTTTGGTATAACGCGCATCCGGCGGAAATGTTCATGGGAGACGTGGGCTCGCTCGCACTCGGCGGCGCGATCGGAACGGTGGCGGTGATCCTGAAGCAGGAGATTCTGCTGCTTTCCATCGGCGGAATTTTCATCATCGAGCTGCTGTCGGTGATCATTCAGGTCGGTTCGTTCAAGCTGACCGGCAAGCGCGTGTTTCGTATGGCCCCGCTGCATCACCATTTCGAGCTGCTGGGCTGGAGCGAGTCCAAGATCATCGTGCGGTTCTGGATTCTGGCGCTGGTTTTCGCGCTTTTTTCTCTCACAACTTTGAAATTACGGTAAGGGCCGAGGGTGACAGGCAAGTGAGACCGGGATTCGATCTGCAGGGCAAGCGCGTGCTGGTGGTGGGGCTGGCGCGCACGGGCGTGACCGTGTCTCTTTTCAGCGCGGGTTACGGCGCTGTGGTAACAGCCGTGGACGAAAAGCCGGAACCGGAACTCGGCGAGACGGCCGCTCGTCTGCGCGCAGCCGGAGTGAAACTGGAGCTCGGCGCTCATACGCCTGCAAGTTTTCTCGCGCAGGATTTAATCGTCGTGAGCCCCGGCGTGCCGGCTAATCTTCCCGCCCTAGAACTGGCGCGCGCGAAGGGCATTCCGGTCTGGAGCGAGATCGAGTTGGCCTGGCGGTTTCTTCGCGGCAAGCTCGTCGCGATCACAGGCTCGAACGGCAAGACCACAACCACTTCGCTCATAGCCCACATTTTGAAAACCGCGGATGTCCCCACTCTGGTAGGCGGCAATATCGGCACGCCGCTTCTCGCGCTCGTAGAATCGTCGACCGATTCGACCGTGACGGTAGCCGAGATCAGCAGCTTCCAGCTTGAAACCATCCAGGATTTTCGCCCGGAGATCGGCGTTCTGCTCAATCTGACGCCCGATCATCTAGATCGCCACGCATCGTTTGAGGCCTACGCGGCTGCCAAGATGCGGCTCTTTGAAAACCAGCTCGAGCGCGACGCCGCCGTGCTCAACGCCGACGACCCGGAAATCACCAAGCGGATGCCGTCGCGCTCTCATATTTACTGGTTCAGCCGCCAGAAGCGGGTCGCCGAAGGCGCTTTCCTGCGGGACGGCGAGATTGTCTTTCGCGCGGACGGCACGGAGACGGTCGTGGCCCGGCAAAGCGAGATCCCTCTGCGCGGCGGCCACAATCTGGAGAACGTGCTGGCAGCGTGCGCGGCGGCTTACCTCGCGGGTGCTCCGGCCGCGGCGATTGCCGGCGGCGTCAAGACGTTTCGCGCGGTAGCGCACCGCCTCGAATTTGTGGCCGAAGTCGGCGGCGTCGAGTTCTACAACGATTCGAAAGCCACCAACGTGGACGCCACGCTCAAGGCCATCGAGGCGTTCCCCGGGCCGCTGCTTGTGATTCTCGGCGGCAAGGACAAGGGCAGCCCGTACACGCCGCTGGTTGAGCCGCTGCGGCAGCGCGCACGCCTCGCGCTGCTGATTGGCGCCGCCGCCGATAAAATCGCCGCGGACCTGGGCGATGCGCTTCCCGTCGAGCAGGCGGGGACTCTCGATCGCGCCGTGAAGCGTGCCACCGAACTAGCCCGGCCGGGAGACGTGGTGTTGCTCGCGCCGGCCTGTTCCAGCTTCGACCAGTTCGAGAATTACGAGCACCGCGGCCGTGCGTTCAAGGAACTCGTTGCCCGCCTTGAAAACCAGTCCGCCGCGGGCGCTTCCGCCCGGAAAGGATGAGGGATGCCGCTTAGCTTGCAGCCCGACCGCAAGATGTTCGGAGTCACGCTGGCTCTGTGCCTGATTGGCGCGGTGATGGTTTTCAGCGCGTCCGCCGTGACCGCCCGCGAGGAATACGGCAATGGCTACACGTTCCTGCTACGGCAGGCCCTGTGGCTCGGGTTGGGAATCGCGGGGATGTTCGGGCTGATGAATATGGACTACCGCAAGCTCCGCCAGCCGGGAGTGATCTTCACGGCTCTCTCCGTCACGCTGGTGCTGCTGATTGCGGTGTTTTTCCTCGACCGCTCGCACGCCACGCATCGCTGGATACGCATGGGGCCCCTGAGCATGCAGCCGTCTGAAATCGCCAAGCTCGCGGTGATTTTCTACCTGGCGTGGTTTATCGAGATTCGCTGCCGCCCCCGCGGGATCGGAATCAACGACCCGCTGCACTCGCTCGCCCCGGCGATCGGAACGTTGCTTCTGGTGGTGGGCCTGGTGGTCGCCGAGCCGGACATGGGCACCGCCTGCATGATTTCGCTAATTGCCTTCGTGATGCTGTTTGTCTCTGGCCTGTCGCTGCGCTATGTGGCCGGGGCGATTGCTGTGGCGATGCCGGTCGTGTACCTGCTGATCGTGCGCGTGCCCTACCGGCTGCAGCGCGTGCAGACGTTCTTTTCGCCCGGCTCGGACCCTCAGGGACACGGCTTTCAGCTGCTGCAATCGCTGATCTCGGTAGGCTCGGGCGGGTTTACCGGCGTCGGTCTGATGGAGAGCCACCAGAAGCTGTTCTTTTTGCCGGAAGCGCACACCGATTTCATCTTCGCGGTGATCTGCGAAGAGTTCGGATTCATCGGCGCAATCCTCGTACTGGGGCTCTTTGCGGTATACGGCTGGCGCGGCTTCACTTCGGCGATGAAGGCCCCCGATCAATTCGGCAGGCTGCTCGCGATAGGCATCACCACGATGGTCGTGGGCCAGGCGCTCATCAACCTGAGCGTAGTGCTGGGCCTGCTGCCGACCAAGGGGATTCCGCTGCCGTTCGTCAGCTATGGCGGATCGAGTTTGCTGGGAATGCTTCTGGCAACGGGCGTGCTTCTGAATATCAGCCAGCACGCGGACGCGACGTGAATCCGGCGTGAATGCTGACGCCAAGGGTCCCGGGAAAGCTGTCGAGAAGGTTGCCGTTAAGACTTTGCTAGTCGCGGGCGGCGGCACTGGGGGCCACGTTTTCCCGGCGCTAGCGGTAGCCAGAGAGTGGCTGCGGCGGCAGGCAGCTTCGGAAGGCGGGCCGCAGGGAGAAAGGCGTGTTGTGTTTGTAGGAACCGAGCGCGGAATCGAAGCAAAGCTCGTGCCGCAGGCCGGCATGCCGCTGGAGTTGATCCGCGCCGCGGGCCTGAAGGGCATCGGCGGAGTGAAGTTGCTGCGGAACGCCGCGCTGCTCCCCGCTGGTTTGTGGGACTCCCAGAAAATTTTACATCGCCACCGTGTCAATGTGGCACTCGGGGTCGGCGGCTACGCCTCGGGGCCGATGATGTTGCTTGCCGTGGCGCACCGGATACCCACGGTGGTGTTCGAGCCAAACGTCGAGCCAGGCTTTACCAACCGGGCGCTGGTGGGCATGGCCACGCGGGTCGCGGTAGCCTACGAGGAGACGGCCGCGCGCTTCGGCAGCAAGTCGGTCGTCACCGGCGTGCCCATCCGCCCTGAATTTTTCCAGATTCCGCGCAAAGAGCACGCCGCGCCGTTCCGGATACTCATCACCGGAGGCAGCCGAGGAGCTTTTCCCATCAATCAGGCGGTCATTCAATCGCTTGATCGTCTCGTTGTGAGAAAAAATCAGCTTTTCATCGTGCATCAAACTGGCGAACGCGACTATAATGCGGTGCGAGACGCTTATGCGCAGCGTGAACTTAACGCGGAGGTCCTTCCCTTTATCGAGAACATGGCGGAGCGCTTTGCCCAGGCAGATTTGATCGTCTGCCGCTCGGGCGCGATCAC
>CAZRKW010000264.1:0-5621 GCA_964600355.1 uncultured Acidobacteriaceae bacterium
AGGGAGGCTAAGATGCCGCAGGCCAGAAGAAAGCGACGGAGTAAACAGAACTATCCAACGCGCGCGATGCCAATCCCGGAAGTCGAAGTCGCGCAGGAAGAAGCCAAGCCAGTGCGGGGAGTGAAGCTCAAGACGGTCTCCGCATTCACCATGCTTTTTGCCCTCGCCTGCCTGGCTGCTTTCGTGGCAGGAAGGCCGCCCGTTTCGGCAGCGGGCCGATGGGCGCAAGGCACGGCTTTGCTGCACAAGCAGGGGAATCCGCAGCGGCTACGGCATGATGATGCGCGACGCCTCTTTGGGCGCGCTCTCGGGAAGCGGGAACCGGGAGCGAAGAAAGCCGAGAAAAGCGCGGGAACGCGGGCGCCCGTTCGTTTCCTGTTTGCAAATGCGCAGCAGAAAAACCAGCAGGCGAAAAATATCTGATTCCTTCACCGAAGAAGCCACGCCCAGGCGCTCCGCTTCCTTGGCTCGAAAATTCTGAAGGGATTCGGCAATCTGGGCATAGAGAGCGCGCGCCACGGGCGAATCGGGCGGCTTTTCGTAGTAGATTCCGGTCCCGAGCGTGCGATAGGTCTCGGCAAGGCTCTCCAAAGCGGCTGAGACGCCGTTATCGTTGAGTTCCTTATTCCGGAGCTGGAAGCCCAGAATCGCCTCGGCAGTGTTGCTGACCACTGGCCAGCGCTCGTAGACGAAGTCCGGCTGGAAGACAATGTCGCGGTACGGAAAATCCGCAGGCGGGAGCGGCTTGCGGTGTTCCGCTTCGTAGCGATGCGCGGCGATCAGGTAGGAACAGTCATGCGGGCAATCGATGGTTACTTCGCGCTCTTTTCCGCAGCAGATCGCGCAGATTTTCTCGCCCTTCGCGGGGCAAAAGCGCTTCGGCGGGCGCTTCTCGCAAATCGGACAGGCCATTCCACTCCTTCGCGTCGAAAATCGCGGGGACAACAAAAAATTTAGAGTACGGGAACGCGGACGAATCGGCAAGCGCGGGCGTCGCGTGGAGTCAGGCGGTGGCGCTTTGGGGAGCTTCGGCTTTCTCGAGGGCGGCGATCTGCTGAAGAACCGTCTCCACCACATGCTCGTCGCCAAACTTCGTGTTGATCATGATGTTGTAAAAGGCTCGATTGGGCCATTCGGCATGGAAGTAGTGGCGAATGAAGGAGCTTCTTTCGCGATCGATTTCTTCGATCAGCTGGAGCGCTTCCTTCTCCGTCTTGCAAATCGACTTGAGGCGCCGCACCTTCTCATCGACAGGCGCATAGGTGAACATATGAAATGCGTCGCGGCGGTTGCGCAGGAAGTATGCCGATCCACGCCCCACGATTACCGATTTGCCTCGCGACGCAACGTCCTCGATAACCTTTTGCAACGTCTCCACCATCTGATCCGCGTCAAACCCGGCTCGCTCGCCCAAAGGAAGGGCCCGCTCGTAACTTCCGCGCGCGTAAACTTTGAATAGCCGGTAGAGCAGCGTATCCCTTCGTTCATCGCAGCGCATCGCAGCCCGGTGATCGACGTTTGCCACGCGGGCAATTTCCTCGGTCAAATCGCGGTCCCAGAGCTTCCAGCCAAGCCGCTGAGCAAGGGCCTGGGCGATCGCCGCGCCTCCGCTGCCATACTCGCGTTCGACGGTAATGATGCGGATGGGCATGGGCTTACTCCCAAAACATACCCCGGGGGGACAAACGTTTCAAGCTCTGGCACAGCGGCGCGGGCGGGAGAAAAAGTCCAGCTCTAGACTTGCCCCACAGGTGCGGGAACTTGCGGCTCGACGCCTCGCCATCCCACCGGACGGCCCTGCACGGCCTCCTTGAGGGCGCGGAAGAGCACCACGTACATCATTTGGCGGTAATAGAAACGCTGCAGGATCAGCGGAGCGAGCAGCGTCCAGTCTTCGTGCTTTTCCAGCGCGAACGCGACCACGCAGGTAAACAGATCGATCAGCATGAACAGAGCAAAGAAGATCAGCGAGCGCTCCACATCCTGCGACGTCCAGAGCTGCGGAAGCCGGGTGATGCGAAGCTGGGCGAGCCCCCAAAGCGCGAGGGTCATCACAAACATCAGATCGATGATAGGCGACACAAGCGGAAGCACGATCTGGAACAAAAAGATGTTCGGCACGGCAATCCAGCCGAGCGTGCCGTATTGAGGTTTGCCGACCGTGTCGCGGTGCTTCCAGATCGCCTGAAGCGTGCCAAACGTCCAGCGGAAGCGCTGGCGGATCAGGGCGTCGATCGTATCCGGAACTTCGGTGCGGCCGATGGCTTCCTCGTCGTAGAGGATTTTCCAGCCGTCGCGCCGGATGGTGAGCGTCAGATCGGTATCCTCGGCCACGGTGTCTCCCGAAAAGCCGTTGTGGCTTCGCAGCAGGTCCGTTCGCCACGCGCCGACGGCGCCAGGCACCACCGGGATGCAGTTCAGAAGATCGAAAGCGCGCTTTTCGAGGTTCTGGCTGGTGATGTATTCGAGCGCCTGCCACCGGGTGAGCCAGCGATTGCGGTTCATCACCTTCACGTTGCCGGCGACGGCGCCCACTCTCTCATCCACGAAATTGCGGACCAGCCGGGAAATCGCATCCGGGTCCACGATCGTATCCGCGTCGATGCAAACGACGATTTCGCCGGTGGCCTCTGCCAGGCCATGGTTCAGCGCCGCAGGCTTGCCATGATTGGTTTGCAGCAGCAGGCGGACGCGCGCCTCGCGGCCAAAGTTCGAGCGCACCAGTTCCGCGGTGCGGTCCAGCGAGCCGTCGTCGATCACCAGAATTTCAAGTTTCGGATAATCGGAGGCCAGCGCGGAGTAAACCGTATCCACAATCACCGATTCTTCGTTGTAGGCAGGGATCAGCACGGTAACCCTGGGCTTGTATTCCGGATGATCTCCGGGAGAGGGGCGCAGCTTTTCGATCAGTGCGAGGAGTCCGATGATCAACGCGCGGCCCCCGACCAGCAGAATTCCCGCGACGAAGATGAACGCGATTGACGAGCGCGTCCAGCGGAACACGTCGAAAATAAAGGCATCCGCGCGAACCAGCAGCCACTCGCGATGGCTCAGTTGCGGCATCACTTCGGCGCGCTGCTGCCCGAGCAGGTCCGATACCTGAACGAACTGGTAGCCCTTGGCACGCAATCCATCGATGATCTGCGGCAGCGCCGCCACCGTGTGGCTGCGATCTCCGCCGCCATCGTGCAGCAGGATGATATTTCCCTTGTTGGCCTCGGTGTCGTCCAGCACGCGCTGCACGATCGTCTGAACCGGCGGGGGAGCCCCGCCGTCGGCTTCGCCCCAATCGTGCGGATCGATGCGCGCGCCTACGATGACATATCCCATCGACTGGGGTATCGGCAGGTTCTGAACCTCGCTAGCTGTTTCCGGCTGGTGATCGATCCCGTAGGGAGGGCGGAACAGCGTCGTCTTCACGCCAAGGCTGCTTTCAAGCAGCAGTTCGGTGAGATTCAATTCCAGCTGTAGCTGCGTTTTCGAAATCGTGTCGAATTCCGGGTGCGTGAAGGTGTGATTGCCGATCTCGTCGCCCTGCGAGAACTCGCGTTTGACGATATTGGCTTGCTGATTCGCTTCGCTCCCGATCACGAAAAAGGAAGCCGGGGCGTCCTTCTGCTTTAGAACGTCGAGAATCTTGGGCGTCCACACCGGATCCGGCCCATCGTCGAACGTGAGAGCCACCCTGCGATCCGCGGCTCCCATTTGCTGAATTCTCCAGGACATCGGATAGGTCTGGAAGCTTTCGTCGTCGAACACGTCGCTTTGCGCATCGAAATCGAGAGTCCGCTGGCCGCTCTTCGGAGTGGCCGTCACGCGCCAGATGTCGCCGTCGCCTTCCAGAACAAGGTCGTAACCCGGCGGAAGATCCTCCAGCTTGTCGCGTTCGGCTTCGGTGGGATTGGTGGAATCCCAGATGTACCACATCGACGGGTCTTCCATCCCAAGACGCCACAGGGCGGTGCCGCGGACGCCGGCGCTTTCCGCCGCGCGAATCTGGTTGTAAGCGGTGACACCGTCGAGCATCCACACGTTGTGGACCTGATTCTTTTCGTCTTCGTAAGAGTAATGCGGGTTGAAGGTGTCCGGATCGAACACAATATCGGACTGGGACTCGACCGCCGTGATCACGCCTTGCTGAAACGTCACGGCCTGCGCCACCGGATGGGGCACTTTCTTTGATTTCGCCGGCCAGTCATAGCCGTAATTCGCGATGCCCATCACGATCTTGTCGGCGGGAACCAACTTCAACATATTCTCGATGTTGCGCACGAACCAATCCTGGGGCGCGATGGGGCCGGGCGAAGATGTGGGCCAATGAAAATCGTAGTTCATCAGAATGATGGCGTCCGCCTGGGAGGCGAAGTATTTGTAGTCGTAGCTGAAGTCGGCGGCCGGCAGCGCCACCATCAGCTTCAGTCCCTTGGCATGCAGGTCGGAGCTGAGGTCATGAGTAAAGCGCTCGAAGTCGGGCTCGCTGGCTTTTGGCAGCGATTCGAAGTCCACCACCACTCCGGGTTGCCGCTCGGCATCCGCGTATTGCTCGAGTTGCTGCGCGAGACGCGTGCGCGCCGCGGGGTTCGCCAGCATCTGGAGCATCTCCGGCGGGCACCAGCCTTTCTTCCCGTCATAGTTATTCACCATGGACATCATCGGCAGGTCGATTCCGCGGGCCTGAAGCGATTTCAGGAAGCCGGTCAGCTTCGGATCGGGATCCGCGTCCAGATGCCCGTCGGCGGAAACGGCATGCAGCGCCTCCGGAATCAGCAAATCGATGTCGCGGAAATGCAGCTGCAGCGAGGCGAGACTCGTATAATCGTCGCTCACGTAGAAGGCGGCGCGCAGGGGTTCGTAATTCTGCGGAATCTTGCCCAGGGCAGCGATCTTGCGTTTGCGGCCGCGGCGGATCGGCTTGGCCTTCGGTCCGAAGGGGATGGCGTGCAGCCCTCCACGGGTATCTGGCCGCAAAAGTTCCGGCAGTTCGGGGTTGCGAACGACGTTCAAGAGGAACACGACGAGGACCAGCGTGAAAAGGGCGCCCGTGAGTTCCAGCACCAGCCGGGTGCGGCGCCAGCGGCGGCGCTCCTGATCGTAAAAAATGGGCTTGCGCTCAGCCATCGGTGCATTCCAAGCTGGGGCGTCTCAATCCCTCGAGCCTATGCAGAACATTGCCCTTTTGCAAGACGGTACCAGCACGGTTCCTTTCCATCGTCGCAACTCGACATGATAATTAGACGCGCCGGCACGCCACTCGTTAGAAAGCCTCCACATGACTTCTTCTAAGCTGCGCGTAAATGCCGGTCTTGCGATGCTGACAGGATTAGCGTTGCGCCTGTTTTTCATCCTGAAGTTCCCGGTTCAGGATTCTGGAGATGCGCCATTCTACATCGAATTGGCCTGGAATTGGCTCAAGAAGGGGGTTTACGGGTTCCCGATCGGGGGACATCTCACACCGGTGGACATGCGCGTTCCGGGTTACCCTGCCTTTCTGGCGGCGATTTTCGCGTTTTTCGGGCAATCGCCGCGGGCCGTGATGCTGGCGCAGGTGTTCGTCGACCTGGCAACATGCTTCCTGGTAGCTCTGCTCGCGGCACGGCTCGCACGGTCCGAATCGAGGCAAC
>CAZRKW010000265.1:0-5609 GCA_964600355.1 uncultured Acidobacteriaceae bacterium
TGAAAAAAATAAGATGACTGCCATGAGCACCCCGGCAATCGAGATTCTCGGACTCACGAAGGATTATCCCGTGGGCTTCTGGCGCCAGCGGGCGCGCCGGTCGCTCGACAACCTGACACTTCAGGTGGAAGACGGCGAAGTCATCGGGTTTCTCGGCCCGAATGGAGCCGGCAAGACCACTACGCTGAAGCTCCTGATGGGGCTTACCTTCCCCACTTCCGGCACTGCGCGCATCCGCGGGCGTTCGATCGAAGACGTCGGGATGCACCGCGAAATCGGCTATCTTCCCGAACAGCCTTATTTCTACGATTATCTCAGCGCCCGCGAGCTGCTCGATTACTACGCGCGATTTTTTGGATACGACGCAGCGGAGCGCCGCAAGCGCGTGGCGCGGTTCCTGGACCTGGCCGGCCTGGCGACGTCCGCGGATGTGCAACTGCGGAAATTCTCCAAGGGAATGCTGCAGCGGGCGGGAATCGCGCAAGCGATCCTGCACGATCCCAAGGTTGTTTTTCTCGACGAGCCCATGTCCGGCCTGGACCCGGTCGGCCGCCGCGAGGTTCGCGACATCATTCTTCAGCTCAAGCAGCAGGGCCGCACCGTCTTTTTCTCCACGCATATCCTCTCCGACGCGGAAATGCTGTGCGACCGCGTTGCCGTGCTCGCGGGCGGGAAGCTGCAGGGGGTGGGCGCTCCCGGGGACATCGTTTCCATGACCGGGCACGGGATGGAGATTCTGTTCGAGGGGAGAGAGGGGCGCGAGTTACCGCGGTCTCTCGTAGAGAGCGCCGTCCATCTGGGTGGGCGGTATCGGCTGGAGGTGCCTGAGGACGAGCTTTATCCCACGCTCGAGCAACTGCGGTCGTGCGAGGCCCGCATTCTCTCCGTGAGCCCGGTCCGCCCAACATTGGAGGATTATTTCCTGCGGCTGGTAAGCCGCGAGCAGACCAAAGCGCACCCGACGGAGGTAGTGGCCCGGTGAGCGCGATGCCAGGAGTGGTGGCGATCAACACGTTTCGCGAAGCGGTTCGCGACCGCGTGCTTTACAACCTGGTGTTTTTTGCGCTGGTGATGATGGGCGCCGCGATCCTGGTGGGCCAGATTTCGATCGGTATCAACCGCCTGGTGATTGTGAACCTGGGGCTTTCCGCCATTTCGATTTTCGGACTGGTGATGGCCGTATTTATCGGCGTGGGGCTCGTATACAAGGAAATCGAGAAGCGCACACTCTACAGCCTTCTCGCCAAGCCCATTCGCCGGTGGCAATTCCTCGTGGGGAAGTACGCCGGGCTGCTGCTGACGCTTGCAGTGAACACCGCGCTGATGACGCTGGGGCTGGCCGCCGCGCTTTTCTACGTTGGACGCCCCTTCGTGCGCTCGGACGCATCGATTCTGGTGGCGGTCTATTTCATCCTGCTGGAACTGGCGCTGGTGACCGCGCTGGCGCTGTTCTTTTCCTGCTTTTCCACCCCGATGCTTTCGACACTCTTTACACTTGGTATTTACGTGACCGGAGTGTTTGCAGGAGACATCCGCGAGTTCGGAGACTTTACGCGCAGCCCATTTCTGAAGGGTGTAACGCGCGTTCTGTATTACCTGCTGCCGAATTTTCATAACTTCAACGCCATTGCCGCGGCGTCGCATGGCGAAGCGGTTCCGGTTTCGCTGGTGGCGCAGAACACCGCGTATGCGCTTCTTTACGTTGCCGTGTTGCTGCTGGCCGCCTCGGCTGTATTTTCCAGACGCGACCTCAAGTGACATTGCGCAGCCAAAACCGGACGGTTTGGAGCGCAATTGCGCTCATCCCCGTGCTTTTCCTCGCGATTGCCGGGCTCCAACAGCGCATTGACGCAAAGACACGAACGACCGCCCGCGAGCAGGAAGAGCTGCTGCTTCGGTCCGGGCAGGCGGCGAAGAATCTGAGCCTCGGTTACGATTCGCTGCTGGCGGATATTTACTGGACCCGAGCCGTGCAGTATTACGGCGCACGGGTGGGAGTGCCCGGCGCGAATTTCGATTTACTCTGGCCGCTGCTTGACGTGACCACTACGCTCGACCCACACCTGATGCCTGCGTATCGCTTCGGCGCGGTCTTCCTGGCGGAGACGGGCGAAGGCGGAGCGGGCCGGCCCGATCTTGCCATCGAACTGGTCAAGCGCGGCATCGCCGCCAATCCGAGCGAGTGGCGCCTGGACGCCGATCTTGGGTTTCTCTATTACTGGCGGGTGGAAGACTACAAAAACGCCGCCGCCGCTTATCTGCAAGCCAGCAAGAATCCGGATGCGCCGCTGTGGGCAAAATATATGGCGGCGCGCATCGCTCAAAAAGGCGGGTCCATAGAAACATCGCGCATGATCTGGAGCGAGCTATACGAATCGACGAAGGACCCGAACATCAAAAGAACCGCTGCGGAGCAACTGAACGCTCTGAAGGCCCTGGACGACGAGGAGCATCTGGATGAACTCGCGGCGGAGTATCGAACTCGCTTCGGACATTACCCCGCTTCGACACAGGAACTGGTAGAGGCCGGGATGATCGCCGGGATCCCGGTGGATCCCGCCGGCTTCCCGTACTTCTTCGGGCCGGACGGCAAGTCGCGGCTAAATTCAGCCAGTCCCATCGTGATCAAGCAGCTGAAAACCACCGGCCTCCATTGAAAACTTGCCCGTGACTTTATCGAAAGCATGCAGGTCCGAGCCGGGCTGAATTCCGTTACAATTCAATTCAGGGTCGGCTTCCCAGCCCGCGAATCCTACCAGGGAGCCCCGGATGTTCAGGCGTGTCGCAAAGCTGATTCTTTCTGCTACGACAATTGCCGCGTGGGCGTTCGCGTTGACATGCTCATCAACGGCTCTCCGCGCCCAAACGACGAACGAAGCCCGGCACGCACATCCTCAACCCGTCGCTAAGGAGGATTCGCCCGCTGCACCTCCTACCGCCGAGGAAATCAACGCTCGCGCCCAGACGCTGGCCGCGAACCAGCATCGGGACGACGAAGCGCTCAAGCAATACGAACGCATCGAGCGGCACACCGATCTTACCGGGGCGCCCAATCCGCATGTGATCGAGGACAGGACTTTCCGGGTAGTGCCCACCGGAACGGGAACGCTGAAGATCCTGCTGAAGGAAAACGGCACGCCCACCGATCCCGTCGACTACCGGCGGCAACTGCAGGCCTGGGAAGACGTTCTGCAGTTGATGCTCCGGCCGGAAGACTCCCGCGCCAAGACCGCCTATGAGAAATACGACCGGCGCAATCAACAGCGCGCGGAACTCATCGATACGATGATCGAATCGTTTACGCCCAAGTGGTTAGGGCGGGAAAACCTGAGCGGCCGTGACTGCGATGTCTTTCAACTGGACCTTAAGCCAAACTTTCATCCGCGCTCCATGTTCCAGGAGGCGCTCTCGCACATCACGGCGAAGGCCTGGGTGGACCGGCGCACCAATCAACTGGTTCGCGGGGAGGCGCACATTAAGAGTGATATTTCGTTCGGCGGAGGAATTCTGGGAAAAGTCTACCGCGGCGGCATCTTTTCGATGGACCAGGCCGAAGTGGCCCCTGGGATTTGGGAGCCTACGCGCTACCAATACGATTTCGGGGGCCGGAAATTCTTCTTCTCCTTCGACGAACACCAGGTGGTGGAAGCCAGCCGTTACCATCGCGTGGGGCCTCCGAAAGAGGCCTTGATCCTGGTGCAGAACGAGTTGGCAACTGCGAAACCGATGGCTGAAATCCCTTAATTTTCCCGCTGCAACAGGCCCAAAATAGAGGCAGACACGTCTCTCGCAGTTTTCACGAGGTGCGTTATGCCCCGTCCTGTACTGCTTTCTGTTGCGGCGTTCCTGGTGCTCGCTCCCGGGACGGCTTTGAGCGCCCAAAGCCCGGAATCGACCCAGGCGCGCGATTCTTCTCAACCGGCGGCTTCCAATTCGGCGACCGCCGAGCCGCTCTCGGGGAAAAAGGTGTGGACCAACGACGACGTATCCGGTTTGCATACGGACCCGGCGATTTCCACTTTCCGCTCGACCGGCGCTGCAACGAGACCGGCAAAAGCGCTTGCGTCCGCCCCGAAAAGGAATGCCGCCTGGTACCGCGACCAGATTTCGAAGCTCCAGGCTAAAATTCCCCCGATCGACGCGCAGATGGCCGCACTCCAGGCAGCCATCGATGGCAAGCCGACCGGAGATGCGAGAAAATCGACTCGCCCTTACAGCGTGCGAGTTGACGATTGGTCCGCAGAGCGGGATGAACTCGGCAAGAAGCGCGACGAAATTGTCAGCAAGATCTCCGACCTTCAGGATGAAGCGCGGCGCAGTGGTGCGCCTGCGAACGAGCTTCCCTGATGGCGCTTCTGAACAGGCGAGTCATGAAAAGCTTACGCCCCATTCTAATCGTCGTTGCGATTCTGGTTTTTTCTTTCGGCTCGCACGCGAGGACTAGCGTCGGCACGCTGGAAGGAATGGTAATTGACGCGCATGGCGGCGCCATCTCGGGGGCGACCGTGACGATGCAGACCTCCGACGGCCAGCACCCCCACGCCACGCACACCGACGCGGATGGCCGTTTTGCATTCGCGCATTTTGCGACGGGACAGTACGACTTGCGCGCTTATTCTCGCGGTGTTTATTCAGAGTGGGCCAAGCGGGTCTCCATCCACTCGCAGAAGCCGACGCAGATCACTTTGCGAATCGTCGTTCCGAACGCCCCGACACACCCGTCGGGCCACTGAGTACTACTACCACGGTACCCCGAAAATATACCTTCTGAGCCATCGCGGCGATCCGTCACGCGCTTCACCATTTCTAGTGCGGGTTGGGAGCTGCAAACGCGGGGACAACGGTTACCGAGAAAAGGGACCGGGCACGCTCCCAAGCCCGTCCAGCTTATCGTTACGTCTGTTGCCAAATCCAACAAACGTTCGATAGTCGCCACTGCCGCTGTTTGCGGGAGACCGAGCGTTAGAACGTCGAGCTGGCCAGGAACACATCCTCGAAACCGTTTGCATCGTGCGCGACCAGGTTGCTTGCGAACGAAAGGAAGCTGACGGTGTGCCCGTCTGAACTGATCAACGGGGCATAGCTGCTGCCGTTTGTAGCGGGCGGAGATGTTCCGGCCGCCTGGCTCACCAGGGCCGTTCCGGGAGCGCACGCCGAACTCGATGACGCAACCGTGTTGCAGGTGTTGCGCACGTAAATGTTTTCGACGCCATTCGCGGCATTGGCGGAAAGATTTGAGGCCAGCGACGCGAACGCAATCAGCTGTCCGGATCCCGTGCTGCTCTGGTTGATGCTGGGGCTTTCGCTCAAGCCGTTCGCGGGCGACGTTCCATTGGGAGTCGAAACAAGGCGCGTGGCGGGCACGCAAGTGGTGGTGGTCGTGGTCGACGCCAACGTGCATGTATCGCGCACGTAGACTTGCTGGACGCCGCCCGAGGCGACACCAAGGTTTGCGGCCGTCGATGAAAAGGCCACAAAGCGGCCGTCGTAAGAAACTGCAGGCTGCGAATTAACACCACCGGCAGGAGTTGTGCCATCCGGCGTGGAAATAATTACCGTCGTTGGCACGCAGTTGGTCCCGGCGATCTGGCACTCGTTCTGCTCGAAAA
>CAZRKW010000266.1:0-5603 GCA_964600355.1 uncultured Acidobacteriaceae bacterium
GGCGGGGGAGTGCCGAATCCGATCACGATTCTGGCCGAGACCATCGCGAAGCTGCACGATAAAAATTTCCGGGTAACCGTCCCCGGCTTCTATGACGATGTGGCGGCACTCTCGCGCCAGGAGCGCAAAGCCCTCAACGCACTGCCCTGGAAAGAAAAGGAATTTCGCAAGACGGTCGGCGCCCCTGGGCTCTGCGGCGAGAAGGGCTATACCATCGTCGAGCAGCTTTGGACCCGGCCGACGCTGGAACTCAACGGCATCTGGGGCGGTTACACCGGAGAGGGTGCAAAAACGGTGATTCCGTCGAAGGCACATGCCAAGCTGTCCACGCGTCTGGTTCCAAATCAGGACCCCTCGAAAATCGCCAAGCTGGTCGAACGCCACATTCGCAAGCTGCTGCCGAAGACGGTGACGTGCAAATTCGAGGTTCTGAGCACCGGAAAGCCCTGGGTCGCGCCTTACTCACACCCCATCTTTCAGAAGGCTATCCATGCGCTGAAGGCGGGTTTTGGTAAAAAGGCCGTTTTTATACGCGAAGGGGGATCGATCCCCTTCGTCACCCAGATGCACGATACTTTCAAGGTTCCGTGCGTCCTATTGGGCTTCGGATTGCCTGACGAAAACGCGCATGCCCCGGATGAGCACATCGCCCTGGAAAACTATTTCGGGGGTATCAAGGCCGTCGCGTTGTTTTATGAGCAACTGGGGGCTCTGTAGCAACGGGCAAGCGGGGGCAGGATGGATGAAAGCCCCATTTTATCGGGGATTTTCGTTGTTTTTCCTTGCGTTCGATGGGAAGGACGGCTATAGTTCCCCGCGGCATCCCGGACGCCGGGATCAATCCGCACATACAATCTGAGGAGGAAATAAGATTCGATGGCAACTCCCTTGAGCAAATCCAAAATCATTGCACACATGGCCGATAAGGTCAGCACCCCCGAAAAGCCGGTCTCCAAGAAGCAGGTCTCGGCTTTTTTTGATGAACTATTCAAGCTGGCTGTGAAGGAATCGAAGAGCGCAGGTAAGTTCGTGATTCCTGGCATCGGCCGCGCTGTGAAAGCACACCGCAAGGCGCGCATGGGCCGCAACCCTGCCACCGGCGAAGCAATCAAGATTAAGGCCAAGACTGTCGTTCGTTTGCGCGCGGCAAAGGCATTCAAAGACGCCGTTCTGAAGTAAGGTGACCCGGCGCAGAGTTTAGCGGCGAAACCCCCAGGCGCGTCCAATTCCAGAAGTGGGCGGGCGCCTGGGGGTTTTGTCTTTTCAGTCTGCGCCAAAGCCTTTTTTCAACGAGCTACAAGTTTGACAGCCGCTTGCGGGTCTCCCGAATTCCTGCCCGCGGCGGGACAGGCGGCGACAACCCTACATAAACGAATGCGTGAATACTCGGGCCTTCTTACCGATCTCTACGAATTGACGATGGCGGCGGGTTACGTGCAGACCCGCTTCGATGCCATCGCCACATTTGAACTTTTCATTCGCAATATCCCGCCGCATCGCAATTATCTGGTTGCCGCCGGCCTCGAACAATCGCTGGAATACCTCGAAAACGTAAACTTCTCCACCGATGAGATTGCTTATCTGCGGCGGCATCCGCTGTTCGCCCACATTCGCCCCGAATTCTTCGAATACCTGGCGGCGTTTCGCTTCAGCGGCGACGTGTGGGCCGTCCCGGAAGGCACCCTGGTTTTCGCCGGAGAGCCGCTGATGCGCGTCGTTGCTCCCATCGCGCAAGCGCAGATAATGGAAACGTATCTGCTCGCCACGCTGAGCTATCAGACTTTGATCGCGAGCAAGGCGGCGCGCGTGGTCACCGCGGCGAAAGGGCGCGACGTGGTCGACTTCAGCGCGCGCCGCGGACACGGCGGCCTCGCCAGCCTTCTGGCAGCCCGCGCGGCCGTGATCGGCGGCTGCGTCGGAACCTCCAACGTGCTCGCGGGCGAGCAGTTCGGATTGAACACCTACGGCACGCAGGCGCACTCCTGGGTGATGGCTCACGAAGATGAGGCCGAAGCATTTGCTCACTTTCTGGATACGTTTCCCGACGGCGCCGTCCTTCTCGTGGACACCTATGACGTGCGCAATGCCGTGAAAAAAATCGTCTCCATGGGACGAAAGCCTGCCGGCATCCGTCTCGACAGCGGTGATCTCGTGAAAGACAGCCGTTGGGTGCGCCGCGAGCTGGATCGCGCCGGCTGGAAAGATGTGAAGATCTTCGCGTCCGGAGATCTGGACGAATACAAGATCGAAAAGCTTCTCGCGGCGGGCGCCGCTCTTGACGCCTTTGGAGTCGGCACCGCCCTGGGCACCCCTGGTGACGCGCCTCACTTGAACCTGATCTACAAGCTCGTGGAAGTCGAGCGCGGCGGAAAAATTCACGAGGCCGCGAAGTTCAGCCACGCCAAGGTCACCTACCCGGGGCGCAAACAGGTCTTCCGCTTTTCCGGCGCGGATGGCCAGTTCAAGAACGACAAGATCGCGCGAGAGAACGAAGCTGCCAAAGGAGGCGAGCCGCTCCTCGTCCAGGTGATGCGCGCTGGCCAGCGCGTTGCCCCTGCGGAGCCAGTCCACGCGCTTCGCGAACGCTGCAAGGAGGGTCTCGCTCGTCTGCCTGCTCGCTTCCGGCAGGTGAATCGCAACGCCACCTACTCCGTGCGATACAGCGAGCAGCTCGATAAGATGCTCGAAAAGGTGCGCCGCCGCGTGAGCCGCCTGCGCTAAAATAGCTTCGAAGCTGTTGGCCGTTGCATCGAGTGCTCCGCACATGACGCCCCGCAAAATCATCTTCTGGGAAGTCGACGTCCAGGCGGATTTCATGCTGCCCGGGGGAAAGCTCTACGTGCCCGGCGCGGAGAAAATAATTCCCAACGTCGAACGGTTGGTGCGGGCAGCCTGTGAAAACGGCATTTTCCTCGTGTCGAGCGGCGATGCTCACGCGCCCGACGATCCCGAATTCAAAGTGTTTCCTCCGCATTGCGTGAAGGGAACTTCCGGCGCGCGCATTCTTCCACAAGGTTTGATGCAAAAGCATTTGACGATTCCCAACGAAGCATCGTTTGCGTTGCCCGCGAATGTCGTCGATTACCCGCAGATCGTGCTTGAAAAGCAGACGCTCGATGCTTTTGATAATCCCAAGGCGAGCGAGTTGGTTCAGCGGATCGGCGACGCCCGGGGACGCGACGCCGAATACGTCGTTTTTGGCGTAGTCACCGAATACTGCGTTCGCTGCGCCGCGAAGGGCCTGCTCGAGCGCGGATGCAAAGTCGCCGTCGTGGAAGACGCGATCGAAACGCTCAAGCCCGAAGAAGGCCGCCGCACGCTCGAAGAGTTGACGCGGTTAGGCGCGCGGCTGGTAACAACAGACGAGGCGGTCCAGATGGCCGCAGCAGCCGGCGTGCAGAAAGTCATTTAGCAACTGCCTCACCCGCGAGCGCCCGATCCGCGGCGGCAAAGAAAGCCAATGTCATCTCCCGATCCCATCGAGCGCGCTCAGGAATTGTTCCAGCAAGCCTACGCCGCCCAGATGAGCGGTGACTTCGACCGCGCCGTCAAGCTATACAAGCACTCCCTGGAAATTCATCCCACAGCGGAAGCGCACACATTCCTGGGCTGGACGTATCACTTCCAGGGCAAAGTGCAGGACGCAATCGAAGAGTGCAAGCGCGCCATCGAAGTCGATCCCGATTTCGGCAATCCCTACAACGACATCGGCGCGTATTTAATCTCGCTCAAGAAGTATGACGAAGCGGTCCCCTGGCTCGAGCGCGCCATCCACGCGCCGCGCTACGAACCTCGCCACTACCCTCATTTTAATCTCGGACGCATCTATCTCGCCAAGGGCATGATCAACCGCGCCCGCGAATGCTTCCAGCAAGCCCTCAACATCGAGCCGCGCCACGCCGAAGCCCGGCAAGCCATCGAAAATATCCGCCGCATGTTGAATTAGGTCAATTCAATCAGGCCGCCGGGCGAGCGGCAACTTCCGGCTTCATGAATTTGTCGTAGAGCCACATCATCGCCGCCGTGAGCGCGCCGATCGCCGCAATCACCCACCACATTTGTTGCGGACGCCGCAGAACATCTCCAAATTCGTGCAGCAGATATCCGCCAAGTCCGCCGGCAATGAAATACCCGATCGCCACCGGCAAAAACGCATAGCCCATGTACACGCCCTGCTGACCGGCAGGCGCGAGCCGGGAAATATATTCGTAATAGCGCGACGCCTGGATCACTTCGCCGATGGCCAGCACCGCAAAGCTCGCGACGACCATGGGCACCGTCGGGTGAATGGCTGGCAGCACCCACGAAAGCCCCGTCACAAGAAAGCCCAAAGCGATCGCGCGAATCGCCGGCATCGTCCGCGTCAGGTAAGCCACGAGAATCTGCAGACAGATCACCACGATCGGATCTACAGACAACAGCAGATCGACATCCGCCTGCGCATTGATGTATTTCCGGACAAACAGCGGCGCGGAAATAAATTCCTGCCAGAAAACAATATAGAATCCCGAAGAAATCAGCAAAAACGCCACGAACCGCCGGTTGCCCAGCACCACGAACATGTTCTTGATCGCCGCCGAAACGCTGGCCACCTGTTCCTCGCCGGACCGGTTCGGCTCCCGGTAAAAAAACAGCGTCGTCCAGAACATCAGAAAGACACTGGCCGCCGCCACGCGGAACACGCTTTCGATGCCCAGCCCGAGTTGCTTCCGCACCAGCCACGCGATGATCGGCCCGAGCGCGCCCCCGATGTTCACAATGGTGTAGTAAATCGAATAACCGAGCGAGCGGACATTTTCGCTAGACGCCCGCGCGGTTGTTCCGGCCACGCACGGCTTCACCACGCCCGGCCCCAACGCCGGCACCAGCAGAATTGCCAGCACCAACCATTTGTCGCCCAGCGCGTGGCGCAGCGGTTCCATCCAAGCGGCCGAGAGCGATCCCAGCAAAAAATAACCTACGGTCATCACCAGGTAGGCGAACATCAGCGCACGGCGAAATCCAAAGCGGTCCGCCAGCGTGCCGCCAAGAATCGGCAGAAACCATACGACGAGGCCGAATGTGCCGATCAGCCAGCCGGTCAGCTGGCTCGAAAAGTGCAGCTGCTCGTTGAGGTAGATCGCGAGCACGGCCGCCGTGGCGTAGTAGGCAAGCCGTTCAAAAAGCTCCGTGAGGTTCGCGATCCAGAAGGATCGCTCGAAGCCGGAGCGGATTTCCCGCAGGCGCGGCGCAAGGCTCAAGAAGGTTCCCCTCGTTCCGGCAAATCCCAACATCGCAAACGGCCGGGCAGAGGGTGATTGTAGCGGAAGCGATTACCCGGCGCTCCGCAATTGTGCCGTCGCCTCAGACGGCGGCCGGAGCAAACTGCGGGCGAATGCGCTTATGGATCGCCAGCACCAGCGCGCCGAGCCCCCACAGCACTACGATCAGCCCCACCAAGTGCCCCGCGAACGGAATCAGCCGCAGCAGCCGCAAAATCGCCAGGCCAATCGCGAGCCGCCCGATCATCGCTCCCGTGCCGATCCCGGCGCCCATCAGTTTTTCCCCCAGCCATGCGCCCACAAACACCTGCGTGGAATACAGCGCTACGATGTAGAGCAGAA
>CAZRKW010000267.1:0-5576 GCA_964600355.1 uncultured Acidobacteriaceae bacterium
GGCCCGGGATCATCAGCAGGTTTCCGACTTCGGCCAGAATCAGCGCGCTGTTCTGGACGGATGCCCATTCCTTATCATCTTTGGGGGCGCGATTCGGCACCGCGAAAATCACGTCCGACGCGGGCGCCACCATCCCGACCATAACCTGGTGTACGGTTCCCACCGGCTGAAAGGCGGGCGCCTGCGCCGATCCGGCCTTCGCGAGCATCAGTATGGCGATTCCCATCAGAAACATCATGCGGCTTTTCATCACATTCATCGGGCCCCTCTATTTCAGGCACAAGGAAATCAAATCTACTCGCGCAATCATGCACATAAACATGAACCCAAAACTGTGCTATTCATCACCTTTCAATGTGAGGAGGATTATAGACGCGGTTACTTCAAATAGGCCGTAAAATGGGCGTTAAATGTTCTTAACACGGATTTAACGGCGTCTAATCCGCGAATCGATAGCCCAATCCCACGACGGTTCGAATCAGCTGCGGATCCTTGGGATCCTTCTCCAGTTTCTGCCGGAGCCAGGCGACATGCACATCCACGGTGCGTGTAGAAGGCGTCGCGTCATAGCCCCATACCTCGCGCAGAAGCACTTCGCGAGAAAGCGTTTCGCCGGGACGCTCCACAAAATAGGCGAGCAACTGAAATTCTCTGGCGGACAACGGAACCACATGACCTTCGCGCGTCACTTCGGTTCGCTTTAGATCGATCCGGACGGAGCCTCGTTCATAGAGTGAGCTGCCGGCGGACGCCGCGTGTCCAGCGCGGCGGAGCAGCGCGTCGATTCGCGCCAGAAGTTCGGCCATCTTGAATGGCTTGGTGAGGTAGTCGTCCGCGCCGGTTCGGAGTCCCACGACTTTATCCATGGTCTGGCGCCGCGCGGTGAGCATCAGTATGGGAACGGCAGACCCTTTCTGCCGCAGCTTTTGGCAGATGGTCAAGCCACTTTGGCCCGGCAGCATGAGGTCCAGGATGATCAGGTCGAACCGCTCGCGGGAGGCGAGGTCAAAGCCGGCCGTGCCATCCTTTGCGACGGTCACGGCGTATCCCTCTTTTTTCAGGCGGTCTCGCAGCGCGGTGACCAGACCGGGTTCATCTTCGACGATCAGTATCCTTGCATCCATACCCACGTATCCATATCCACCCGCTTATCCGCCGGGAATTTGGCGCCGGAGTTGAGCGGAGGATTCCGGCTGCTGTTGGCTTTGCTCTGCTGAAACCGCCGCCCGGAAATGCAGCACGAAGCACGAGCCCTGCCCCATGACGCTCGTAACGCTTACCCGGCCGCCCATCGCTTCCATCATCTGCTTCACGAGGTGAAGACCGAGGCCCACGCCGCGGGAATGCCCCTCTCGGACGGACTGCACGCGGTAGAACGGTTCGAAGATGTGCGGCAAATCCGCCGGCGAAATCCCGATGCCGTTGTCGGTAAGGCTGACCTGCACTTCGGTGCGCGATCTTTCCTGAACCGCCGCGGCGCGAACCGCCAGCGAGCGTTTCGGGCCGGAATATTTGATGGCGTTGCTGATCAGATTCTCAAGACACTTGCTTACCGTGGCGGGATTCGCAATTACGGCAGGCAAATCCGCATTCACCGCTGTTTCGACGACGAATCCTGCGTCGTGCAGCACAGGCTCCGATAAGGCTACGCTCTGTTCGACGATGGGACCCACGTGAAGGGTCCCGAGTTCGTGCTTCGAGCCGTTGAATCTCGCAGACGCAAATAATAATACCTGGTCGAGCAATCGTTCGAGCCGCACGCCCTGCTCCCGGAGGATTCCCGCGTATTCCTGAACCTGCGCGGGATTATCGACGACGCCGTCGGCCAGGTTCTCGACCGCGGAATTGATTACTGCCAATGGCGTGCACAGCTCGTGGGACACCCCGGCAACAAACTCCATCTGCAATTTGGCGAACCGTTCGGCACGCCGCGCCACCAGAAAAATCAGAACCAGGGAGCCGGCCAGCACCGCTAGCAATCCCAGGCTGATCGCGAAATTCCGGCGGCGCCACGATCCAACGGCCGCCTCAAGGGATCCCGAACGATGCTGCGCCACCAGTTGCCACTGCATCGAGGGATCGCTGGCGCGGACGGAGGGCCGCCCGCGCCGGCGCGCTTCTTCCGCCACGGAATCGAACAGGTTCAATGCCGCATCCGGCGATTGCGCCGACGAAGGAAAGCTGGTGTCCGACAAATAGACCGGCTGGGCCAGGGCTTGCGGGCTTCGGACGGCGATCGCGAAATCAAGCTTTCCGAAATGCCGCTCCACCAATTCCGGAAAGTACACGCGCCGCAAAAAATCGCCATTCAACTCGACGATCAGAAAACCCACCGGCTTGGCATTCGCGGCCGAGTCATTCCCATTCGGCCCTCCGGTGCCCTCGGGTGAAATCACGAAGAGCGGGCGAACGAGCAGGGTCGAGTCCCGGTAAAAAATCCACGGGTAGTAGGAGGCCTCGCGATCCGGGACCGGCGCGGCAAGCCGCTCCGCCTGATGGTTCAGATACACCGCGAGCGAGCCGAACTTTTCCGGCCAGGCGATTTCTTCGAATCGCCTGCTGTCCAAACCGAGCGATTCGAGCGAAGCATTCCGGCCATCCTGCGTCTTCCAGATATACAAGCCGGCAAGCAGGCCGGGCTGGGAACTGGTTTTGATCCAGGAGGTGTAGCGATTGAGCAGTTTGGCGTCGAAAGCGTTTGGCGAAGCGTCGGGTGTGAGTTCGAAGCTTTCGCAAAGGCGCTCAAAATCGAAGGAGAATTCCTGCCCGAAATGCTTGACGGCCGTATCGAGCGCGCCTTCCATCTGATTTTGCTCAATCCCGCTGATCTGGCCAGTCCACCGGTACTGGAGTGCCGCGAGAAGGACGACCACTCCGGCCATCGCCAGAATCGCGAGCACTTCCGCGAAATATCTCTTTACCCACTGCATAGGATTTAGGAGGAGAGTCCTGTTGTGCGCCTGTCGCGCCTTTCCGCAGAGCGCCTGCGTGCGCTATTTGCTGCCTCCGACCTCCTTCCGGTGGTATTCGAGAAAATTGATATTGTCGGCGCAGACGTATTCCTCCAGATGCCAGCCCGGTTTCGAGACAAACGTTTGACGTCCGGTCCAGCTCTTTGTGTACGCCTGTGGATCGTCGATGGTGATGTCGTCCACAAGCGTGTTGTGGTCGATGCGCCGGATGCGCTCGAGCACATGAAGCGCGCTGGAGTGCGGGTGGCCCGACTGATCGAGCCATGTCTTTTCGTTCAGGCCGGCCGTGTCAACAACCAGGGTATCGCCATCCCAGCGGCCGATGGAATCTCCCATCCATGTGGAATCGAGATTTTTGGGATGCAGCTTGCGATTCATATAGATCTGGCGAACGAAGTGATCGTATTCGAAAATCAGGAGCGTTTCGTCGCGCGTCTGCACGATCTGCATGGGAAAGGGCAGCAGCATGATGCGCGGGACGCCGGGGGGGAAACAGCTCAAAGTGGGATCCTGCGAATCGACGGTGGCATGAGGACCGTAGCCGGGCTTCGCCGCCCGGTATGCAGCCTCGGTAGCCGGGCGCATCGGAGGTTCGGCGCCGCCCAGCGTATCGACGGCCTGCCTCTCCATCCACACGCCGGAAAGGTCCGGCGGCGCTTTTTCATCGTGCGGCGAAGCGGCAAACACCGAGGATCGAAGCGGCATGGCAGTGAGCGCGACGGCTGCGAGGATAAGGGCAACGATGCGGTTCGGCATGCGATATGCGGCGAGCATACAACAGGGTCGATTTGAATTGCCATCGGAGACGGGATGATCGGGGATGATTAGTATTGGTTCAGGAGCCCGCATGGAGCTGGCGGGAGACCGTGATGCTGTAGTGCAGGCCGGAAACGATCACGAATGTCGCCACAAAATACGGGCAAATGGTCCGCAGAAACCATAGGAAATTGTTGTTCCAGACGGCCAGCACCAGAACCAGGAAGATCAGCGATAGCTCGAAGAATGTGGTGGCTTTTCCCCACACGCTGGGCGGGAAGGGGCGGTAGCCGATGGTGAGAAGAATCGTGGCGCAGGCGACCAGAAGCAGAACGTCGCGTCCGAGGACCAGGATCGCGAGCCACCAGGCAATCTTGCCCGTCAGCGCCAGCACGAAATAGGACGAAGAGAGCAGCAATTTGTCGGCAATGGGATCGAGATAAGCGCCCAGCGGCGTTCTCTGATTCAATTCGCGGGCGAGCAGGCCATCGAGGCCGTCGGTTAATCCCGCCACCAGAAAAATCGCGAGCGCCGCGCGGAAGTCGTCGTACTTGATCGCGATGATAAAAAAAGGAAGGAACGCGAGCCGCAGGAACGTGAGCTGGTTGGGGACTGTCAGAATGCGGCTCTTCATTTTATTTTCAGCCGCTTTTCCAGCGGCTTTTCCAGGCATTGGGCCGCCGCGCGCTCAGGCGAACTGCCCCAGATAGTCCTCGAGCGAGCGGCCTACTTTCTTTGCGAACATTTCCGCCATGGAAGGAATGGAGCCGCGCGGCTCGTCGAGGGCGATGCGCTCGATGCGCAGCATGGGGAAAAAAAGCGTCGGCAGGCCGATGCGGTCGCCTTCCGGATGCAGCACCTGGCTCACGAAGTCGTCAAAAGACCCAAGATCGATGCCCCGCACGGTGACGCCAGCATTCGAAATGTCCACTAGCTCGCCCCAAACGCGCTCCTTGGGGCTGTGCAGGCTCACCACGACAATCGAGTGCGGCTCCATCACGTCTCCTTGGACGATTCTCCAGCGATTTTCCGGTGATGATTCATGGTACCGCAGGGGCAGCAACCGCGCCATGCGTGGGGAGCCGAAAGGTAACACGCATCGGCAAAAATCGTTACGTACCGGGTTTCGTTTAGACCGCGATGGTTTGCAGGTCCGGCGCAAGCTGCAGCGTGGGCTCGGTGGCCTTCTGAACGTCCTCCGGCGTGACGCCAGGCGCCACTTCGCGCAGCAGCAGGCCCTGCGGAGTGACCTCGATCACGGCCAGTTCGGTGACGATCAGGTTCACGACGCCCAGCCCGGTAAACGGCAGATTGCACAGCTTCACGATCTTGTGCTCGCCTTCCTTGGTGGAGTGCTCCATGGCGATGATGACGCGCCTGGCGCCCGCCACGAGGTCCATCGCGCCGCCCATGCCCTTGAGCATTTTGCCCGGGATGGCCCAGTTGGCGAGGTTGCCCTTTTCATCCACCTGCAGCGCGCCGAGCACGGTGACGTCCACGCGTCCGCCCCGGATCATCGCGAACGACTCGGCGCTCGAAAAGTAGCAGCAGCCCGGGATTTCCGAGATGGTCTCCTTGCCGGCATTCACGAGATCGGGGTCTTCCTCGCCTTCGTAAGGATAGGGCCCGATGCCCAGCATGCCGTTCTCCGATTGCAGGACGACCTCCACTCCCGGCGGCAGGAAATTCGGAATGAGCGTGGGCAAGCCGATGCCGAGGTTGACGTAATCGCCGTCACGCATTTCCTGCGCGACGCGGCGAGCGATCAATTCGCGTTTATCTGTTGGTGGCGACATGATTCCCCTTTACGCGCGCTTTCGCGTGGTGCGGATTTCGATGGGCTTGTCG
>CAZRKW010000268.1:0-5555 GCA_964600355.1 uncultured Acidobacteriaceae bacterium
ACACCATGCTGTGGTCGCTGATTCCCATGACCATCGCCCTCTACGTCAGCGAAGAGATGTGCGCCCGTATGGGCGTGGTGACTGGCAAGGGCCTCTCCGACCTGATCCGCGAGGAATTCGGCTTCCGCTCGACCTTCTTCGTGATGCTGGCGGCCCTCGCCGTCGATTTGGGCAATACCGTTGCGGAATTCGCGGGCGTGGCCGCGGCCATGGAAATTTTTGGCGTCAGCAAGTACATTTCGGTGCCGCTGGCCGCCATAGCGGTCTGGGTCCTGGTCGTGCGCGGGAGCGCCCGGCAGGTGGAGAAGATTTTCCTGGTCGCGTGCGGCTTCTACCTTTCGTACATCGTTTCGGCGGTGCTCGCCAAGCCCGACTGGCTTCTCGCCGCAAAGGAAACCGTGGCACCCAGCATCCATTTCAACTCGGGCTACCTGCTGATGCTGACGGCCCTCATCGGCACCACCATCGCCCCCTGGCAGTTTTTCTACCTGCAGGCTGGATTCGTGGAGAAGCGCGTGGGCCCGCGCCAGTACAAGCACGCGCGCATGGACGTGCTGGTCGGCAGCATTTCGTGCATGGTCATCGTGTTTTTCGTCATCGTATGCTGCGCCGCCACGCTGAACGCCCACGGCCTCACCAACATCACCGACGCCGCGCAAGCCGCGCAGGCGCTCAAGCCGCTGGCCGGGAAATGGGCGGGAAGCCTTTTCGCGTTCGGCTTGCTGAACGCATCGCTTTTCGCCGCCTCAATTCTTCCGCTTTCCACGGCTCACGTGATCTGCGAAGGTCTCGGCTTCGAAGCCGGCCTCGACAACAAATTGACGGAGGCACCCGCGTTCTATTCGCTCTATACGGGGCTGATCGTGGTCGGCGGGGGCATCATTTTGATTCCTCGGGTGCCGCTGCTGAAGATCCTAGTGTTTTCTCAGGTGGCCAACGGCATCTGGCTGCCGGTCGTCCTTATTTTCATCCTGATGCTGATCAACCGCCGCGACCTGATGGGGGAGCACACCAACACGCTGGCTTTTAATATCGTCGCGTGGGCCGCGAGCATCATCATGATTGTTCTCACGGTGATTCTTGTGTATGCGGCGATCTTCGAGCCTTCGTCCGCCGGCCTGGGCTGAGCGCAGTCTGTCTTGCCGTTCGAACTATTCGCTGTTAGGCTTTTTCTTCTTTGCGGGGCATCGCCGGTGTCGCCTTGCCTCGCGGTTCCTTCGAGCCATTGCCGGTGAAAACGACAGAGCTTCTCCAAGACCCGACCCGCGAGGAAGCGGAGTTTCTCGACAAACTGGATCCCAAGCGGCTCCCGCAGCATCTCGCCATCATCATGGACGGCAACGGACGCTGGGCGCAGCGCCGCCATCTGCCGCGCGTCGCGGGACACCGCACAGGCGTGAAGACCGCCCGGGTGATCATCGAGAGCTGCTCGCGCCTTCACATCCCCTGCCTCACGCTGTACGCCTTTTCTCTCGAAAACTGGCGCCGCCCGCAGGCCGAGGTGGAATTCCTGATGCGCCTCCTGCGCGAATACCTGAAGCGCGAACTCCCCACCATGCAGAAGAACAATATCCGCCTCATGTTCATTGGGCGCTCCGAACATCTCCCGCAATCGGTTCGCGACGACATGGCCGAAGGGGTGCGGCTCACCTCCGGCAACACCGGCATGCGCCTGATTCTTGCGCTCAACTATGGCGGCCGCGCGGAACTCGTGGACGCGTTCAACGCGCTTCTCGATCAGGCGCGCTCGAATGGCCTCTCCGATTTCAAGGCCGACGAGCAATCGATCTCCGAGCATCTCTACACCGCCGGGCTGCCCGATCCTGACTTGCTCGTTCGCACCAGCGGGGAAGTGCGCGTCAGCAACTTCCTGCTTTGGCAGATTGCCTACGCGGAAATTTACGTGACGCAGGTGCTGTGGCCCGATTTCTCCCGCGCCCGCCTGCTCGAAGCGCTCGTCGACTACCAGAAGCGCGAACGCCGCTACGGCGGCCTTGGCTCACCGCGCGAGCGAACCGCGGCGGGGAAGGCCTAGGCCGGCGCAATGCTCCTGCGTATTGTTACGGCAGCGGTTCTGATTCCGGCGGTTGTGGCCCTGGTGTGGTTTGCTCCGCCGCTGGTGCTTGCCGGGGCGGCGGCACTGGTCGGGGGACTTGCCCTGGTGGAATTCTTCGATCTCGGCGAGCGCCTGGGCGCGCGGCCTTACCGCAAGTGGACCCTGGCATGTTCGATCCTGCTATTTTATGCGCAGTATTCGCTTGGCCGTGTCGAGACACACTCCGTAAGCGAAGGCGTCGCGCTCATTCGCAACGCGGCGGGCGGACTCCTTCCGTTGGATGCGGTGCTGCTGATCTTTCTGTTTGGCTGCGTATCCCTGGGGCTGGCCACGCGCGGTTCGCTGCAGGAGGTGCTTCCTTCCGCGTCCGTCAGTGCGGCCTCGCTCGTGTTCGTTGTTTTTCCCTTCAGCTATCTGGTGCGCATCAATGAAATACCCATCGTGGGCCGCCAGTTGGTTCTCTTCACGCTTTGTCTTATCTGGGCCGGCGATATGCTGGCCTATTTTGTTGGGAAGGGGTTGGGCCGTGTGCCCATGGCGCCTGCTCTGAGTCCGAAGAAAACCTGGGAAGGCGCGCTGGGCAATCTGTTCGCGTCGCTTCTCGTGGGCGTTCTGTTCGCGCGATGGATGGAGATCGACATTGTCAACATGATGATCGTCGCGGGCTTGGGCAATGCCGCTGGGCAGATGGGAGACCTGATCGAATCGGCCTTCAAGCGCGGGGCTTCGGTGAAGGATTCGGGCTCCATCGTGCCCGGCCACGGAGGAATGTACGACCGTATCGACAGCCTGATTCTTGCCGCTCCGGTCGTGTGGGCCGCATACCAGTGGTTCTTGACGCCGCGCTAATACTTCTCGACCCCTATCCCTCTGACGCGCGATTCGCAAATTCCGGCGAACCTCTATAAAATTATCCCTGCATGAAAAGAATCTCGATTCTGGGTTCCACCGGCTCGATTGGCCGGCAGTGTCTCAGTGTGGTCGATTCTCTCCCGGGGCGATTCGAAGTCACGGCCCTTTCGGCCGGCGCCAACGTAGCGCTCGTCGCGGAACAGATTTCGCGACATCGTCCAAAGTTGGTTTCCGTCGCCACGGAAGAAGCGGCGCGAGAACTCTGTTCCGCGATTCATCGCCAGCGGCACGCGGAGCCCATCGAAATCCTCTTTGGCCCCGAGGGCATCGAGCGCGTCGCCACACATCCTGACGTGGACACGGTGGTTTCTGCCGCCGTCGGTGTGGTGGGACTGCCCGCGACGTATAAAGCGATCGAACACGGCAAGAACATAGCGCTTGCGAACAAGGAAGTTCTGGTGGCCGCCGGCGAAGTGGTCATGGCGGCGGTCGAGAGGCACGGCGTCGCGCTTCTCCCGGTGGACAGCGAACACAACGCCGTGCACCAGTGTCTTCGCGCCGGCGATTACAAGGAGGTAAGGCGCCTGGTGCTTACGGCCTCCGGTGGCCCGTTTCGATCGACCCCTGTCTCGCAGTTGGCCAACGTGACTCCCGCCCAGGCCCTGGCGCATCCGAATTGGAAAATGGGTCAGCGCATCACCATCGACTCCGCCACGCTAACGAACAAGGGCTTCGAAGTGATTGAGGCGCGCTGGCTCTTCGGCATGGATCTCGACAAGATCCATGTGGTGATTCATCCGCAGTCGACAATTCATTCCATGGTGGAATTCGTGGACGGGTCTATTCTCGCGCAGTTGGGACCCACCGACATGCGCATGCCCCTGCAATACGCGCTAACGTATCCGGAGCGCGTGGCGTCTAACAGTTGCGCGCTGGATTGGTCGACTTTGCGCCAGCTCGATTTCGAAGAAGTTCCGCCGGGCAAGTTTCCGTGCCTGGCGCTCGCGATGGCGGCGCTTCGTGAGGGTGGTCCGTTGCCGTGCGCGTTGAATGCCGCCGACGAGATCGCGGTGGCCGCTTTCCTAGAAGGCAGGCTGTCGTTCCCGGGGATTCCCGCCGTGATCGAAGCGGTTCTTGGGGCGATGCCGCGAACTTCGCTGCATTCCATTGACGACGTGCTGGCGGCAGATGCCGAAGCGCGACGGCTGGCGGGAGAAGCGGCGAAGCGGCTTGCGTCATAGCCCTGCTTTCGCGCATCTCAAATGTTGTCGTCAGACGGTGGCGGGCTGTAGTTGGCTCTTTGGTCCGCGGCTTAGATCTGAGAATTTTTAAAAATGCTGGTTTTCTTCTAGAATAGGCGTCGAGGGCTTCATGTCGAGTTTCCTCAGAGATCTCATCTCCGTATCCATTGTTCTCGGCATTATGATTTTTGTCCATGAGTGGGGACACTTCATCGCCGCCAAGCTTTTTGGCGTGCGCGTCGACGTATTCTCTTTTGGGTTTGGTCCGCGCCTCTTTGGCGTGAAGCGCGGCGATACCGACTACCGCCTCAGCGCGCTCCCCTTTGGCGGCTACGTGCGCATGGCCGGTGACAATGTGGTGGAAGAGCGCACCGGCGCCGATTACGAATATCTTTCCAAGCCGCGCTGGCAGCGGGTGGTAATCGCCATCGCGGGGCCGGCTATGAACGTCCTGCTGGCCTTCCTGATTTTCTGGGGAATATACGGCCTGGTAGGCGTGCCGTATGAGCCGGACCTCCGGCAAGCGGCCGTCGTCGTCGCCGTCCCCACCAACCCGCCGATTGTCTCGGGAGTCGAGGCAGGAGATCTCATCGTCGCGGTGAACGGCGAGAAGACGCCGACCTGGGAGAAGGTGCTTTCGCGCGTCAATAAGGCCACTCCCGGCAGCACTCTTTCTGTCACCGTCGAACGCGGCAGCTCTCAACAGACTTTCTCGATCCCGATTCCCAACAAGCTGATTTCCGCCGATTCGCTGGTCGGCTATCCGAAGCTGACGCCGGTGGTCGACGATGTCGCCATCGGCTTTCCCGCCGAGAAAGCCGGGTTAAGAGGCGGCGACCTTGTGGTGTCGATCGATGGAAAAGCCGTCTCCACCTGGTATCAGCTTGTGGACGCGGTGCGCCAGTCCGACGGCCGCGCGATTGATCTGGTGGTCCGACGTGACGGAAAAGACCTGCCCCTCACGATCGCTCCCATTCAAGGGATGGGATCGGACGGCCAAAGCGTCTATCAAATTGGAGTTTCGCCAAGAACTGTCGATGCCTTTGAGCGCGAGGGGCCCGTCTCCGCCGCCAAGGACGCCACCATCGAGACGTATTTGAACATGCGCCAGATCGTCCAGGTGATCGGCGGCCTTTTCAGCGGCAAAGTTTCGATCCGTGAATTGCAGGGCGTGGTGGGTATCGCCCGCGTCTCCGGGCAGGCGGCTCAGCGCGGTCCTATGACGCTTCTCGGGCTCATGGCGGTGATCAGCCTGAACCTCGGCTTGCTCAATCTATTCCCGATACCGGTGCTGGACGGCGGCCATGTGCTGATGCTGGCCGTAGAAGGAATCCTGCGTCGCGATTTGAGCGTGTCTATAAAAGAGCGCTTCGTGCAGGTGGGCCTCGTGTTTCTTCTAGGTATTT
>CAZRKW010000269.1:0-1324 GCA_964600355.1 uncultured Acidobacteriaceae bacterium
AGCCCTTGTTGTAGCCCAGCCGAAATCCGTACGGATGTGTTTTCTGCCCCAAACTGGCCTCCCGCTCTCCTACTTCTTCTTCTGCGATTCTTTCGCGCGCTTCTCGATGGCCTTGCGAGCCTTGCGAACCGCGCCGCGCACGCCCTTGGACGACTGCTCTTCCGCCGCGACTGCCGCGGCGCGGCTGGCGGCCGCCCGCAGGTGCTCGGACACGGCCACTTCGATGTGGCTGGTGCGCTTCTGGTAACGGAAGCCGCGACCCATCGGCGCAGGACGCATGCGCTTCCAGCGCGGACCTTCGTTGACGCAGCAGTGCGTGACGTAGAGTGCATCCACGTCGAGCGACGCGCCGGAATCGTCCGCCTTGCGCTCCGCGTTGGCGATGGCGCTGCGCAGCGTCTTGGCCACGTCCTTGGCGATGCGCTTCTTGGTGAACTGCAGCGTCTGCAAAGCTTCTTCCGCGCGCTGGCCGCGGATCAAATCGATCACCAGCCGGGCCTTTTGCGGCGACACGCGCACAAAACGCGCGATTGCCGTGCCTTCAATCTGACCTGTCGTCTCTGTTGTTGCCGTCGCCATCGTTTATGCCTTTTCCTTACGCTGTTGCGCTATCCCTTGGGAGCTCCGGCTCCGCCGCCTGCGGGGGCCGCGCCTGCCGCCGGTGCAGCACCAGCCGCCCTTTCGAGGGCCGCTTTCACTGCGTGCCCCTTGAAACTTCGCGTGGGAGCAAACTCGCCGAGTTTATGCCCCACCATCTGCTCGGTGATATACACGGGGATAAATTTCCGCCCGTTGTGCACCGCGATGGTGTGGCCGATCATGTCCGGCAGAATGGTGGACCGCCGCGACCACGTCTTGACGACCTTCTTCTCGTTTCGCGAATTCATCCCCTCGACTTTCACCCGCAGGTGATCGTCGATAAAAGGGCCCTTCTTCAATGAACGCGGCATCTTTCCTCTACTCCTCTATTCCTCTACGCGGCGCAGCTTGATCCATTGCGGCCGGCGCATCTTGCGAAACCCGCGGACCGGGCCCGAAACGCGGTGCGAAAGCGGGCAAAACGGGCAAACAAACCGGGTGCCCTGCGCGTTCGGTATCTTGTCCACAATCACCGCCCAGCCGCTGCGGCAGAAACGCAGCAGCACCTGCGGCGCGGGCGCCAGCTTCGAACCAACCCTGCCCACCGGCTTCGCGGGCGGCTTTCCCGCCGATTTTAAAGGCCTCCGCGAAACCACTTTTCGCGGACGAACGGTGCGGCGTGTTGCACGTCGAGACGATCGTGTAGCTGCCATCTGATCCTCGATTCCCCCGCCGCGCCGGGTTT
>CAZRKW010000269.1:1424-5542 GCA_964600355.1 uncultured Acidobacteriaceae bacterium
GGCTTCCGCCGTTCCACAATCATCCGGTCGCTCTTGCGCTTTTTGCGCGTCTTAGCGCCCAGGGTTGGGAATCCCCACGGAGTTTGCGGGTGGTTGCCCTTCACACGGCCTTCACCGCCGCCGTGCGGGTGATCCACCGGGTTCATCGCCACGCCGCGCACCGTTGGACGCTTTCCGTGCCAACGCGTGCGGCCCGCTTTCCCGTAGGTGACATTTTCATGATCCACGTTACCGAGCTGCCCGATCGTGGCCATGCAATCGACGCTGAACTTCCGGGTCTCGCCCGAGGGCAGCTTGACCAGGGCGGTTTCCCCTTCCTTGCTCAACAGCTGCGCCGCGCCACCAGCCGCGCGAACCACCTGGCCGCCCTTGCCGGGAAACAGTTCCAGGTTGTGAACCATGGTGCCGGGAGGAATGTGCCGGAACTTCATCGCGTTCCCGGGAAGAATGTCCGCGCCCTCGCCGTTCTGCACCGTCATGCCGACTTCGAGACCCACCGGCTGCAGGATGTAGCGCTTCTCGCCGTCGGCATAATGCAGCAGCGCGATGCGCGACGAGCGGTTCGGGTCGTATTCGATCGAGGCCACCTTGGCCGGGATTCCCGTCTTGTCCCGGCGGAAGTCGATCGACCGGTAGCGCTTGGCGTGGCCACCGCCGCGATGCCACGACGTGACTTCTCCGTGGGAATTGCGGCCGCCGGTGCGCTTCTTCGATTCCGTCAGGGACTTTTCCGGCGACTGCTTGGTGATCTCGCTCTTATCGAGCATGGTCAGGAAGCGCCGCGCCGGTGTGTACGGTTTAAATGTTTTTAATGGCATTGCTTGCCTCGAGCCTTCCAAAGAACGGATTCGCCTTCCGAAACCGTCCCGGTACCAGATTCCGCTACAGATTCTCCGCGTATTCGATCATCTTCTCGCCGGGCGCCAGCTTCACGTACGCCTTCTTCCAATCGCTGCGGAAACCTTCGGCGCGCCCGCGGCGGCGAAACTTGCCGTGGTAAATGGCGGTGCGCACGCGGTCGACCTTGACCTTGAAAATCCGCTGCACCGCTTCTTTTACTTCCGTCTTGGTGGCATCGGCCGCCACTTCAAAAACCACGGTGTGCTGCGTTTCCTTCACGGCCAGGCCCTTTTCGGTGATGATCGGCCGCCGGATTATTTCGTAAAGCCTCGTCGCCATAACCTATTCCTTTTTCGCCTTGGGCTTGGCCTTCGGCTTTTCTTTAGCTTCCGCCTTGGTCGGAGCCGCCTTCTTGGCGGCCTTAGGCGCTGCCTGCGGCTTGGCCTTCACGGGCGCCGCTTTTGGCTTGGCGGGCTCGCTGGGTTCAGCCTTCACGCGCGAAGCCGGCTCGATCTGAATCGGAGCTTCGGACTCGCTCTTCACCGCGGAAAGCGCGCGGCTCAGCCGCACGGCCGCTTCCCGGGAAAGCATCAGGCGGTCGTGCCGCAGCAAATCGTACGGCTCCAGGTGCGTCGAAGCCACCAGCGTGACGCCTTCCAGATTCCTGCTGGCCCGCTCGAGGTTGACGTCAGACGTGTTTGACACGAGCAGAATCGTCTTGGTGCCATCGAGCTTGTCTAGCGACTGCCGGAACGCCTTGGTCTTATGCGATTCAAGAGCCCAGCCGTCGACGATCGTCAACTTCTGCTGGGCGACTTTTGCCGACAGCGCCGAACGCAGCGCGCCCAGCACCATCTTTTTCGGGAGCGCATATTCGTAGCTGCGCGGCACCGGTCCGTGCACCGTGCCGCCGTGGCGCCACAACGGCGACCGGATCGACCCGACGCGCGCGCGGCCGGTTCCCTTCTGCTTCCAGAGCTTCTTGCCGGAGCCGCTGACTTCGCTCTTGTCCTTCGTCTTATGCGTGCCGGCACGCTCGCCCGCGAGGTAATGCCGAACCGCTTCGTGCAGCAGGTGCTCGTTCACCCTCGCGCCAAACACATCGTCGGCCAAATCCACCTGACCGACTGTCTTGCCATCCAGGTTTTTCACGTCCACAACTGGCATCGTCGTCTCTCGCCGTTTCCTAAGCTACTTCTTCGCCTTGCGAATAAAGATATAGCTGCCCGCCGGACCGGCCACCGAACCGCGCACCAGCAGCAGATTTTCGTCGGTGTCCACCTTCACCACGCGGAGATTCTTCGTCGTCTTGCGCTCGTTGCCCATGTGGCCGGGAAAGTGCTGGCCCTTCCACACGCGCGACGGGAACGAGCTGGCGCCAATTCCACCAGGAGCGCGGTGGTGCATCGACCCGTGCGACGCGTCGCCGCCGCGATAGTGCCAGCGCTTCACGCCGCCCTGAAATCCCTTGCCCTTGCTTACGCCGGTTACGTCCACGAGCTCGCCGACCTGGAAACCGTCCACCAGCACGCGGTCGCCAGCCTTGGTTTCATCTTTTGAGTCGTTGGTGCGCAGCTCGCCGACGTAGCGCATCGGTGCGACGTTGGCCTTCTTGAAATGGCCCGTCAGAGCCTTGTTCACGCGCTGGGGCTTGATGAATTCCACCAGGCCCAGCTGAACCGCGTCGTAGCCGTCTTTATCCTTCGTGCGGCGCTGCACCACCACGCACGGGCCAGCCTGCAAGACCGTGCACGGCACGGCCGTGCCGTCTTCGGCGAAGACCTGCGTCATTCCCAGCTTGATTCCGAGTATTCCGTTGACCGCCATCTCTCGCTCTTTCCTTCGTAGTTACCGTTTCCCAGCGAATCCCAACGTTCGGGATGCGTTACTTGGTCGCGTGTTCCCGCCCGAAAGCCTTGATCTCGACATCGACGCCCGGCGGCAGATCAAGCTTCATGAGCGCGTCGACCGTATCCGGCGTCGGCTCCAGAATATCGATGAGCCTCTTGTGCGTGCGCATCTCAAACTGTTCGCGCGATTTCTTGTCCACGTGCGGCGACCGCAGCACCGTCCAGCGGTTGATGACCGTAGGCAGAGGAATCGGTCCCGCCACTTCCGCTCCGGTGCGCTTGGCCGTGTCGACAATTTCCCGCGTCGACTGATCGAGAATGCGGTGATCGTACGCCTTCAAACGAATGCGAATTTTTTCCCCGTTGGCCATGTTTACTCGACGATCTCCGCGACGGCTCCGGCGCCCACGGTGTGGCCGCCTTCGCGAATCGCAAACCGCAATCCCTTCTCGAGCGCTACCGGCGTGATCAGCGTGATCTCCGCCGACACGTTGTCTCCCGGCATCACCATTTCCACGCCCGCCGGCAGCTTCACGTCTCCGGTCACGTCCGTCGTCCGGAAGTAGAATTGCGGCCGGTAGCCCGTGAAGAACGGCGTGTGCCGCCCGCCTTCTTCCTTGGTCAACACGTACGCTTCGGCCTTGAACTTCGTGTGCGGTAGGATTGAACCCGGCTTCGACAGCACCTGCCCGCGCTCCACTTCATCTTTCTCCGTACCGCGCAGCAGCAGCCCTACGTTGTCCCCCGCCATGCCCTCATCGAGCAGCTTGCGGAACATTTCCACGCCCGTCACCGTTTTCTTCGTCGTCGGACGGAAGCCTACAATCTCGACTTCTTCACCCACCTTGACCTTGCCGCGCTCGATCCGCCCCGTCACCACCGTGCCGCGGCCCGAGATCGAGAAAATATCTTCGATGGGCATCGCGAACGGCTTGTCCACGTCGCGTGGCGGCAGCGGGATGTGCTTGTCGACCGCCTCCATCAACTCCAGCACCGACTTCTCCCACTTCTCGTCGCCTTCGAGCGCCTTGAGCGCCGATCCGCGAACCACCGGTATCGTGTCGCCTGGGAACTGGTACATCTTGAGCAGCTCGCGCACTTCCAGTTCGACCAGCTCGAGCAGCTCGGGATCGTCCACCATGTCGCACTTGTTGAGGAACACCACAATCGCCGGCACGCCTACCTGCCGCGCCAGCAGAATGTGCTCCCGCGTCTGCGGCATTGGTCCGTCGGTCGCCGCCACCACCAGGATCGCTCCGTCCATCTGCGCCGCGCCGGTGATCATGTTCTTCACGTAGTCGGCGTGGCCCGGGCAGTCGATGTGCGCATAGTGCCGGTTGGCCGTCTCATATTCGACGTGCGATACCGCGATCGTGATTCCGCGCTCGCGCTCTTCCGGCGCGTTGTCAATCGAATCAAACGCCCGGA
>CAZRKW010000270.1:0-5509 GCA_964600355.1 uncultured Acidobacteriaceae bacterium
GGTGGCGGATGCAGGTGAACACATCGAGAATTTCGCGCTGCGGGGGTTGCGCGTAGCAAACGCCGTTGGTCGCGAGCAAGGGCAAATGCAGTTGGCGCGCGATTTCGAGGGCGGCCTGGTTGCGGGCTTCTTCTTCGCGGCAAAAGTGGCGCTGCAATTCGACGTAGACATTGCCGCGGCCGAAGTGCTCGCAGAGCTGGTTGACGGCTGCGGTGGCGGCTGCGATTCCGCCGTTCGCTAGGGCGTGCGCGAGCGGACCTTCGTCGCCGCCGGTGAGGCAGATGAGGCCTGGCGAGCTGGCGGCGATTTCTTCCGGCGAGACGTGGCCTTCGCCTTTTTTTGCGCGCAATTTCATGCGCGTGATCAGGCGGCAGAGATTCTGGTAACCCGCCTGCGATTCGACGAGCAAGGCGTAGCGCCAGCCTTCCGGTGAGGTGACTTCGGCGCCGATATGGGCCTGGAGAGGAAGCTTTTTGGCGGCGAGATGGAAGCGCGGAGAGCCGTAGACGCCGTCGCGGTCGAGAAGCGCCATGGCGCTCATGCCGTTGGCGGCGCAAACGGCGGCCAGTTCCTCGGGCGTTGCCGAGCCTTCGAGAAAACTGAAAGCGGAGCGGGCGTGGAGTTCGGTGTACATCAATCGTAAATTCCCCGGACGAACCAGCCCTGGCGGAGCGAGTCGAAATAGATGCAATAAATGCCTACACACACACTTTGTTGGGGGCTTTTGGCGAGGCTTGCACTGCGATCGCGATGCGGATTGTGGGCTGGCTCGAAGCGGAGTTCGAGGTCCCATTCGTCGTGCTGCCATGTGTTTTCGCGCCACCAATCGCCGGAAGTGCGCCACGGGCCGGAGGCGGCGATCACGTCGCCGCGCAGGGCGTTGAAGGAGACAAGCACGGGGCGCGCGTCGCGCAGGTCCACTTTTGCCGGCAACGGCGGACGAAAAATGCGGAAGGCGGTCGAGGGGCGATGATTTGCGCGGAGAAAATCCTCCCGCTGAGGCAGGAACCGGCTGAGGCGGAATTCGCCGGGGCGATGCGTGTCGACAAGTTCGGGAGAGCCGATATTGGAATCGCCGACGAGATTGGCGAGGCGGGCGACGGTTAGCTCCAATTTTTCAGGGTCGGGAGAGATGGGCTGAAAGAGTCCGGCTTGCGCTGGGCGCGGACGAGCGGGCGCGGCGGACAGCGCCACTTTCAGGATCGGACAGGCGGGCGGATCGGACTGCAAATGCAAGCGGAGGAGTTTCAGGAGCATTTTGGAATCGCGCATGGGCACGGGGAGATTCAGGGATTTTTCGTAGGTCTTCGCAGCGGTGGGGTTTTTATTGGGAGCGGGGCGCGGCTTTTTTTTCTGGCGCTCGATGTCGTCGCCGAAGGCGGGATCGAGTTCGAAGCGGACGTGGATGGAATTCGCGGCCAGGGAGCGGGCATGGAGGCGGGCGCAGAGCTGGTCGAGCAGGCGGCCGAGGATGAAAGACAGCGGCTCCAGCTCCTCGACGGAATCTTCGAGTTCCATTTCCTCTTCGAACGAGAGGCTTGTTTGCGCGAGCACCAGCGAACGAATGTTTGCGCCGCGGGCGAGTTCGTGGAGGCGAACGCCTTCCTGTCCGAGACGCTCCGATAAATCGAGGAGAGGCAGTGCGGCCAGCGCCGCGCAGGTGCGCACGCCCCAACGGTCGAGAGTGGCGAGAGTTTCCGGAGATGCCGGGAGCACGCCCACGGGAAGCAGGCCCAGGCGCTGCGATTCTTCGCCCGGTGGAATCAGGGTGATGCCGGAGAAGCCGCGCGAGACCAGGAGAGCGGCTTCGATATGGGAGGCGACGGCGACGTTCGCGACGAGGCCGAGAAGCGCCGCGCGGGTGGAAAATTCAGCGGCGATATTTTCGGCGGAGCCAAACAAGGATGCGAGGCCGGCAATGTCGGCAAGGATGGTGTCGGGCGCGGTGTCTTCGATGCGCGGGGACATCGACCATCCCAGGTCGAGCAAAGCGGCGTGCGCGGCTTTCTCCTGGGGCCGAGAGCGGTGGCGGATTTCGAGGGCGCAGAATTGCGCGGCCTGCGACTTCGCCATGCCCGGCTGAATCCCGGCCTGCAAGGCGGGTTCGTTGGCGGCAATCACGGTCCAGAGCGGGGGAAGGCCATCCACGAGCGCGATCGCGCGGTTGCGGAGAGCGGGCTCGGCGCGCACTGCCGATTGAATCAGGAAGCCGGGAATATGAATGGATGCAAAAGCCATAAAAATTCGAGTTCGGTGCCAGCTTTCGTTCGAAGGAAATTTTTTTGTTCATCATTTATTTCATTGGGGACGGCGGCCCGCCTGCAGGACTCCAGATGGCTTTGGTTTTAAAAAACTGTTCGAGAGCGTTAGGAGCGAAATTGTCAGCGGAGCCTCCCACCCTTCTCACTGCGAAGGGTGGGGCACCCGGAAAACCTTTTGTGGCTTCCGCGGAGATGAAATCTTCCGCGGATGTTCCGGTTTTGCCCAAATCCAGATGCGATTCGCTTGTTTGCAGGCGGGAGCGGAGGACCTCGGCGCGGACTTCCAGGCTGTCGAGCAGGCAGGCCGGCGGATGAAGCGGGAATTCTGCTTCGCGAGTCTCCACTGTGGTTGACCATTGCGCGGGCCCGGCGCCGAGACGCAGAACGAGGGAGGCGCATGTTTTGGCGTTGGATTCCTGATCGAGGACGACGAGGATGGTCGGCGTATCTTCGACCGCGCGCCGGAAGCGAAACCAGGCATGGAGCGGGACGTGGCGTACGGTCTCGGGCGGAATATCGCTCAAGTCGAGGGCGATGAGGCCAAAGCCGCCTCCCTGGATCAGCAGATCGGTGGCGCGAAGCGATTGATCGATATTGCGGCAGCGGACCCAAAGGAGCTGCTTGAGGGAGACGCCCGCCGCTTCGGCGGAATGGGGATCGAAGGCGTCTCGCCCGTCGACGAGAGCGCAAACTTCATCCTTGGCGGTTCTTTCCGCCAGGGCGGAAACCAGCAAGCTGGTGCGTCCGGAGGAGGGGGGGCCGCAGATTTCGGTGAGCCCGCCGCGAGGCAAACCTCCGGTGAGGGAATCGATTTCCGGGATACCGGCGGAAACGGTTTCTATAATTTTGCGGTCGCGATAGGAGAAGGGCGCGGAGACGCGTCCGGCCAATGCCGATTCCACCTGGGAGCGCAAAATAGCGAGGTTCCGAGCCATGGTATCGCTGAAGGGTGAGGCAAAAAGCGCGTTTTAGTTTTCGCTTTTTGTTCGCCTTTACGAGAGGATTCTGTACCAAGAACGGGGGATTGTCAATGCCCGGTTTCTTAGAAGAATCTGTATGAAGAAAGGCGCTTTTCTTCCATGCCGAAGACCCGTACAGGCTCTGAAAAGAATGTTTCCCTTGCATGCGAGCCTCGAGGAACTGGCGAAAGAGCTTAGGAAAATCGCGAAAATTCTTTGACGATCACTTGGGAAGTACTTCTATGCCGAAATGAGGCTGGGAGTAAGTGCCGGTCATTTCCACCGGAACGACGGCGCCGTGATTCTTGCGTTTGAAGATCGGGTCGAGCGGCTTTAGTAATACGGATTTGATTCCATGGGTTTCTTTCGACAGCTCTGCATCTGTCTTCAGAGTGCCGTGAAAATCGACCTTTTTGCCGGAGATGTCAAACGTCCCCTTCATTTGCGCGGAGGCGCCGGGGATAGCGAAAAAGAGGCTCGAAAACTTTGCCACTCCTTCCGACAGCATTACATGGCCTTTCAGATTCGACTCCACCATGGGCGGATCGCCTTTATTCTCCTTAATTCCGCGGGAATTTTCGCTTAACTGATTGACGTTCTGCTGCGTTTCAGCCTTGGTAAATCGGCCGTGATCGATGGAGAATTCACCCGACAGGCTCACCCTCTTTAAGAAGGAACGATCTCCCGGAGCAAGGACTACGTGGGCGCGAAAGTTCATGGGGCCCGCCATGGGAGGAACGGAAGCCTTGACGAAGGGCCGCAAGACGTTCTGAACACTTCCTCGATCCGCAATCAGATCAAGAGACGTGGTCTTACCGGGTGCCGGGGGCTTCCCGATAATCCCGCCCTGGACTTCAATCGGCGTGTCCTGGAGCAGAACGCTCACACGCGTTAACTTCACGTCACCGTTTGTGCCGTCAACCTGGGCCTGAAAGCTGGATTTCAAGGGAAATGGGTGGCCGCTCGTTTTGACCGCGAAAGCGGGGATGTCGGTGTTGCCTTTTACCTCGATTTGACCCAACCTTCCGTCGAACTTTCCCGCGGAAGAGAGAGTGCCGCCGATTCCGGAAAAAACTCCTAAGTCCGCCTGATCGAATTTGTAACTGCCCGAAACGGGAATCTGACCGAGATCGTGGGCGTTCCACGGACCGATTTTGCCCGTGGATCGAATTTCTCCGGGCGGGAGCGCATTCCGCAACTGCACACGGTAGGACATTACCTTGTCGACGCCGGCTGAATCGAGCTGGATGCCATGGATTTCAAACCTCAGCGGCGAGTCATCCCGCCTTCCTACTTCCAGCAGTGCGTCGTCCGCGCTGATCTCGCCCACGACAGTTTGCCGGGAGCTTGTATCAGCCGGCGACGATGAACTTTGAGAGGCAACGCTCGATCCACGAGGCGGCACCTGGATGTGCAAGCCGCCGATGACAATTCGTGAAACGTAGCCCGGCCTGAGAAAAAGATCCACATAATGGGCTTGAATGAGCAATTTCTGAACGGTGACCAAAGGAGGTGACCCGGACGGACTCGCCTTGCGGGTGAACACCACTCCTTCCGCGATACATCCCGGATGCAGGAAGTAAGTGCTGTGAAACCGAGCGACCGTGACCTTGGTGCCGGGAACCGTCTCCTGCAGCGTTTCGACGATATCCGCCTGGTTGAACGGCCAGTAGCGGACGAGAAGGGCCGCGGCGACCCCCATTACCAGAAGGATGACGCAGCACGATATGAGCAGGATCCATCGCGATTTTGAGAGAGGGCGGCGCATTCCTGAAGGGTCACGAGTCGTTTGCATGGAAAGCCTCCGTCGCGAGCAAGCCTTTTGATCATCCAGTCCGCTCGGCCCCGGAGCGCTCGATATCCGCTCGGGCGCACGCTTTGCCGTTATTATCGAAATGCACGGAAACTCAAGGCCCGCGAGGCGCTGACGTAGAGTTCTTGGGATCCATGCAGACGACAATCGACAAAATCCGTTGTCAGGTCCATCAGGGCAACCATTCGGCCGTGTCGGCGCAGACTAGGGCGACCGTACGCCTGGAGCAGTTCGATGAATGAGGGCAATTAGAAGGCATCCCGGAGGATTGGGGATTCCGCGAAACCAAGGAATCCAGCAATTATAGTAGAGCGAGGTGGAAATTCCCGTACTCTGTGCCTGGCCCTCCGCTCCGCCCTAGGCGCTCCGCCCTTCGGGCTCCGCAGGGCTGCGCTCCAGGCCAAGCCAACGACAAGAAACTGCAAAAACTCAAAAGGGGACATTTCTAACGAGGTTTGACACAGCAGTCGGTAGTG
>CAZRKW010000271.1:0-1715 GCA_964600355.1 uncultured Acidobacteriaceae bacterium
ACCTCTTTCATCGACGCGATATCGATGGCCGAAACGGTGTTGCTCATTGAGTTGGAGACGTACGCCGTCTTGCTGTCCGGCGAGAGCGTCATCCAGGCGGCGCCCTTTCCGCTGAGGTCTGTCGTCCCCAGGAGCTTCAGGTCCGGAAGAGAATAAAAATAAACCGCGGAGTTTACCCGGCTGCTGACCACCAGAGTTTTCCGGTCGCTGGTGATCGCCATGCCATGGGAAACCTCGCCGCCTCCCGGAACGCCGGTCCTCCCGGGCTCCAGCGCAGGAAGCGTAATGCGGTTGATTTCCTTGCGCGCCTCGAAATCGAACACGGAGAATCCGTTGAAGTTGGTCAACTGCATGATCAGCCATTTCGACGAGCCGTCCGGATTGGTGTACATCACCAGCGGGCGAACTCCCAGATCCATGGGCATCGTCCAGAGGATTTCATCCGTCTCGGCGTCGATCACGGTAAATTTCTTGTCCATGTGCGATCCGGCAATCACGTACTTGCCGTCCGGCGTGACGTAAGCATTGTGCGTGAAGGTGCCCGTCGGGATCGTTTTCACATCTTTCTGCGAGGCGGTATCGATCACATCCACGCCGCCCTTCCCGTTCATGATCGTGACGTACACCTTCTTCCCGTCGCGGCTGATTCCGATGTTGTTCGGGTGCCCGCTCAAAGCGATCCGGTTGATCACCTTGCGCGTCTTCCATTCGACGATATCGAGGGTGTTATCCGCCTCGGAGCTCACGTAAACGCGCGAGCCGTCCGGAGCCACGGCCACACCGTGGTTTACTTCGATGTCGGGAATGTTGCCCACCACCTTGTTGGTGACGGGGTCGATGATGGAAATATTATCTCCCGCAAAGTTCGTCTGAAGGATGCGCGGCTTGTTCGCGGCCGCGGTCCATGCCGCCATACTCAAAACGGCAATTCCGGTAGCCGTCACCCGCCGCAGAAATGCACCTGTGTGAACCATGTTCGTCATCCTCCCAACGTAGAATAAATTCGTATCGAATCCGATCGAAATTCTCAGCCCTTCGCGCCGAATACCCATGCCTTCAGGATGAGCCATTCGGGATCCTGCTGCGAATTAAAGTGTTTGCCGCCGCTGTGGAAGCCGTCCCCGCCCGCTTCTTCCACGAGAGGATGACGCAGCAGCGGGCTCTTCAGGCTGCCCGGGATAACCACGCGGCTGTACTCCTGGAAATTCTTGCGCGAGGCTTCCTCATCCCACATGGTAGCCCCGGGCGGCAGCATCGCCAAGTGAGGATGCAGGCGCTCGTCGATCATATGGCAGGAAATGCAGCGCGCGTGCCCCGGCCGCTTGGCGAGAAAAATCGGCTGCACCTTCGTGCGAAAGTATTCAAAGTCAAGAACAGGCTTGGCGGAGTCCGCAGACGCCGCGGCGGCCGGCTGGGACGATCCCTCCGTCTGAGCAGTCGCGGGCTGCCCCATCAAACCAATCAATGCTAGAACCCAACATGCAACTGCGTGCATGGATATGTCTCCTGGTGACGGCGATTAAGAGTTACGCACCATTACTTGCAAGCAAACGTTCGAGAGAATACTCCGGCAAGTTGTGTTAGTCAATCGGAGTACCGCGTCGGGTTTCTTTTCATTTGCTTCACTGCTTCATTTCCTTGCGAACCTCCAGCGGAGGCGGCGGAGGCATCTTCGCCATCTTTTCCTGATACTCCGGATACATCGTTTCCGCGCC
>CAZRKW010000271.1:1815-5488 GCA_964600355.1 uncultured Acidobacteriaceae bacterium
TGCGTGGTGATCACCTTAAGCATGTCCGCTTCCCACTCGCCAGTGGAGAAACCCTGCCATGTGTGGGGCGCGTTGTCCGATGGGTGCGGACGGCCATCCATGTAGATGGTTCGTTCCGCAAGCCGGTACCTCGTGGTCATGCGCCAGTCGAGCACGCCCTGCGTGAACGGATCGACGTCCGGCCAGAGCCTTACATCTCCCCCGCCCCGCACCGCGTAATCGGGCGGGTGTGGATCGCACTCGTGCTCCACCATTTCAAGTTTTTGCGCGTCCCAAGAATCCGCCTTCATGCGCGCCGCGTCGTTGATCGGCATCGAGGTGTAGTCACCGATTTCGGGCCCCGGAATGCGCTCGGGTTCATCCTCGTAAAACTTGCCGTCCCAGTAGCCCGACAAATCGACCTGCGCGGATGCGGGCCGGCTGAAAATCCCCCCGAGAACCCCGCAGAACAGCAGAAGAAAGAAAGTAGAAGTCTTGGAAAAGCTGGCCCTAGGCATCGTCATGCTCTCGATGTGACTGGAAAATCCTTTCAAATTCATGGTTTCTTTTTCGGCCGTTGCCCGGGACATAGTATCCGCGGTCGCCCGATTCTGCCAGCAGAGTTTTGGGCGCGCGGCGCGAAACGGGACGTTGAAAACGGCAGGCTTTCGCATATACTCCGCCGGTGACCAACAGAAACCCATCAGCATTTTCACCCATGGCGAGCTTCGGAAAGTGCGTGCGCGCCGCCTCGGTAGTCGCCGCAATAGTGGCCTTCCTGCTTTCGCCCAGTGGAAGCGCCGCGAAGTCGGGCGCGAAAGACTACTTTGTCTATGTCGGCACTTATACGGCCACAGCCAGCAAGGGTATCTACGGATATCGCTTCTCGCCGGCCACCGGCGATGCGACCCCGTTGGGCCTTGTAGCGGAGGCCGTGAATCCCTCATGGCTGGTCGTAACCCCTGATCAGCGTTATCTTTACTCGACCAACGAGCACCCCGGCGGCACGGACTCCGGCAACACAGTCAGCGCCTACGCCATCGACCGCAAAACCGGTAAGCTGAAGTTTTTAAACAAAGTTTCGTCTAAAGGCATTGGTCCCTGCCACTTAGCGCTCGACCGCACGGGGCGAATCGTGATTGCGGCGAATTTCGGTAGCGGGAGCATCGCGACCTTTCTCATTCGGCACGATGGGCGCCTCGGGGAAACTGCGGGATTCATGCAGGATCATGGATCGAGCATCGATCCGGTGCGGCAGGGCGGGCCGCACGCCCACGGCACAGTCGCTTCTCCCGACAACCGCTACGTGTTGGTGGCTGATCTGGGTGCTGACCGCATCTTTGCCTACCCCTTGAATCATTCGACGGGCGCGCTGGAGCCGAACGATACACCAGCGGCGATCCTGCCGCCCGGGCGAGCGCCGCGGCACTTTTTTTTTCATCCCAATGGTAGGTTTATGTACATGGTCAGCGACAAAGGGGTGACTACCTTCACATACGACGCCGCTCAAGGGACTCTCAAGGAAGTACAAACGCTCCCATTGCCGGAAGGCTCCGAGGGCCAGAGCACCTATTCGGAGGTGCAGGTGGATCGCACGGGAAGATTTGCTTATGACGCAAACCGGAAAGATGCCAGCGTCGGCGTGTTTGCCGTGGATGCGAGCACCGGCATGCTGACGACGATTCAGCGTATTCCGACAGGCGGGAAAACACCGCGCAGTTTCTCGTTGGATCCGGCCGACGCATACCTGTTCTCTGCTAACGAGGGTTCGGGCACCGTGACGATCTTTCGCGTCGATGCAGAAACGGGCAAGCTGACCGCTCTGAGCCAGGTCCTGAAGGATGTTCCCGACGCGACATGCGTGGCGTTTGCAGCGGCCAAGGACTAGCGAATTCCGCGCGCCCCGCTGGCAAGCCCAGCCCAACAGCAGAAAGGCCGATCATTTGGCTAGAGGATCGGGGCGAACCTGGAAGTGCACAATCTGGCTTGTGGTACCCTTCCCGCCTTCTATGTGCCAGACGACGCGCTCGTTGTTTCCTGCCCAGACTCCGCGGCCTTTCCACCCGATCTTGGGGTCGTCGATTCGCCCGTCCATCGAGCGCGTGTAGAGGCCCATCGGGTATGGCACACGCAGGGTTACAAATTTCTTCTGATCGGGGAGGAACGCTATCAGGGAATCGGAGTCTGTGCCGTCGATGATCGGGATGTCGCGGCCCAGGCCCAGGGTGTTTTCGCGGTCCACCCAGCCCAAATAGAAATAATCCGCTCTTACGTCGGTCCCTTTGAATAGCGGACCTGGCACGGGATAGAGTGTCCAGCCTTCCGGGCAGTGCTGGCCTGTGGCGGTCGGTCCGTTGAGCACTTTGCATTTGCTGCGATCGAAGCGGCCTAGCTGGGCGCTGCCTCCGAGCGCCACCCACACTATGCCTTTGCTATCTACCTCTACCCCCTGCGTGTTGAAGCCTTCCACACCGGGAGCCTTTGGATTGTTGAATGGGGGCTCATAGACTTCCGTGGTGCATGTAGCCGGAGGATTCGTGCCCATCGCGTAGCGGATGATTTTACCCGGCACCGACGCCTTGGGACCTCCGTTGACGCCGCCTACCGCCCAGAAGCTTCCGTCAACCGGGTTCACGCCCACGCCGTAGCTTTGACCTCCGCTGATCATCCGGTCGAGCTTCGGGTCGGCCGGCTGATCGGGTGTGGTGTACGGGCCGGTTTTTCCATCGCCGTTGTAATCGATCACTCCCGGGCACCAGCCCAAGGCTTTCTGAGCATCGTGGGTCTCGTCCCATACTCGTGTGTTGAACCAGCTGAAGCCGCCGCTGGAAAGTCCGAGACCCATGTAAAGGGTTTCGTCCTTATCTCCCGCAAAAGCCGAGTGCCCTCCGCCGCAGGTATCGATGGCGGTCTGCTGGCCTGTTTTGGGGTCATACACGACCAAGCCCCTGCCCTCGACGCCATTCTTGAACGCAAAATTCTTCGCGTAGGGATTGTCGGCCCCGGCGCGGCAGAATTCGGGGACGTCCGCCCGCGTCGTTGCGTGATACCAGACGCGGCCCTTGCCATCCATCTTGGGCTCGCTCGCGGTCTTGATGTCGTGCCAGACGGCCTCATCACCCCAGTAGGGAGACGGGGCGTCGTTCTGCGGCCACGACCAGGGGCGCAGCCGCGGCGTATCTTCCGGATGAGTCATGGGAGCGGGCATATTCCCCTTCCGGAACTCCGCGGGGACGAGATACTCGAGCCTGTCCTGGGAAAAATCCGCGCCGTAGATGGGGCCGTAGGCGTTCACAGTGGGATCCCATTGATACGAGGCGACGATGTCGTGAACGAAGGCCCGGTCGGAGGCATAGTCCCAGATCGAGAGCACAACATTGCGCTCGATACCCTGAGGGCGCGGCGGAACGGGCGGCACTTCGCCGGCGGCGATCCGGTCCGTCCAGCTCGCGAACATGGCCAGTCCCTGATAGTGGCCCATGCGCGCATCGATTGCTGCGAGCATCCGGCCGCCCGTCTGTCCGGATTTGACGCGGCGCTCCCACGCGAGAGAACTGGAATCGAAATTCCCGAGATTGGCGGGCATCTCGCGCGTGGACTTGTCGCCCATCTGGTGGCAATCCTCGCAGACCCTTTTTACGTTGTAGACAAACTCGGCGCGATTGGAGACTTCCTGGCCGTTCTGCACTTCCTC
>CAZRKW010000272.1:0-5379 GCA_964600355.1 uncultured Acidobacteriaceae bacterium
TTGGTAACCAGCAACTGATTGAAACGAACCTGATCCGTCGGCCGGGAGCGAGCGATCTTGATTGGCTTGACGAACTTATGGACTAGGAACATACCGATGGGGCCGAATCTCGATCGACGGCGGGCCCTGCTTGTCCTGGACAAGATCGACGAGATCTTGACCTGGGAGAAGGCGAAGGAACAGGAGCGCGATGTGCGCTTTGTCGAGCTCGGGCAATATCTATGCGAGGTTCGAGCAAGACAGTACTGGAGATTGGAGAACCTGAAGTCGTTTGACGAGTTCCTCGAGAAGCGTTTCCCGGAATCACGCCGGAAAGCCTATTACCTGATGGCCATCCACGAAAATCTAACGAAGGTGCCCAAGCGACAGCTCAGGGAAATAGGCTGGCGTAAAGCGGCGGAGATGGTGAAGGTGGCCCGACGGGAGGGAGAGAACTTTGATAGTGCACCCTGGGTGCACAAAGCCAGGGAACTTCCCAGAGAAGAGTTTGAGCGCGAAGTCGAGAAGCACCTGACAGGCAAAGAGTCAGAGCCCTGGGAGCTAATATATTTCAAGGTGTACAAGAGCCAACTCGCGGTCATTGAGCAAGCCCTTGAAGTAGCAGCTCTAATGCTGGGAAGTGACAACTCGCGCGGTTACACACTGGAAATGATTTGCGCCGACTTTCTAGCGGGTGCGAGTTTGGAAAAGCGAGGCCCGACCCTTTAGCCGTAATGGAAACTGTCACTAGGTGCCACTGGTTTTAGAAGCCCGTTCGCGGTTGCGGAAAAACGTATGACGGCTCAAAAGCATCCACGTTTTCGACTTGAACTAGCGGCTTACCGGACCTTGCACCAAAAAGTACTGAAGCGAGACGGGTGGCGTTGCCAAAATTGTGGTCGCGCCCGCGAACTTCATGTCCATCATATAGAGCCGCGCAGTTTGCTGGGCGGTGACGTGGAGGAAAATCTGATTACACTCTGTGCGCGGTGTCACCGGCAAATCCATGAGCGAAGGGCAAATATACTTTTTCTGAAAGACCTGTGATCCGAAGGCGAACTCGAGTTCCTTTTTGAAAGCGGAGAGTGAAGGACTAAGGGCCGGCCAACCGATCGCCGTACGTACTAATCCGGGCGGGCCAGGTTCACAACCAGTTCAGCTATATTGTCCACCGAAATAAAAGGGGGCTCTTTGGAGTGTTACTCCTCTGACAATTGTCGCTATATGTGACACCTCAAAGAAGTTTTCCCGGCTCTAATCATCCAATCTATTTCCTTTAGATCGCTATTTGGCTCAGCTGTTTAACACAGCCATTTATTTTGGCGCCCCGGACGAAGTCCTTTGTATTGCAGTTGCCTTGAGGTGATTCATGTTCGACATCTTCATGGCTCAGGCAGACGGTAGACCCCAGCACCTGGCGTCCGTCAGGTGTTTGACCCAAGCGCAAGAAATAGCTCGCCAACTATCCAGTCTCATTCCGGGAGGGTATTTCGGTTATTTCGAGTGCAGCGAAGATGGGGCCGATCTTTTCTCCACGATCGGGAGCCGAATAGTGAATATGCCGAACAATTCCGGCCAGCGGAGACTTCGCGATGAGCAAGCTGCTAACTAACGAGACGGCCAACACATCCCTCGAGCAAAATTCAATTCGGGAAAAGCTGGACGTGGCCTTTGACGCGCTTGTCGTTCTGTCCCTGCAGTTGGTCTTCAGGGCGACGGTTATGGCGCGGCACTGGAATTACTAAGCGGTCCGCTAGCTACGCCACGTCACGCTTGAACTTGAAAGGTCTTCTAGCCCCCGCCACGCAACCCGGGTCTGCAGCCACTCAGGGCCCGGGACCTTCCCATTTTTTCCGCGCTTTCCGCAATTTCGCGGACATTGCGGCGGCAAGCGAGCGCCTGATTTCCCGGAAGCAAATTCACCTTGAGGAGTCGGAGTGGGCAAGGCGGAGTCCTAACCATCCAAGATTCCGTCACTCCTCCAACATTTTGACGCTCGATTGTTGGTTATTAATCCCCCGTATAGCTGGCACGTCCCCAAGCAGGCTTCGACTACAGGAGAGAGATTCCCTGTATTTTTCCTCGACCTCCGGACTACTTGCGGAAAGCGTTGAGAAATTCTCGGCACCATGCAACTCGAGGGTCGTCGTGTAGTCCCAAATTCCCTGCTAACAGCGCGAACTATTCTTTGCGCGACTGCGTCCACCGCCGCGCAGGTCTTAGTATTGCTCTCGGTTCCCATCATTATCGGAGAAACCGCGATTTTCGGGCCTTATTGGCGTGAATTCGGTCCGTCTATATGCTCCCTGTCCGCTCCTAATCCGCAGTAGCCCAGAGCAGCCCCGATATTCTCCAAGGCTAACCGGGCAGTCCCCTTTCAGAGCGATTCTCCTGGATCTTATAGGCCCAGGAAGGGAACCCAAGGATTTTCTCGTCGAATGCCACATGGAGGGGGCCCTCTTGTGAAGTTCCTGAAAGAAAGCCAGAAGCCTATACCGACTAGCTGTGGGTTCGAATCGAAGGTCTCTCGAGCCGCCGCGAATGCCGCGACCTTCCCAAAGAGCCCAGGTCCAGAAGGGTTGACAATTTTCGATCAGTTCGCGTCCCACTGGGGTCGCTTCGTAATCGACCCGTATCGGCACCTGCACTATGACCGAAGGACAAGTATGATTTGGAAGAGCACCCAGGCCGACGTGAGCACTTGCCCCGTCGGGCATGATTGACGCTGCGAACGTAAATTTCGGCCCGTGCATTCGTGCCGCCGGACCTTAGCAGTCACGTGCGGCGGAACGTTTTGGGCTGCAGGTCGCCCCAAAATAAAAGCGGCCCTCGGTGGAACGGGAGCCGCTTTTGGGTGCTGCTGGAAAGCTCTCTACTGCGTCGGCAGCAGATCCTGCGTGAACGTCAGCGTGTTGATCGCGCGCAGCATGGGTGTGAGCGGCGGCAACAAGCTGGGCGTCAGGAAGGTGCTGTCGAAATTGTAGACGCGGTTGGGCGGGCCATACACGGTCGTGCAGCATTTGAAAGTTCCTACGGCCTGATGGTTGTAATACATGCTGACAATCGAGCCCTGGTAATAGAGGTTGGTCCAGTTTTCCAGGTACCTCAGGAAGTTGTGCGCACCTCCATCGGTGCCGAAGTCCACCGGCGGGCTGCCGACGGTAGGCTGTTTGAAAGCAACCTCCTTCCCGCCAACGACTGCTACACGATAGGTCGTATCCGTGGCAGTTCGATTACCCGGACTGTAAGGAAAAGCAAACGAGTTCGCGTCATTCCAGCCATCCGAAAGAAGGGTAACCGCATCCGCGATCACCGACGCCGCTACCCCGGTGCCGGTGAAGCCGGTGTTTAGACCCGGGTTGTTGTAATCCCCTTGGATGTATACCGGATTCTCCGCGATCACTGCCAGCCCGCAAGCCACTCCGTTGCACGTTGCGCCCGAGCTGATCGTGCTGCCGTCCACAAGCTTCAGCGCGCGGCGGAAGACGAGCTCGGGATTTTCGCGCAAGTCCTGCGTTTGGTCGGCGACTGCCAGGGGCGTGGCGAGATTCCCCGAGCAGCTGGGATTATCGCCCAAAGGTCCGGCCACGGTCGTAATATTGGCGATCGTGGAAACGGATGCCGAGCCGGCGTTGTCGTAGGCGGGAGTTTTTCCGTAGGTTCGCGGGGTCGTCCCGCTATTTTGCGACACGCCGTTCACGTAATCGGATTCCACGTCTTCGCCTTGATCGAGCACGCCGCTCGGGCAGCCGCTGCCGCTCGAAGGATTCACAAAATCGTCGTATCCATATCCCCCCGTGAGCACCGAAGTCGTGCCGACGGAGGCGGGCGGATTCGGGTCCTGCTTCTCGCTGCGCCGGTCTGAGAAATAGACCGAATAGCCTGTGGTGTTGTTCGCCGACGTCCCGCTGCTTCCAATCGTTCCGGCGAACCACTTTTCAAGGTTGGCGACGTCGAGCTCGACGTAATACATCGTGCCGGCCAGCGTCACTTGACCCGTGCTGGGCGCGGCATCCCTAAACACTCCTTCTCGCGTATCGAACAGCGCCATGGGCCAAAAATCGGTGCCCAGCGTCGTGGGGCAATCCCTCAGCACATTCGCGCTGCCCGAACACTGTTTCGCGGTCTGATTCGCTCCGTTCGACCAGGCATTCGAACTCGGATTATTGCCGCAATAATTGTTGCTGGCGTTCCCGGCACCTCCGGTGGCGTTCGAGGGATTGTCGCGAATTCGCGACAGCCGGATCACGGCATTGGGGCTTGGATCGGTGCAGCCCACCGTCATTACGCTGTTTGCGGTCGGGCCCGATGCGGCTATTTGTCCTATGCCGCTCCAGAGCACCACCCCGGCCGCTTCCGCCGAAAGATTCGGCTCAAGCCAGGAGTTGGCGGGCCCAAAGGACACCCCGTGGTAGCCAACCTGTGGGTTGATGTTCCGCCCGGTCCAGCCCAGCTTCAGAATTTCAGCCGTCACGTCCGTCCATGTACCGGGGCTCGTCTTGCTTTGCGCGTCGATCTTGATGCATCCCGTGATGATCGGGTACCACCTAGTAACCCAGTAGCCGTCGGTCGCGGTGTAGTTTGCGCCACCTTGAGCGTTGGAAGTCGGCATGGGGAAGATGGACACCCCCGCGTTGCCGGTTGATTGGATCCAGCTGGGCGGAGCGGAATAAGGCAGCGTCGTATTGCCGTTTCCCGCCGGTGGACCCGCCGAGGTCCACGCCAGGGTTGCCAGGTCGATTGGCGTGGCCGGATTCGAGCCGTTCGTCGCCAGACCCGGAAGTGCGCTGGAGCTGGTGCTGCTGATATCGCTATCCGTACAGCCCCCGGATGCGCCGTAGTCGGAAAGCAGGATTCTCAAGCTCGTCTGGGCATAGTATCGCTCCGCCAGTTTCGCGGGGGCGGATGTATTCTCGCCCTGCACCGGCCGCCGAATGATGTCGATCGACTGCCCGCCGATCGCCGGCGTGGCAATCGCCATGTTGAGCGCTGTTACGCCTGTGCCTTCCGGGCCCACGGCAATGTTGTCGTTGAACCAAGTGCCCGCCATCGAGGTAAAGGTGGCGTCGAAGCTCCCCACATTGCCTATCCAGTTCGTCGTTCCTAAGGCGCTCTGAAATGGCGTCCGAGCCGTAAGGTCCGCGTAACTGCTGGACCCTGGGTTTGTGGTGATGTCCACCACCCCGGTGTAATTGCTGCTGCTCGGCCATCCGTTCTCCAGGTTCGAGGTAATCACCTCCCCCACCGCAGTCACTTTGTTGGAGAGCGTGAGCGTGTTGCCGGTGCCTTCCGCCAGCCAGAGATTGCCGTTTGTGTGTACGCGGCCGCCAAAGCTGAAGTTGGGACCCGCGAAGAAGTCCAGGTCCGAGTCCGAGAAAAAGCCGAACTGGAAAAGCGGAA
>CAZRKW010000273.1:0-5360 GCA_964600355.1 uncultured Acidobacteriaceae bacterium
CCGATTTCATCGTAGGCAAGCGTTACTGGTCGCATCGCGACGATTACCTCGATCCCGACCCCTACGGCCCGGCGGTGCTCTACTGGTACAAGACCGTGCGCAACCCCAAAGCTCCCGGCGGCGCGGAATTCGTCCCCGAACTTATCCATAACCGCTCCGGCGCCGGCTCCGATATTTACGCAGCGGATCTCAACCACGACGGCGCGCTCGATATTGTCACCGCCACCCGCTTCGGCACGTTCATCTTCTGGGGCAAGACCGGAGCTTTCAAGCAGAAGGGCAAATAATCTCCATGAAGCGTTTGGCACAAAAAGCCGCTCTGCTGATTTTCTGGATGGCGATCGCCTGCCCGTTCACCTTTGCGCAGCAGGAGCACAAATCCTGGAGCGACTACGGCGGAGGCCCCGATACATCCCGCTTCACAGCCCTCGATCAAATCAAAAAGAGCAACGTGAAGCAGTTGGAAGTCGCCTGGACTTACTTCAACGGAAATTCCGCGATGAACCCGCTCATTTCCCACGGCGTGATGTACGTGTACGGCCGGAACAATTCGCTCATCGCGCTCGATGCAGCCACAGGGAAAGAACTCTGGATCCACACCGGCCTGAGTTCCATCGCCGAGCTGGGAGTGAATTACTGGGAAAGCAAAGACGGCGAAGACCGCCGGCTGATCTTCCAGATCAACCACTTCCTAGAAGAAATCGACGCGCGCACCGGCAAGTCGATTCTAAGCTTCGGCGAAGATGGGCTCGTCGACATGAGGGAAGGTCTCGATCGCGTCCCCGCCGAAGTGGCGCGCATCAAGAGCGACGCGCCCGGGCGCGTGTTCGAAAATCTGATCATCGAAGGATCATCGACGGGTGAAAATTTTCTCGCGCCTCCCGGACACATTCGCGCCTACGACGTGCTCACGGGAAAAACGGTCTGGACGTTCCACACCGTGCCGTATCCCGGCGAATTCGGCTACGACACCTGGCCCAAGGACGCCTGGCGATACATCGGCGGAGTAAACGATTGGGGCGAGCTCTCGCTCGACGAAAAGCGCGGAATCGTCTACGTCGTCCTTGGTTCGCCCACCTACGATCTCTACGGCGCCGACCGCATCGGCGCGGGCTTGTTTGGCGACAGCCTCGTCGCTCTAGACGCGCGCACCGGCAAGCGCCTGTGGCATTTCCAGGAAGTTCACCATGACCTTTGGGATTCCGATCCCTGCTCGGCCCCGCAGCTGATCACCGTCCGCCACAATGGAAAAATGGTGGACGCGGTGGCGCAGGCCGGCAAGACGGGTTTTCTGTACGTCTTCGACCGTGTCACCGGCGAGCCGCTCTGGCCCATCGAGGAACGCCCTGTCCCGCAGAGCGATGTGCCGGGAGAACAAGCGTGGCCCACGCAGCCCTTTCCGACCGCTCCGCCTCCGTTCGCGCGCCAGAAGATGACCGCGGACGATGTCAATCTGCTTTTTCTGACTCCCGAAGATCGCGCCGCGTGGAAAGAAAAAATCGCCAGCGCCCGCAATGAGGGATTGTTCACGCCCGCCGGATACAAGCGCGATACCGTCCAGTTGCCCGGCTCGCGAGGCGGAAGCAACAGGGGGACGAGCGCCTCCGACCCAACCAGAGGGCTCGTCTTCGTTACTACATCTGACTTCCCTTCTCTGATCAATATTCAAGGCCCGGAGTTGCCGGTAACCGCCGGTGCCGCGCGCGCGCGCGGCCCGGATGGCGTCCCGGTGCCGCAGGAGTATCAGCAGAATTGCCAATCGTGCCATGGAGCGGACCTCGCGGGTTCAGCCGAAGCCCCATCGCTGGCCGGAGTTGCCTCGCGCATCAATCTCTCCGATTTCACCATGCTCGTCCTCTCCGGCAAGGGACAGATGCCCGCTCACCCGGATTTGAACCCTGATGCCGTGAATACTCTCTACAACTATCTCTCGAGCGCCGGTGGTGCTGCCTCGTCAGCCGCCAAGCCGCGGCCCATGACCGGCCCGGTGGTTGCCAATGGCGGCGCCCCGGGCGGCCTTTTGCCGTCATTGAATCCGCGCGAGCTCAACGCAAAATATGGGGGGAACAACCGCTTCGTGGGACCGCCGTATCCCGAAGGAGTCGTCGCCCCGCAGCGTTTGTATTCAAACTACGGATTGACACAGGGCGTGATCGGCCCCCCGTGGTCGGAAATCATCTGCTACGACCTGAACACCGGAACCATTCGCTGGAGAAAGCCGCTAGGCGAGGATGAAGAAGCGGTAAAGGAAGGCGGCCAAAATACCGGTATGCTCGCGGGAGGCGAACGCGTGGGCATGGTAGTCACCACAACGGGTCTCCTGTTCGTAACCGCGAAAGACGGCAAGATGCGCGCGTTCGACGTGGACACCGGCGACGAACTGTGGACGTACAAAATGCCCGCCGGCCTCACGGGCCTGCCGTCCATCTATGAAGTGCAGGGGCGCGAATATCTGGTGGTAGGCTCAGGCGCTCCGCCCGTTTTCGGTTTGCAAAAGGGAGCCCGGGGATTTGGAGAGAACGTAGCCGCTCCCGGTCAGTCCACTCTCGGCTACATCGTATTCGCGTTGCCGAAGCCGCGGCCGTCTCAGCCGCAGTCCTCGCCAAAACCTTAATAGCGACACACTGTTGACGCCAGCAGTCAGGGCAGCGTGAACGAAGCCAGACTCGGAACCGTCCCACTCGCGCAAAGCCACGCGAGCGATTCTCGGATCGCTTCCAAAGAGCGATAGCGAGGCTCGTAGCCCAGGAGCCGGCGCGCTTTTTCGATGCTGCAATTCGGTGATCGCGCGATATGATCCCATGTAAAGTCCCCATCTTTAGCAGACACGGTAGCGCGCCACTCTTCCCAAGGCAGAAATCGAATTCGCGCTTCCCTCCCAAACCACCCCGCCACAGACTCCGCATAACCCGCCATAGTCAACGCAGCCGGAGACGCGACGTGAAAACTCTCGCCCGCCGCCCGCAGCCGGTTCGCAACCGCCTTCTCAAAGGCCTGTGCCACGTCGTCACAGTGGACGTGATGCAGCGTCTCACGCCCAAAATTCGGAAGCGCGATTTCCTCCCCGCACGCAATCGCCGCAAAAACCTCCGGATTAAAGTTCGCAGCGGGGTTGAGCGGCACCCATCCCGGCCCCACAAAATGCCCCGGATGCATGATGGCGGCAGGAAAGCCATCTTCCGCGTGACGTGCCAGCAGGTATTCCTCGATAGCCGCCTTGCGTCGTCCATAATCGCTGATCGGCCGGCGCGGGGCGTCCTCGGTTATCGGCACCTCGATCCCCATCCCGTGCACCCAAATGGTGCCGCAGTGCAAAAATTGTTCCACGCGTCCATTCAGCGCGTCGACCAGTTGCCGCGCGCTGTCCAGGGTGTAACAGGTGAGGTCAATCACCACCTCAGAGCGCAGCGCGCCAACCCTCGACCCGAACGTTCCCTCCGCCTCGGCCGCCACGCGGTCCAGCACAACGCGCTCAACATCGCGCCACGCCTCGTCCGCATGGTAAGGCTGGCGCAGCGATCGGCTGACGCAAATCACCGCGTGACCCGCCCGCACAAGCCGCGGCGTCAGCCACGAGCCGACGTGTCCCGTCCCGCCTATGACGATTACGCGCATAGTGAAATTCCCCATTCAGGGCACATGTGTTGTTCCGCCCGATCGCGCCCACATTATACGTTCGAATATCTCGCGCCTGATTTCGCATCCCCAGTTCCCTAGTTGCATGCTATTGTGTCGGGCGGGATTTTAACAACGAGCGCTCGGGCGGCTGAATTCTCCGGTCACGCCCACACAAAAGGAGTCGCATCGAAGATGAAATTCATCACCCGTTCCATTGTTCTTGGCGTGCTTGCGATGATGGCTGTCCTAGGCTACTCACCCCTTGCCTCGGCTTCACCCGCCGCCGGCCCGGAGCGCTTCGAACTGACCAGCATCAGAGCGGTGCGGCCTAGCCTCGTAAACACCATCGCCGCGCTGAAAAAAGGAGACCTCGCCGAAGCCAAGGCGGACTTCGAAGCCTATGACTCCGCATGGAACGGCATCGAGGGGTATATCAACGCCCGCGACAAAAACATGTACACGGAGCTGGAGCAAACCTTCCAGGCCAAGATCGCCAAGGGACTCAGCTCCCCCGCTCCCGACAGGCCCAGCCTGATTATCGACACCGAGTCCATGCTCGCCAGGTTTGACGACGCCATCGCCATGGTGGAGTACGGCCAGCCCCTGAATCCCCTGTACGACGATGTCGCCCGCCTGCGGATGGTCCGTGCCAACCTGCGCAGCGTGACCCTGGCGCTAAAAACCGGAGATGTCGCCAAAGCCCGCAAGTCATTCGCAGCTTTTCAGGACAAGTGGAGCACCGTAGACGCCCTGATCAAAGCGCGTTCCGCCGATTCCTACGCCGATATCGAAAAGGGTGTGGCGCAGATTAACCAGGCGCTCATGGCGGACAAGCCCGACGTGGATCAGCTGAACGCGTTAGTGAAGGGCGTAACGGACAAGTACAACGCAGTTGTGGCGGACGTTACCAAGGACGCCCACGGACACTCGTAACTCACCGCGCAAGGATCACTGCGCGAGCGCGAAAGCGAAGATACCGCTGGATCCGGCCAGCACAACATACTGCTTGCCCCCAACCATATAGGTCATCGGCGAAGCGTTCCATGACTGGCCAGTCTCAAAATGCCAAGCCGGCTTCCCGGTCTTCGATTCCACTGCGCTAAGAGTCCCCACATCCTCGCCAAAAAACACCAGCCCTCCAGCAGTCGCCAGCGTGCCGGAACCGCGGCCGTTGGGCACGGCATACTCCCACGCCTTCCGGCCGGTCTGAGTGTCGAAAGCCAGAATGAAACTCTTGTCCGTCCCCGGTCCCACCTGGTCGCCGCCGAAATACCGCTCCCCCACATCGATCGGCGTGGGATCCTTTCTGTAAGTAGCGCAGCCGTCGCGAATGCGCGCAAAGTAGAATTTCGATTCCGGATCGAAAGCCGCGGAAAACCACTTCGATTCGCCTCCGCGGCAAACCTCCAGAGCTGAATCGAAGTGGTCGGTAAGAATCGGCCGCCCGTCTTTACCGTAACCGGTAGCCCAATTCACTGCGGTCAGCGGCTTGGCCATCAGCAATTCCCCGTTCGTGCGGTCGAGGACGAAGAAAAATCCGTTCGGGTCGCCATGCATCAGCAGTTTGCGCGACTGCCCCTGCCACGGCTCATCTACAAGGATCATCGGCCCCACCGAATCCCAGTCGTAAACATCGTGAGGCGTGAACTGAAAGTACCACCTCATTCTGCCGGTCTTCACATTCAGAGCCACGACGCTCGCGGTGTAAAGGTTGTCGCCCTTGCGTTCATCCCCATTGAAAT
>CAZRKW010000274.1:0-5341 GCA_964600355.1 uncultured Acidobacteriaceae bacterium
AGCGTGGCGGCGTCGATCAGATGCGTGCAGCCCAGCTTCTTCGCGTAAGTGACGGCGTCGGCCAGGATCAGCCGGCCCTCGGCGTCCGTGTTGATCACCTCGATGGTCTTGCCCGACATGGCGGTCTGCACATCGCCGGGCTTTTGCGCGCGGCCTCCCGGCATGTTCTCCACCGACGGAATCACCGCCATCACCGGAATCGACGGCCTCAGAAACGCCAGCGCGCGCATCGCTCCCAGCATCGTGCCGGCGCCGCCCATGTCGTACTTCATCTTCTCCATGTTATTCGCCGGCTTGATCGAGATGCCGCCCGTATCGAAGGTGACGCCCTTGCCCACCAGCCCCAGCACCGGCGCCTCGGGGCGCGGCGTCAGCGGCTCGTAGCGCACCACGATCACGCGCGGCGGCTCGGCGCTTCCCTGGGCCACGCCAATCAGCGCGCCCATTTTCAGCTCGGCGATCCGGCGCTCGTCCAGCACATCGACGCCCAAGCCGACTTCCCTCGCCATCGCCTCCGCGCGCTGCGCGAGAACGCGAGGCGTCAGGATATTCGAGGGCTCGTTGATCAGCTGCCGCGCAAAGTTCTGCGATTCGCCGATAACGCAGCCATGTTCGACCGCCATCTGCAGACTGTCGCCAAGCCCGCCCTCAAAACCAGCCAGCGAGACCGACTGAATTTCGCGTTTCTTTTTCTCGGTACGATACGTGTCGGACTCAAAGTTCGCCGCTTCGACCCCTTCCACCACAGCCTGCGCCGCTTCGGGACTTCGTTCTCCCTCGCGCGCCTGGAACACAACTTTCTTCACGCCCCGGGGTTTCAGATAACGCAGGGCGGCTCCGGCAATCTTGCGCAAGTCGGAGACGGCAAATTTGCCCGGCTTCCCTGCTCCCACAAGCAACAGCCGCTGCGCGGCGAGCCCTTGGGGGAAGTGAATCAGGGTCATCTCGAGCGATTTGCCGGTAAGCTCGCCGCTGGCCGCAAGCGCGCTGAGGCGCCCGCTCATGGCGACGTTGATATCGGCGAGAACTCCGTCGAACTTGTCCTCGCGATCGAACACGTAGGTAACGAGCGCGTCGGTCTCAATCGAGGCGTACGGCTGGGACTCCAGTTGAATCTGCATGTCTTCCTTTCGTTTTTGGAGGGTTATCGGCGCCGCGAGCGATACATCGCTTCATCGGCTTCGCGTTTGGCTTCTTTTTGACGTTCGGATTCGCGGCGATCGTGGAATTTCTTGCCCTTGGCAACCGCAAGTTCGCATTTCGCAATGCCGTCCCGGAAATAAATCTTCAAAGGGACGACGGTCAGGCCTTTCTGCTGCGTTTGGATGGTCAGACGGTCGAGTTCGCGGCGGTTCAGGAGCAATTTTCGTTTCCGGAGCGGGTCATGATTCCGCAAACCTCCCGGCAGATACTCCGGGATGTGGCAGTTTATCAGCCAGCCTTCGCCCAGGCGAATTTCCGCGTAGGCTTCGCGAAGCGTTCCCTTGCCTTCGCGCAGACTCTTTACCTCGGTGCCGACGAGGATCAGCCCAGCCTCCAGCTTGTCCAGCAAAGTGTAATTATAGGAAGCCGCGCGGTTCTGGGCGACAATTTTTACGCCCTCCCAGTCCCCTTTTTTCGAATTGGATTTCACGCTGGTGCTATCATAGCGTTCGTTCGCAACATGCCGCAAGGCGCGGCGTGGAACCGGCTCCCCTCCCAGCCCTTTCACCTGCCTGTAATGCGAGCACATTCTCTTTGTGATAACTAATCGTCAACGGCAACGCCGAGGATTGTTGCCGCATCATAGCGCGGGTGCTAGACTTCGTAGCGTTTCGACCCATTTCGGGCGGAGGATAATGCTTCTGGACCGTAAAGTTTATCTGCCCATCCTGGCATGCGCCGTTATCCTGCTGGCCGGCTGCCCCAAAGACAATCAGGACTTCCAGGAAGGTCGCAAGGCTGAAGCCGTGCAGGATTACGACACCGCGCTCGTGCATTACGAAAAGGCCCTGCACGCCGAGCCCACCAACGTCGAATACAAACTGAGCGCGACCAAGATGCGCCTCGAAGCCGGGCAATTTCACGTCGAAGCCGGCGAAAAAGCTCTCAACAAGGGCGACCTGCAACTGGCCCTCGCGGAATTTGAAAAGGCCGAGGCTATCGATCCTTCCAACCCCGCCGCCGATCAGGAAATCAAGAAAACGATGTCGATGATCGCGGCGAAAAATGCCGCGGACGCATCCACGCGGGTAAATCCCAATCCCAACGACGACGGCGACCTGCTTTCCGGCCCTCCTGCCCTGAAGCCGATTTCGCTCGAACCGATTAATTTGAAAATGACCAACGACGCGCGCGTGGTCTACGAGACGATCGCCAAGCTCGCCGGCCTGAGCGTGATTTTCGATCCCGATTTCACCTCGCGCCGCATTTCGGTGGAACTCCCCAATATCACCCTCGAACAGGGCCTGGACGCCGTGTCCCTGGAGAGCAAGGCGTTTTGGAAGCCGCTCACGGCCAGCGTGATCTTCGTGGCCCCGGACAATCCGCAAAAGCGGCGGGACATTGAAGACGAGGAAGTGCGGACCTTTTATCTCTCGAACACGCTGACGCCCCAGGACCTCACCGAAATCGTTACCGGCCTGCGCCAACTGCTCGACCTGCGCCGCCTCCAGCAGGTGAACGCGCAAAACGCCATCGTGATCCGCGACACGCCCGACAAGCTCTTGCTCGCGTCGAAAATCATCCGCGATATCGATAAGGCCAAGCCCGAAGTGCTGATCCATGTGCAGGTGCTCTCGGCCAACCGCGACCGGCTGCGCAATCTGGGAATTCTTCCCGGGCAGAGCGCCACGCTGACGTTCAATCCGCGCGCTGCCCTACAGCCCGGAACAACAACCAGCACCACGACGAGCGGCTCAACCACGACGAGCACAACGTCCACCACTACGGTGCCGCAGATCACGCTGAACAATTTGCAGAATCTTTCGACAGCCGATTACAGCCTCACTTTGCCGGGCGCGACAGCAACGGCCATCCTCACCGATAACAACACGCAGATCATCCAAGACCCGCAGGTGCGTGTCAGCGACGGCCAGAAGGCCTCGCTGAAAATCGGGCAGCGCGTTCCCGTGGCGACCGGCAGCTTCCAGGCCGGAGTCGGCGTGGGAGTCGGCGGCGGCGCCGGGGTCGTAAACCCCCTCGTCAACACGCAGTTTCAGTACATCGATGTGGGTGTCAATATCGACGTAACCCCGCGCGTGCACCCGGACGGCGACGTCAGCATGAAGCTCACCGTGGACGTTTCCTCGATTGCCGGCCAGAGCACCATCGGCGGCATCCAGCAGCCCATCATCAGCCAGCGCAAGATCGAACACGATATTCGCCTCAAGGACGGCGAGGTCAGCGTCCTCGGCGGCCTGATCGAGCGCGACACCACGAAGAACTTGAATGGGATACCCGGCATTTCGCAGATTCCATTTTTGCAATATTTGTCGTCGGACATCAGCAAAGAGGTCTCGGATCAGGAAATCCTGATCGTGCTGACGCCGCATATCATCCGCTTCCCTTCCATTTCAGCGGAGGACCTGCGCACCCTGGCCGCGGGAACCGACACCAACGTCCGCGTCTATCGGGACGGTACAGAGCCTCAGGCTGCGCTGCCGCAGCCCCCCAAGCCTGCGCCAGCCGCGCCGCCCGCAAGCCAGCCGACCCCGCAGATGCCGCGAGGCGCTACCGCGGCCCCGCAACTGCGCTTTGATCCGGCCACTGCCACCATGAAGCCCGGCGACCACGCCACGCTGGGACTTTCCGTCACCAACGTAAACGATCTCTATTCCATTCCCCTGCTGATTCACTACAATCCGGCCGTCGTGCAGGTGGAGGAAGTAAGCGACGGAGGATTCCTGTCCGGCGGATCGCAGCAGATCGCCATCGTCCAGCGAATCGACGAGCAGCGCGGCGAAGTAGTCGTCTCGGCTACGCGCCAGCCGAACACCCCGGGCGTAAACGGCTCGGGCACGCTGCTGGGATTTAAAATTCGCGCCGTGGCTCCGGGCAACTCCGACATTCAGGTTCTTCAGGTCAACGCGCGCAACTCGCAGCAGCAAAGCATTCCCGTCGTTTCCGGAGCGGCGACCATCCGGGTGCAGTAAGCGATGAACGGCTCCCTTCACAGTCTGGCGACTCGACCCGCATCGGCCCCTCGCATTCGCGAGAGGTGCGCCGGCGCGGGGCCAATCGGGCGGACCCGCGCTGCCGAGGCGGGCACGACGCTGCTTGAGCTCATCGTGGCCTGCTCCATCCTGCTCGTTCTCGCCACCGTTTCCATTCCCCTCGCGCGGGTGAGCATCCGGCGGCACAAAGAGACCGATTTACGCTACGATCTGCGCCAGATGCGCGACGCGATCGACCGCTACAAAGACGCCTCGGACAAGAATCTGATCAAGGTCGCCGCGGGCACCGAGGGCTATCCGCCTGACCTCGACACGCTGGCCAAGGGCGTCAAGCTCATGTCCGCGCAGCAGGACAAAGACCGGCAGGTGCGCTTCCTGCGCGAAATTCCCGTCGATCCCATGACCGGCAACAAGGACTGGGGGCTGCGCTCCGTGCAGGACGACGCCGACTCCGACAGCTGGGGCGGCCAGGATGTGTTTGACGTGTTCAGCAAAAGCCAGGGCACGGCGCTCGATGGCTCAAAATACTCCGAGTGGTAAGGCGCGGCGGCGAGCCAAGCAGTGTTAGCCAAGAGCAGCTTGTGAAACGCGAGACCGCGGCCTCAAAATTGTCGCGGCAAATTTTCCGAAAAATGTTACGCACAATGTCACGAAAAGTGTCACGAAAAATGTTGCGGGGCGCAGGCAGCGACTCCCGCGGCTTCACGCTGCTCGAACTGATGATCGTGATGGCGATCATCCTGATCCTCGCCACCATCGGCGCCGGCCGCTTCGAACAATCCATCATCCGCTCCCACGAAGCCGCCCTCAAGCAGGACCTCTTCGTGATGCGCAACGCCATCCAGCAATACACCCTCGACAAGGAAGCCGGCCCCAACTCCCTCGACGATCTAGTAAGCTCCGGCTACCTGCGCGAAATTCCGCGCGACCCGATCACCAAGCAGAAGGACTGGGCCACCTCCAGCGACGACCTGCTGGCCAGCCCCGATCAGACCACGGTAGGCATCACCGACGTGCATTCCACATCGAGCGACGTATCACCCTTCGAAAGCACGCCGTACAGCTCCTGGTAAATCCCAGCAAAAATTTTCGCGGAAGTTTTTGCGCCCCGGTTGCGGAAAAACGACAAGTCGCGTAGTATTCATTTCGCGGGGTGGAGCAGCCTGGTAGCTCGTCGGGCTCATAAC
>CAZRKW010000275.1:0-5340 GCA_964600355.1 uncultured Acidobacteriaceae bacterium
CAAGATGAACCAATTCTACCGAGGCATTCTGACGGGTGGAAGGATCAAATGGCGGAGACAGGCAGAGTAAATTCGCGCTTCAGGAGCCGGTAAAATGCCGGAGGATTTCCTCGTCGTTCGTTCCTCTGCGGCGCAGTGCAATAATTGCCGTCGCTTGCGAATCGGGTATGCCGCGGCGGGATAGCTCAAGCAGAGTCGAGTCACGCAAGCCCGCATTCTTCATGTCCGCGAGCGAGGCGCCCGACAAAACCGTCTTACCTTCCGCGCGGCGGCGAGCTACTTCGACAATCGTCTCGTCGGAAAGACCCGCGAGTCGCATCGCTTCCAGTTCGCCGGCGGTCAAGCCCAGCTGGTTCAGATTGGCTAGTTCAACGACCGTAGGCTCGTCGAGGCCTGCCCGGATCAGTCCGGCAACAGTTGCGCCGGCGGTGAAGGGGTGCCCCTGGGTTCGAAATATCTGAAGTATCTTGACGGCGTTCTCGTCGGAAAGTCCGCCTTGCTTCGCTTTGGCGAGCTCGCCGACTTCCGCGCTGGTGACCTTCAGAGTTTTCGCCTGTTGAATGGCGTCATAACTCATGCCGGCGGTATCGAGCGGTGCGGTGTCGATCAGAATCTCGTGGTGGCAGCCTGCGAAAAGCAGAGTAATCGCGCACAACGCGATAGGCGCAAAAAGACGCCGGAATGCGAACCTGGCCGGTTCCCGCTCAAGACGCCTTGGCACGGCTTTCCACATCTACTTTATTCTAGGGAATTTGGCAGGTAATCGGGGTTTGCTGCGGGAGGCGTGTAACCCAAGCAACACGGTCTGGCGGCTGGATCAGACGTTGTAAACGCGTTCGATATCGAATACGCCGGGGATGCGCTTGATGCCGGCCAGAATCTGCTCCAATTGCTTTCGATCGCGGACGTCCAGCGCCACTTCGATGCGCGCGCGCGTGTTATCCTCGCCGCCGCTCTCGAACGTGCGGATATTCGCGCCGGTGTCGCTGATGACGCTGGTAATACCCGCAAGCATCCCCGGTCGGTCCTCCGTAAAAATACGCAGGCGCACCGGGAATGTAGCCTGCGTCGCATCGGCCCATTCGACGGGTATGCGCCGCTCCGCTTCGTAAAGAAGATTCTCGACGTTAGGGCAAATCTTGCTGTGTACGGCAATTCCGCGTCCGCGCGTCACGTAGCCGACGATATCGTCACCCGGAATCGGGTTACAACATTTCGACCGGTAGACCATCAGGTCGCCGTGCCCACGCACCAAGATCGCAGCATCGTCGATACCGAGCATCCGCTTGACGGTTGTGGCGAGCTTCGGCTTTTCCTCCGGCCCCGCTTCCGGAACAGCCTGGCCGCTGGCCTTGGCCAGCACCTGCCGAGCCGACCATTTGCCGTAGCCGAGGTCCGCATGCAGATCCTCAATCCGAGCGCAGCCGTATTCGGAGGCCACACGCTGCCAGTCCGCATCGGGAATTTTCTTCAGGCTCAAACCCGAATTGCGCGCTTCCTTCTCAAGCAGGCGCCGCCCCACTTCGGTGGCCTCTTCGCGTTCGTGCAGGTGAATCCACTGGCGTATCTTGCTGCGCGCCCGCGACGTGTGCACGATCGAGAGCCAGTCGCGCGACGGCGCGTGCCCCTTCTGGGCAACGATTTCCACCACATCGCCGTTGGCCAGCGCGTGGCGCAGCGGAACCATTTCGCCGTTCACTTTCGCGCCCGCGCATTGATGGCCAACTTCGGTATGCACGGCATAGGCAAAATCGATGGGCGTGGCGCCTCGCGGCAGCACCACCACGCGCCCCTTGGGCGTGAACGTGTAGACCTCTTCGGGATACAGATCGACGCGCAGCGTCGAAAGAAACTCACTCGGCTCCTGCATCTCCTGCACCCACTCGATCAGGTGCCGCATCCAGATGATGCGCTGATCGTCGGGCGAGGAGGCCGTTTCCGCGCGTCCGTCCTTGTACTTCCAGTGGGCCGCCACGCCTTGCTCCGCGATGCGGTGCATTTCCTGCGTACGGATCTGCGTTTCAAAGGGCTGCCCGGAATGGATGACGGCGGTGTGCAGCGACTGGTAGAGGTTGGGCCGCGGCATGGCGATGTAATCTTTGAATCGCCCGGGAACAGGGCGCCATATCTGATGGATCACGCCCAGCGCCGCATAACAATTTTTTACCGTGTCGGTAACCACGCGCACCGCGAGCAGGTCGTAGACCTGATCGAGTGTCCGCTGCTGCTTCTGAATCTTCTGGTGCAGCGAGTAGAGGCGCTTGATGCGCGCCTGCACCTCGGCGGGAATGCCGTTTTCGACCAGCTTGCCGCGAATCATGTCCTGCACTTCGACCAAAAACTTGTCGAAAACCTTCTGCTTGGAACTGATTTTCTTCTGCAGCTCGAAAAACGCCTCCGGCTCGAGATACCGGAATGAAAGATCTTCAAGTTCCCCGCGGATGAGGCCCATTCCGAGCCGGTTCGCCACCGGCGCGTAGATATCGAGCGTTTCGCGCGCGATGCGCTGCTGCTTCTCGGAATCGAGATATTGCAGCGTGCGCATGTTGTGCAGCCGGTCGGCCAGCTTCACCAGCACGACGCGAACGTCGTTGACCATCGCCAGCAGCATCTTGCGGACGTTTTCCGCCTGGCGGGCTTCCGGGGCGAGCAGGTCCAGGCGGCTAATCTTCGTGACGCCCTCGACGAGGCGCGCCACGTCGGGACCGAACTCGGTGGAGAGCTTTTCCATCGTGACCTTGGTGTCTTCCACCACGTCGTGCAGCAGCGCCGCGCACAACGAGGTCACGTCAAGCTTCATGTCCGCCAGCGAATGCGCCACTTCGAGCGGGTGGCTCAGGTAGGGTTCGCCGGATAAGCGAATCTGCCCGCGATGATGTTCCGCGGCGAAATCGTAGGCCCGGCGCAACAGTGAGAAATCGTCTCCCGGGCGATTCCTGCGCACCTTGTCCACCAATTCGACGAAGCGCAAGTCCACCGTCCGCTTGGCGGCGGGACTCATGCTCGTCAAATTGGACGCCGGTTCCATTTTCGAGGCCTTTATTCTAACTCCACCGCCTACCAAATGCCCTTTTTGAATCTTGAGTTGCGGTAGATACAAACAGCTGTTGGCAAACGGGGCTTACAAGCGATTAGATGCGGATGGAGCGAAGTTCGGCGTTTGGTCCGTAGTTATACGGATGCTGCGTAGAAATACCAGCTTTTAAGGGGGTTGTTTCTTCTCGGCTAGTTCTGGGTCTTGTCCTGATCGCCGCACGCGGTCGGGACGGTCAGCTTTTCCCCGGCTCGCACCAAATTGACGGACTGAATCTGCGGATTCGCCTGCGCGATGCAGTTCAGCGCGACCGGGCTTCCCAGGGCCGTCTGGGCGACTTTCCAGAGAGTGTCGCCGGGTTGAATCACCACCTGATGAGCGTGTTGCTTGTGCTCCGCAGGCACGTGGATCCACTCCCCGACGAGGATACGGCTCGGGTTAGCCAGCTGTGGATTGAGCGCCGCCAGCCTCTTCCAGCGCGAACCGTTGCCGAAATAACGCTGGGCCAGCTTCCACAGGGAATCTCCCGACTGTATTTTCAGCTTTTCGGTCGATCCCTCTACAATGGATTCGGGGCTCCTCGTTCCGAGCGTCTCAGGCACGGACGCTGGGCTCGGAGGGATCTTGGCGATATCGGAGTGCGCATCCGCTCGTACCAGCACTGCGGCCGGTGCGATTGGGCTGGTTTTCAGCTTTCCGTCGCAGGGTGCCGAGCAGGTTGACTCCGAGCGCTGCGTTACGGGCTCGGCTGGGCGCACAATCGTGTGCTCCGTCAGGGTGACTCTCACGGGGGAGGCAGGCGCAAGGTACGACACGGCCGGGGCGGCGATTTCCCGGTTCGAATTTCTCTTGATTTCACGGGCTACCGCAGGCGCGACGGGTGCGGGCATGCCCACTTTTGCCGGACCATAAGTAGCCCTCGTCGCAAACGGCATGGCCGCCACGGGGGTACTGATCGCTGAGGAATTGCCCAGCGCCGGAGCTGCGGTTTCGATCATCCGGCTGCTTGCATCCTTCACCAGGGGTTTTGAAACGGTCGCCGGGATCATGATACCGGCAGGGCCTGCATTCGTCGCGACGGGTATCGTCGACGCGGGAGAATTGGCCACCACCATGGGTACGGCAACCAGAGTTTGCGCTCGGTTGCCCTGTGTTTTCAGGATCGGCTTGGAAACGACAGCGGGCAGCGCCGGTTTGGCCGGATTGTAGGCCTCAGCCGTCGCGAATGGCAGTGTCGTCGATGGCGTATTGATCACGGCCAACGGCACAGGTTGTGTCTGGAGCCGGGAGCCTGCCTCTCTCACGAGCGGCTTGGAAACACTCACTGGAAGCGCCAGATTCGCCGGGCCATAAGCATCGGCAGCGGCAAACGGCATCGTGGTCGACGGGATCTTGATCTCCCCTATTGCCGCTGGAACCTGCTCCTGCGCCGCAACGGCGGGGGCGGAAACATCGCTCCGCGCATGGCGGGTCGCCAATAGCGGCGCGGAATTGGAATCATTCGCGGGGAGCACTACGTTCGTCGCAGGTTTCGCGGCCACAGGCAGAGAAACCTCGGTGGCGAAGTCGGCGACGTCCGGAGCAGGGGCTTGCGCGGGCATAACCATCAGCGGAGCAACCGGAGCAGGCGGCTCGGCGTTCACGGCCGTTTCAGCTCCAACCGCTTCGTTCACCCGCCCGGCAATCCTTGCTTCATCTTCCGGAACAAGAATGCGCGGCTTCGAAAGGTCTTCGTTGGTGTAGACGTGGACGGCATGCAGCGCCAACTGCCTCTTGCGCTCTCGCTCCTGGCGGGCCGCATCGGCCACGCTCTGGGCGAAGTTCGGCGTCCCGGTCGAAAGGACCAGCGACACGATGACAGCGATCATTGCTATGGCACGGTGCTTCATTTTTTTGCGCATTTTACCCAGCCGCGAAGAATGGATTCGCTTTGACCCAAGACCATCTAATCAGGAAGGTCCGCAAAGTAGGAATTGAACTGCGACATATGTAGGCAAAGTGGCACCTGTACGTTAGTACAGGTCTCCTCAACTTATAGTGCAGACGGGCAGGAGGACTAAGCAGTGGCCCACAATCCGGTTACCATTGTTCCCAAAAGAACTTATTTTCAAAAAAGTGCGCCCGTGGAAATGCCAGCAACGTAGAATATAGACATGGCTAAAGGATGGGAAAGCAAGGCGGTAGAAGAGCAGATTCAGGAGTCCCAGGCAGCCGAGCAGGAAAACCCCAGGAAGCAGTTCACACCCGAACAGATGGAAGCGCACCGTCGCAAGGAAGTGCTCCTCCTCTCCCGCGCGCACGTCGAG
>CAZRKW010000276.1:0-5276 GCA_964600355.1 uncultured Acidobacteriaceae bacterium
ATCCGTTTTGGAAAGCTCGAAAGAGTCCGCTCTGACCTTCAGGCACGCCTCACATTGGCAACGAAAAGGCCGTAAGGCGCGGTAAAGGCTGGGCAGCACCTTCGAAAGACAGTTCTAGAACCCGTCGGCTTGTGGTATGGTTCGCCCGCTCGTGGCGGGAAAGGCGTAAATGACTGTGTTATTCGCAGGAGTAGGTCTGAGCCAATTGGCCCTTCTAATGCAGGCTGGTTCGCAGCCGGGTGGGTTTGCTCTGTTTCTTCCGCTGATCCTGATCATGGTCATCTTTTACTTCCTGATGATCATGCCGGCGCAGCGTCGCCAGAAGAAGGTCGCCGAGATGCTCAAGGAGCTGAAAACCGGCGACAAAGTGATCACCAACGGCGGGATTTATGGCACCATTGCGGGCCTTGAACCCGATGCCGTGCAGCTGCGGATCGCCGAACAGGTAAAGATTAAAGTCTCGCGCAGCGCCATCGCGGGGCTCCAGACCGAAGAGAAAGAGGTCGGTAAGTAAATGGGTTCGCAGCTCAAGTGGAAGTTTATTTTTATCGCCGGCGTCATTCTGGCATGCGCTTTTGGATTGATCGGGCTGCCGCAGTTTCCCACCTCTGCCGGGCAGGTGAAGCAGAATCTTGCGGATCGTATCCGGCTGGGTCTCGACCTCAAGGGCGGCAGCAACCTCGTCCTGCAGGTGCAGGTGGATGAAGCCATCGCCCAGCGCTGCGACGAAACCATCGACCAGCTCAAAAAAGCCCTGCACGACAAAAATGTGAATTTCGGCGAAGTCCGCCGCGTGGACGACACGCACATCCTGGTGCGCGACATCGACCCGGCGACCGCGAGCGGTTTCCGCGACATCGTCAACGACCAGTTCACCGACTGGAGCATCTCGCCCGCCGCGGGAGAAAACAACGGCTACCTGCTGGCGCTCAAGCCCACCGTCATCAAGGATCTCCGCAGCCAGACCATGGACCAGGCGCTCGAGACCATCACCCGCCGCATCAATGCCCTGGGTCTCACGGAGCCGACCATTGCATTCACCGGCCGCGCCGACAACGAGATTCTCGTGCAGCTGCCGGGTGAGGGCGATCCCACGCGCGCGAAATCCGTCATTCAAGCCGGAGGCCAGCTGCAGCTGAAGCTTCTCGCCGATGAGCAAACCTATCCCTCGCAGGTCGCCGCACTGGCTGCTCACGGAGGCGTGCTGCCCGCCGGAGCGGAGATCGTGCCGGGCAAGTCGGAAAACAACGCCCCTGGGCAGGCTCCTCAGCAGGTGTATTACCTGCTGAATCGCGCGCCGATCGTCACCGGCCAGGACCTTCGCGGCGCTTCCCCGCAGCCCAGCACGAATAATCCCGGGCAGTACGACGTGGAATTCACGCTCTCTACCGCCGCCGCGGCGCGCTTCGGTCCCTTTACCGAAGCCAACGTCGGCAAGCGCATGGCGATCGTGCTCGACAGTCAGGTGTACACCGCGCCTGTGATTAACAGCCGCATCGAAGATCGCGGCGTCATCACCGGGAATTTCAGCCAGGAGTCCGGCCAGGATTTGGCGCTGGTGCTCAAGGCCGGCGCGTTGCCTGCTTCGATCAAGTATCTCGAAGAGCGCACCGTAGGCCCTTCGCTCGGAGCGGACTCGATTCGCGAGGGCGTGCGCGCCTCGATCGGCAGCATCATCGTCGTGATGATCTTTCTGCTGATCTATTACCGGCAAAGTGGTGTCAATGCAGTTGTGGCCCTGACGCTCAATTTGATCATCCTGGTAGCCTTCATGGCTTACGTGGGCGCCGTGCTGACGCTGCCGGGCATCGCGGGCGTGATCCTCACGATTGGCATGGGCGTCGATTCCAACGTTCTTGTGTTTGAGCGCATCCGGGAAGAGTTGCGCAGCGGGAAGGCCCCGGCCGCAGCTGTGGATACAGGGTTTGACCGGGCGTTTCTGACCATTATCGACACGCACGTAACTACTGTGGTTTCGGCGATCTTTCTCTTTTTGTTTGGCACCGGGCCGGTGCGCGGTTTTGCCGTCACCTTGGTGATTGGTTTGATTGCCAATGTGTTTACTTCGATTTACGTGTCGCGAGCGATTTTCGACTGGCACCTGTCGCGCATGCAGCGGCAGGAGCCGTTGAGCATCTAAGCGCGGTCATTTTGCGTCCTAGTACCGCACATAAGAAGCGGGCGAAAGTGATTTTAAAGAGCAGGTATGCGGGCACAAAAGCGGTCAACGCGGTGTCAAACTAAATCGGGTAGGTAGGTCTCTGGATGGAGCTTTTTCGCAACGTCGACATTGATTGGATGAAGTGGTCGAAGTACTTCATCGGACTTTCGCTGGCGCTCCTGGCCATCGGCTGGGCCTCTGTGTGGCACGCCGGCGGGATTCGCTACGGAATCGACTTCCGTGGCGGCACGCTCGTGTACGTTCGTTTCGCCAGTGCGCCCCCTCTCGATAAAATACGCCAGGGGCTGGCCAGCGCGGGCATTCCCAACAGTTCGATTCAGCAGATCAGCGATATTTCCGACCCCACTTCGAAGAACGACGTGGTCATCGGCCTCGAGCAGCAAGGGCAGGGCGATCAGGTTCTGGACGCCGGCAAGCAGACGATTCTCGACGTGCTGCATAAGACGTTCGGTTCGGACAGCAGCGGCAAGCCCGATTTCAACTCCATGTCCGCGGCATCTCTCGCGGCCTACCTCACGCAGAAGGACCCGCTGGGGCTGGGCGTCACCGCCGGAGACCGCTACAACCAGCTGTCGCAGAAACTCGTGGACGCGCGGGACAAGGAACACGGCGGGGTGGTCACCGATTTCTCGCAGCTGAGCAATGTGGACAGCGCGAACTCCGCGCTGATCAATTCGCTGAAGGGCGGGCTTTCGCTCAGCAATTTCACCATTCGCAACGTGGATATCGTCGGCCCCAAGGTGGGCGCGCAGTTGAGGCGGCAGGCCATTCTCGCAACCCTCTATGCGTTGATCGGCATGTTGGTATATATTGCCTTCCGCTTCGAATGGGTCTACGGAGCGGCGGCGGTGATCGCCGTGTTTCACGACGTGCTGATCACGCTCGGGTTTTTCTCTCTGTTTCATTACGAGATTTCGCTTACGGTGATCGCGGCATTGCTCACCCTGGTCGGTTATTCGATGAACGACACCATCGTGATCTTTGACCGTGTGCGCGAAAATCTCCGGCTGATGAGGCGGGAATCGTTCACCGAGATCGTGAATAAGTCGATCAACCAGACGCTGTCCCGCACCATCCTCACCAGCGGGCTCACGTTTTTGACGGTCCTGGTTCTCTACATCATGGGTGGAGAGGTTCTGCGTGCTTTCTCCTTTGCCATGGTGGTGGGAGTTGTGGTAGGAACATACTCCAGTTTTGGCATCGCAGCGCCGATCGTGGTCTTCTGGCAGAAGCGATGGGGGCAGGGCACCACTCCTGCCAGCAAGCTTGCAAGCAGTAGCGGCGTTCGCGCAGGATCCGCAGCCGAGAAGCGCGTGGTGGCAGCCGCAAGGAGGTAGTTATGTTTGACCAGCTCGTCGTATCCGGAGAAATGGAGAAGACGCACAAGCCCTGGGCGGTAACAATTTCAGCCCTGGTGCAGATCGTCATCCTCGGCGTGATGATTTTGATCCCGCTGATTTATACCGAAGCGCTCCCGAAGGGTATGCTGAACACCTTCCTCGTAGCGCCCGCTCCTCCTCCACCCCCGCCGCCTCCTCAGCCAGTCGTGAAAATCATCAAGGCTCCCAAGGTGATCAACATCCAGAAGATGGTGGCGCCCACGGTGATCCCGAAGAACATCGCGATCGTGAAGGAAGATGCGCCGGTGATCTACACCAACAGCAGCGAAGGCGTGGCGGGCGGCACGGGTGGCGTCCTGAACGGACTCCTCGGCAGCGGCCCGGCGGCGCCTCCTCCTCCCAAGCCGGTTACACCGTCGCGAATCCGCGTCGGGGGCAGCGTTGAATCCGCCTCTCTTATCAATAAAGTGACCCCGCAATATCCGCCTATTGCGAAGACGGCGCACGTTTCGGGCACCGTGGTTCTGCACGCGGTGATTTCCAAGGAAGGCACGATTCAGGAGCTGCAGTATGTCTCCGGCCCTCCGCTGCTGATGAAGGCGGCGATGGACGCGGTGAAGGAGTGGCGCTACAAGCCGACCACGCTCAACGGCGAGCCGGTGGAAGTGGATACCACGATCGATGTGGTCTTCACTCTCGGATAACGACTTTTGGATAAGTAATCGTAGGGGGCCTGGGCTCGTTCGCGGGTCTGGTCCGCTTGGGGCAGCAAGGGCGACCGGCAAAATCTCAATGCCGCGATCCAGTAATGACATGGAGGAGGAGTAACATGACGTTTGCAGCGCTACTGTTAATGTTTCAGGAAGGCGGACCGCAGGTCGGCTGGGACTTGGTCACCATGTGGCACAACATGGGCGTCCCCGCCAAGTTGGTAGTAGCCATACTTTTCGTTATGTCGGCCTGGTCGGTGGGCATCATGATCGACCGCGCCCTCATGTACAGCGCGGCCCGGAAGCAGTCCCGCATTTTCGTGCAGCAGGTCGCCGGCGCCCTGAAAGACAACAAGCTGGACGAAGCGATTTCCATCGCCGAGCGCAACAAGAAGAGCCACATCGCCAAGGTCGTGGCGACGGGCCTCTCCGAGTTCCAGGCGGCTTCTTCCCAGGTGAGCGACGAAGAAGTGATCGAAGCGGCCAAGCGCGGCCTCGAGCGTTCGGTCGCCATCGTTCACGCCGAGATGAAGCGCGGCCTTTCCGGCCTCGCCACCATCGGCTCCACGGCCCCGTTCGTCGGGCTGTTCGGCACCGTCATGGGCATCATCAACGCGTTCAAAGGCATCTCAACACAGAAAGTCACCGGTTTGTCGGCGGTCGCGGGCGGTATTTCCGAAGCTCTCGTTACCACCGCGCTGGGCCTTCTGGTGGCCGTGCCGGCCGTGTGGACCTTCAACTACTTCACCAATCGTGTGGAAGCCTTCGACGTCGAGATGGACAACTCCTCGATGGAGTTGATCAACTACTTCATCACGCGGCGGGGCGGAAAGAAGTAACTCATGGCTCTCAAAGTTCACGCAGCTCCGGTGATGGCAGCGCCGAACGTGATTCCGATGGCGGACATCATGCTGGTCTTGCTGATCATCTTCATGGTGATCACGCCCATGTTGCAGAAGGGCGTGACGGTCGACATGGCCCGGGCGCAGAACGCCCACGACATGCAGGCCGCCGACAAGGATGACGCCGTCATCATTGCCATCA
>CAZRKW010000277.1:0-5243 GCA_964600355.1 uncultured Acidobacteriaceae bacterium
AGCGCCACCTTGACACGGTGGAGGTCTGCGGTTCGAGCCCGCACGGGCCTACCATTCGTCCCTCGGCAGCTTCTCCGCTTTTTCCGGCTCCTTCCTGTGTGAATTATCGAGCGGCCAGTCTCCTTCCATTCGCCTGAACTGCGCGCGGTAAACAGCAGAATCCGGTTTCGATTCGGAACTGCGTAGCCAAATAGCTAAAGAAGTTCCCGATTCTGTCGAATTGATTGCAGACGGCCTCCCAGCGTGACTTTAAGACCGAGTCCTCAACCTAAGTGAGCCGAATCGGCTCAGGCGCCGGCTTCCGTGGCATTGATTCCCATGAAGGAGAACTTCGGTGACTAGATGCAGGGACAACGGAATCGCTCTCGTTACGACCCTTCTGGTTCTGCTGCTGATGTCCACCATGATTGTAGGCTTGTCGTGGCTGGTGATGGGCGACCAGAAGCTGGCAGGAAACAGCTCCGATCGCCAATTGGCGTTTTACGGCGCCGAGTCAGGCTTGGAAGTACTGACGGCGGGTCTTGAAAATACATTCGATTCAAATTACGCCCCCACAGCGGCAGCCATCAACGGAATCGTATCGGCCGCACCGGTGAATCTCGTGCCGGGCGTGCAATACCTCTCCATCGGCAGCAGCACCAACGGCTCGGGCTATTCCATTACCTTCCCCACAGACGCCAACGGGAATCCGCAATCCAGCTATCACACAATTGCCACGGGACAATATGCCGGGCTCGTTGGACTCACCACTCCCTATACTCTCAGCGCCATTGCCCACACCACAAACGGATCGGAAGTGAAACTGGTGCGGCAGGTGCAGACCGTGGGCATCCCGGTTTTTCAGTTTGGCTATTTCTCGGACTCGGACCTGGACTTCTTCGCCGGCCCCAACTTCAACTTTGGCGGCCGCGCGCATACGAACGGCAACTTATGGCTGGCGGAAGGCAATGGCAATACGCTCACGATGTCCAACAAGGTGACCGCCGTGGGCGAGGTGATCACCTCGAATCTCGAGAACGGCTGGCCGTCCAGCAGCAATTACGGCGGCACCGTGAACATTACTACCAATCCCGGATCGAGCAGTTATGCGGACCTGAACTCGCAGACGCCGTCACAGAGCGCCACCGGCACCAGCAACTGGGTGAACAGCGTGGGCGTTTTCAATTCGAGCTTTACGTCCATGGCGGGGAGCGTCTACAACAACAACATTGCCGTGGGCCCGGAAAACACAGGCGTAACGGCGCTGAACATGGCGATCGCCACACCCGCGATCGGCGGGCAGTCTATCGATATCATCCGGCGCCCTGTGCAGGGCGAGAATACCTCCAATCCGGCGAAACTGGCCGAACGATACTACGCCCAGACGAGCTTGCGCGTCATGCTCTCCGACTACGGCCCATCCGGCGGCTGCACGGATAGCGGTATCAGCAGCACCAGCTCCAGCGCACTTCCGAGCCTGGCGACGAACGGCTCGAACCCGGCCACGCCGATCGACCTGGCAACTCTGGCGTGGACTTCGACGGGTCCACCGGCGGCAAACGGCAATACGACGCTGCCCTATTCCGCGCCGCCCAGCTGGATCCAATCAACCGGCAACGCGGGAGTGTCCATCTTCCCGATGCCGACTTCCAACGCGCAAGGCGGCGCAAACTACACCGCGACCGACGGCTACTGGGTGAAGCGGTGGTATCCGATCATCACGGGCTGCATCAAAATCGACGTCCAAAGCGAGACGAGCCCGGGCACGTGGACGGACGTGACGGCTGAAATCCTGAAACTCGGCTGGACGGGACGAAACATCAACCCGCAGGTGGGCTACTACGGAGTATCGTCACCGCCAGCGAGTCCGTGGCTCGAGCCCAGCCTCTCTGCGGAGGCCGCCGGGGTAACTCTCTGGAGCACCATAAAACAAATAGCGGCGTCCGGCCCGACCGCGAACTCGAGCGTTCTTCAGGTGGGATGTACGGATCCAAGCCCCAATGCCGTGATCCGGCTCTCGCGAATCCGCGACAATCCATCAAACGCGGCGGGAGGGGCCTCGACCGCCAGCAACAATTATTGCGGGAACAATCCGAGCTCGAATGCCTGGTCCAACGGAGCAAACCAGACCGCGAAACAGTGTTCCGGTAGCTCGGATGTGCCGAGGGATTGCGCCACGACGCTGGGCACCGATTATTGGCCCATGGCGCTGTTCGACACGCGAGAAGGAGTATTCAGGGATGCCGCGCCCAGCACGGGTCAATTGACGCTGGCCGGCACGATGTACTACGTCGAGCTCGACGTGGCCAATCTTGAAAAGTGGTTCGCCGGAACGATTGGAACCAGCGGAACGTCGGCGAACAATACCACGGGCTATTCCGTCTACTTCTCAGACCGGCGCGGCGAGCAACAGGACCCGAATCCGCCCGCCTCGGTGGGCACAACTTCGATGCTTACGGGAGGATACGGGTACGATGACTTTGTGAATCCTTCGAGCGGCAGCGGCTGCCCGAGCGGCGTGCTCGATCAAGGCGAAGACGTCGAATCCGATTACCTGAATGGCGTGTCGCAAAACAGCGGGACCACACCGCGAACCTACGGAAAAACTCCCACCTATGACAATGCCGGTTCGGCGTCCGTTTTCACGATCGCCAGCATTACGACAGTGGCCGGACCGCTCGGCGATAACCCAAGCTGTCCGGGAAACCTTGCCACGCCCCTCGCCGTTGCCGACCAAACGCAGGACTTGCGCGAAAATCCCGCGCTCATTTTCCGGCGTGCGCTGAAGCTTGTGGATGGCAGCACGATCAGCAGCGGCACAATGTGCAACGGAGTGGCCTGCGGGCTGTCCGTGATCGCGGAAAATCCGGTGTACATCCAGGGGGATTACAACAATCCGGGTTTAAACACGGGCTTCACCGGCACCGGGGTAGCCGCGTCCGTGATCGCGGATGCGATTAGTCTTCTTTCCGACGGCTGGAACGACGCGAACTCGTTCGCTTTTCCTTACAATCCCAACAACCGATGGGCCACAAATACGACCTACCGCATGGCCGTCATCGGCGGAAAGGAGTTTGCTTTCAAGCAGCCCTCAGTCGGTAACCCGCCGGTGGACTTCGGTACAGATGGAGGGGCGCACAACTTCCTGCGGTATCTGGAAGCGTGGGGCAGCCTCTATTACCAAGGCTCGATTATCAGTATGTACTACAACCACCAGGCGGTGGGCACTTTCAAATGTTGCACCACCGTCTACTACGCACCCACCCGCGTTTTTAACTTCGACTCGAACTTCCTCACGCCGAGCTTGCTGCCTCCGCTCACGCCCATGCTGCGCGCGATCAACACACTCACGTTCACGCAGGATTTGTTGCCGACGCAGTAGAGAGAGCTAACCTCGCGGAATTTCAGACTGCGATGTTGAGGCCCGTGCCGGTGGAAGAGGCGCCGGTGGACGAACTGCCTGCGAAGGGAGCAAACGCGGCGGTATCGGCCTGGAAGGTTGTGTAGGCTTGCTGCGCGGCGCTCAGATTGCCGGACTGCAGGGCCTGCCCTAGCTGGGCCAGGGCGTTTTGCGTTTGCGTGAGCGCGCTGCTTGCGGCCGCGCTGTGAAAGTGATGCTGGCCGTGTCCGGCCCCCTGCTTCATTCCTTGCTGGAGGTTCGCATAGTCAGATTGCGCGGCAGTGAGATTGCCGGATTGCAAATCCTGCGCGATCTGGCTGAAAGCCTGCGAAGTCACTGGCGACGTGGATGACGAAGAGGAAGACGATGAGGACGAGGACGAAACGTCCGATTGAAGAGCCGTGAGATCGGCTTGCCCTCGCGTCACGTTGCCCGACTGAAGGTCCTGACCCAACTGCTGGAAGTCCTGCTTGAATTTCTGCGAGCTTCCATGTCTCGTGCTGGAGACGAGCGATTCCAGGATATCCGCGCCCAACATTCCGATTGAGGACATACGCTGCTCCTTCGTGTTGCCGTAACTCTCGTCATACGCCGCCCGATCTGAGGCCGGCACTGGTTGGAAAGCAAGTCGATTGCCGGAATGTGCGGCGAGCCTCGCGAAATTACTTTCCTGAAAACTTCAGTAACAAAACGACTTAGGCATGGTCGCACAGGCGGGCTTCGGAGCGGCGCCGATGGCTAGGCAAGAAGAGAGCGAGACTCGCTTTTCGGCATAGGCAACTCTTGCCCGGTTTTCGGCGTGGGACTAAGCTGAGCGGGGCGTTAATTCTCACCCTCCCGGAGGCAGAATTATGAGCAGCGGGACGCGGATCATCGAAGTCCGCCAGAACGTACTCAAGCAAAATGACGTTGTCGCGCGCGCCCTTCGCCAGCGATTCCACGATGCCAGCGTGTTCGTCGTAAGCCTCGTTTCTAGCCCGGGCTCGGGTAAGACGATGCTGCTCGAGAAAACGCTCGGCCTGCTCCAGCCGGAATTTCGCGTTGCCGCGTTGGTAGGCGACCTCGCCACCGAGAACGACGCCGCCCGCCTCGCGCGCAGCCAGGCGCCCGTAAAGCAGATCATCACCGGAACGGTGTGCCACCTCGAAGCCGCCATGGTTCAGCAGGCGCTCGAAGGGTGGAACCTCGAAGACCTGGATTTTTTGTTCATCGAGAACGTGGGAAATCTCGTGTGCCCTTCGTCCTACGATCTGGGAGAGGATTTGCGCCTGGTGCTGATGTCGGTGACCGAAGGCGAGGACAAGCCTCTCAAATACCCCACGATTTTCAACAGCTCCGATGTGGCTGTGATTACCAAGACTGACTTGTCCGCCGCGGTGGAGTTTGATGCTGCGACAGCCGCGCGCAATATTCAGGCCGTGCGCCCCGGCATGGAAATCCTGCACGTGTCCGCGAAATCCGTTTCGGGCATGGAGATCTACCTGGAGTTTCTCAGGTCGCGCCGGACAAGCATGCACGCCTCACGGCCGTTGGAGAAGGATTCCCTCACGGCGCGTCCTTAGCGCCCATGCCGCGGCATCAACACCCTTGGCTACTTCGCGGAAGCAGCCTGATCCATGCCCAGCAAATGGGCGATATTCTTCCGGGCCATCATATCGATCTCGGCGTTGGTGACCCCGGCACCCTTGAGCGCCGCGATGTACATTTTCCAGCCTTCGATGAACGGCGGATACTTCGTGCCGCCAAAATCTCCTGACATGATGCAATGCTCGGCGCCAACGGCGTGAATGTCGTCGGCCCATTCCTTCGGGTCCCGCCTGGCCGATGTGGGGACAGTGGTGGTGCTGCCGTCCGGGTCCAGTGG
>CAZRKW010000278.1:0-5242 GCA_964600355.1 uncultured Acidobacteriaceae bacterium
CGCGAGCCTCTTCGCGGCGCGTCTTGCCAAGCATGATCAAGCGGATTTTCATTGCGATAGGCCGCTGCGTTCGTCGAAGCAGACCTTCAAGGGACTATGTGGCAACGTAGGTTTTCCGTCAGGGCACGGATTTATCCGTGCCGCAAATGCCTGTAAATCAATGCGACTTCAGCCGCTGAGGGACGATTTAGCCGTTGCCGCACAGACTGTTCAAGGGCGCATCGCCGCTAGAGGAGCCCGTACCGCTTCCGCTTCTCCAGCAGCGTCTTCCGGCTGATACCGAGGATTCCCGCGGCGCGGGCGATCTTGTAGTGCGTTTGATCGAGCGTCGCCTTGACCGCTTCCCGCTCAAGATCTTCGAGAGACTTCAGCCCGCTCGCAACTTGCGCGGTTCCCGCAGCTTGCAGGATCTGCGGAAAATCCTCCGCGCGAAGCACGGGCCCCGTAGCGAATATCAACGCGTGTTCGATAGCGTTTTTGAGCTCGCGCACATTCCCCGGCCACGCATACGACTCCAGAAGCTTCCGTGCCGCCGGATCGAGAGAAGCATCCGCCCGGCCGTGAATCGGTCCCAACCGCGCCAGAAAATGAGCAGCCAGCGCAGGAATATCTCCCCGGCGCTCTCGCAAAGAAGGAACCGCAATCGCCAGCACATTCAGCCGAAAGAACAGGTCTTCGCGAAAACGCCCGGCGGCAACCGCCTTGGGGAGATCGGTATTCGTAAGCGCCATGATCCGAGCGTCCATATGCAGGGTTTCGGTGCCGCCCAGCCGCTCGAAAGTGCGCTCCTCGAGCACGCGCAGCAGCTTCGCCTGCAAACCCGGAGCGAGCGCCGCCACCTCATCCAGCGCGATCGTGCCCCCCTGCGCCATTTCCAGCCGTCCGGGCTTGCGCGCGACAGCCCCGGTAAACGCCCCGCGCTCGTGTCCAAAAAGCTCCGATTCCACAAGCTCCGCCGGAAGGCTGGCACAATCGATCTTCAAAAAGGCAGCGTCGCGGCGGGGACCATGGTCGTGAATCCAGCGGGCCAGCTGATCCTTTCCCGTGCCGCTCTCGCCCGTAATCAGAAGTGTAGTCGCCGTGTCGGCGAGTTTCTGCGCGGTTTCAAGAATTTGCAGCGACGCCGGCTCGGCAGCCACCCACGCGACACCAGTACTCGTTGTGTCGCTAGTTGTTCCGCCAGTTGTCGCGCTTGTTGTGCTGTTCATTACTGAGCTTATTGCCGCGCTCACTGCGGCATTCAACCTAACTTCGCGTCCACCCTTACTGTTGGGTGCCGCTGCGCTCCGATTCCCCGGCAGTTTCCGGCGGTTTTCCGGGCGCCGGAAATTTCACGCTCTCCGCCGTTCGCCACAGCCGCTCAAGGTCGTAATATTCACGCGCGCGTTCGCTGAAGATGTGCGCCACAAAATAGCCGTAGTCGAGCAGCACCCACTCCGCGCTCATTTTCCCCTCGCGATGCGCCAGGTGAATTCCTTCGCGCGCGAGGCGTTCCTCGATCGCTTCCCCGATGGCCCGCACTTGCGGGTGGCTGCTTCCCGAGCACAGCAGAAAATATTCCGCGAACGCGCCCGCCCCGGAAAGATTCAAGACGGTAATGTCCACCGCCTGCTTGTCCTGGGCCGCTTCCACGGCCCAGAGAATTTCGGGGCGAAGGGAGTTAGGGGTCACCGGTACAATGCCTGTCCCCGAATGTATTCCTCCACGCGCGGCGGCACAAGCCCGTGGATGCCCTTGTGTTCGTCGAGCCGGTTGCGGATTTCGGTCGAAGAAACGTGGCTGGACACGGTTGTCAGCATATAAATGGACGATTTCCGCAGCGCGATCTTTCCCGGATTGGCGCCCGAATTGGCAGTTGACCCGTCCGCCCCGAGTTTTTCCGGCGGGATCACCAGCCGCAGCGCATCCAGTTTGAACCCCGGCCGGCTCGCGATGATGAAGTCGCAGCAATCGAGCAGCGCCTCGTAGTTCTTCCACGTGGGGAGTTCCAGAAACTGGTCGGCGCCCACAATAAAGTAGAGATGATCGTCAGGATGCTCGCGGCGAAATCGCCGCACCGTATCGATTGTGTAGAAAACGCGCGGCGTGGCCCCATCCATGTCGGCTTCTGCGACCGACGGCACGAATGTCGCATGGTCCGCGCACGCAAGTGCGACCATCGCATAGCGGTGCAGAAATGGCGTGAGCGCCATCTTGGTCTTATGCGGCGGACGCGAGGAGGGAATGAAATGAATCGCGTCCAGGTGAAAACGCCGCTGCGCCGCCTGCGCGACAGCGATGTGCCCCGCGTGAACCGGATCGAACGTGCCGCCAAAAAGCGCCACAGCCCGACGATGCTCCCCGCCCGCCGTTTTCTGAGCAGACTGCGACGTCAACGCTCCTCCCGGTGCGGCGCGGCAGGATGATCCTCTTCGTCCGGATTTTCGTCGAGAGCATCGTGATGCTCTTCGCGCAAATGCTCCTCTTGCAGATCGATCGACTCCGTAGTCTGCACGACCGGGGCGGGCTTCGGAATCCGGTCGAGCGCGTCGGCCATCGCGCGCACGAGTTCCACGATTCCCTCGCCGGTTGCGGAGGAAATTGCGTGAAATTCGAACCCGCGCCGTTCGGCAAACTTGCGAAGTTCCTCAAGGCGCTCGCGGTCGGTGGTGGCATCGAGCTTCGTCGCCACGACGATCATCGGCTTTTCCGCCAGTGCCGGGCTGAACGCAGCAAGCTCGTGCTCGATAATCTCAAAATCGTGCACCGGGTCGTGGTCGTTGAAGTCGCTGGTATCAACCAGATGCGCGATTAGCCGCGTGCGCTCCACATGCTTGAGGAACCGTATTCCGAGTCCCGCGCCCTCGTGCGCTCCTTCGATCAGGCCCGGTACGTCCGCCACCACAAACGTTCGCCCGTTCCCGGGAGCAGCGTCCGGATCGGCAGAGACAACTCCCAAGTGCGGCTCCAGCGTCGTGAATGGATACGCCGCAATTTTCGGCTTGGCCGCCGAAATCCGTGAAATCAGAGTGGATTTGCCCGCGTTCGGAAAGCCCACCAGCCCCACGTCCGCGAGAAGCTTCAGTTCAAGCCGCAAGTGGCGCTCTTCGCCGGGGCTGCCGTCTTCGTGCTCGGTAGGCGCCTGGTGCCATGGCCTAACGAAACGAGGATTGCCGTTGCCACGCCCGCCGCGCCCTCCGCGGGCGGCGCGAAATCGCTGCCCCGGCTCGGTAAAATCGAAAAGCTGCTCGCCCGAATCCGCATCGAAAACAACGGTCCCGATGGGAACAGCGAGAATGGTGTCCTCTCCCATTCGGCCATGGCATTTCGATCCCTCGCCATGACGCCCGCGCTCGGCGCGAAACTCGCGATTGTAGCGGTATCGCAGCAGCGTGTTGTCGTTCGGATTCGACTCCAGATAAATAGCGCCGCCGTGTCCCCCGTCGCCACCCGAAGGTCCGCCCCGCGGCACGTACTTCTCCCTGCGGAAGGCCATGCAGCCGTTTCCGCCGTCGCCGCCTTTCACTACAATCTTGGCTTCGTCAGCAAACATAGGTCGCTCGTGCTCTTAGGGAACTACCGAATCCGCAGAACCAACAAAAAGGATACGACAGGCATGGGTGGAAACACAAAAATACCGGCGCCCGGAACGGGGTCATCCGAGCCCCAGACTCACTCTTAGCAACACGGTTTTGCGGGTGCCCCACCCTTGTGGTTTTCAAGGGTGGGGTGGGCTTCGCTTCCTGTCAAAGCAGCGAGAATGACTTTCAGGAGAAGGTCTTTATGGGGTCGGAGATTCAACTCCGACATAGTCGAACGGCGCGCCGCGTCTTCCTTTCGCGGTGCCCTTTCGGCAACTCTTCAGTCCGCAGCCGCAGCAGCAGACTTCTTCTCATCGGCCGCAGCCGAGGCTTCTTCCACGGTAAGCACGCTGATGAACTTCCCGCGCCCGCCGCGATCCTCAAACCGCACCACACCGTGGATCAGCGCGAACAACGAATCATCCTTGGCGCGCGCCACGTTCTTCCCGGCCTTGTAACGCGTGCCGCGCTGCCGGATCAGAATGCTCCCCCCCGACACCACCTGTCCGCCAAATCGCTTCACGCCCAGCCTCTGGCCGTGCGAATCGCGCCCGTTTACTGAGGAACCGCCGCCCTTTTTGTGTGCCATTTCAAAAGCCTCTAGGAGAGTTGGATGTCGCCGACTTCTACGGCGGTAGAGCCCTGCCGGTGGCCGCGCTGAATATTGTATTGGCCGCCCGTGTTGTATTTCAACGTTTTGAGTTTAGGCCCGCGAAGATGCCGGATGATCTTGCCGGTCACTTTGGCCTTGGCGGCATCGGCACCGCCGATAATTTTCTTCTCGTCGGTGCGAACCGAAAGGACGCTGTCAAACGTAACCGTGCCCCCGACGTTGCCTTCGAGCCGCTCCACCTGCACGGTCTGCCCCGGCTCCACGCGATACTGCTTACCCCCAGTGCGAATTACGGCGTACATGCTCTCTCCTAACGTGATTGGGAAACCATGATTATACGGGGCCATCCGCACCTACGTCAACGGCGGCGTCAATTCCCTTTCAGCGATGGTATCCCTCACCTGGCCTTTGCGGCTGGAATGGACGTCGTCCGGGTATTGATCGGAAAGCTCACGGCGTTTACCACGACAACTACCGGTTGCAATCCCTATTCGGATCGCGTTAGGGTGCTTCCAGGTCTGGCTGGAAATGACAACTCGAACCAAACAAAAACGGGCCCGGCAGCACGATTTTCGCCGCATCTGACTCGACACACTAAGACGAACGGAAACAAACTTAAGCTCTTGAAAACGCTCAGTGACGAAGGTGACGACTCGACACTCTTATGCAATGATCGCGGCGCGGCTTTTCCATTCGCCGCCTCGCCGCAGTCACCCGGTGTTGCAGTTACGGGTGCCCCACCCTTCGGTTTTAAGGGTGGGTCTTTCTTTCGCTTTTGCCTGCGCTTTTGTTTTTCGTTGTCATCCCGACAGAGCGAAGCGACGAGGGATCTCTCTTAGCTCTTCGCTGCAAGTGAGGTGATCGTCCCGAGCTGAGTTGCCGGTTGGGGAGGCGGGTGCGATAATGAACCCGCTCGCAGTGAATTCGTTTTGATGGACGGGGGTGTTTATGGGAATCAGAGAAGCGTGGATTGAAAAGCGGACCGCCGCGATGAACGGCGGCGTGCGCAATTTCTCGCAGATGCACTATGCGCGCAAGGGCGTCATCACCGAAGAGATGCTCTACGTCG
>CAZRKW010000279.1:0-5241 GCA_964600355.1 uncultured Acidobacteriaceae bacterium
TTTCAGATCGTCGATAATTTCTCCTGGGTTCACGGCAAGCATTCGATGCGCTTCGGCGGCGAACTCCGTTACACCATCTTCAAGCAAACCGGCCAGGAGTACGCGCGCGGCGCGTTTTCGTTCAGCGGGGTGTACTCAGCAGGCCCCACCGGTTCGGCATCGTCTGCCAGTTCCTTCGCAGACTACCTTCTCGGCGCAATGTCCAGTGCGAGTATAGCCGTTGCGATCGCCAAGACCGACTTCACGGCCAATGGGTTTGCCACCTACTTCGACGACACGTACAAGCTCACACCAAAACTCACGCTCACGCTCGGTTTGCGCTGCGAGATGATGCAGCCCTGGAAGGACCTCGACGGGGATGAAGTAAACTACTACTTCCCACAGGGATTGCCCACATCCTTTACAGGCAACCTTCCCGCGGCAGCGCAACCGGTGATGGTGCGCAGCGGCACCGGCAACTTCTACGACGGTATCAATTTCCGCTATCCCGGCATCAATGTGGCCCGCGACGGCCGTCTGGGCCCCCGCCTCGAAACCACCGACTGGAACAACGTCGCGCCCCGTTTTGGGATCGCCTGGAGTCCGACCAGCAAGTGGGCGATCCGCGCTGGTTTCGGAGTGTTCTATTCGCAGGAGAGCGGCAATTCCCGGTTCGATCTGGCTCGCAACCTCTCCGGCCGCGCCACCACGGCCGACAGTTCCGCAAGCTACAAGACCGGCCCTCCCACCCTCAATTGGCAGAACTTCTACAACCCGGCGACGCTCCCATTTACCTTGGCCAGCAACGGGCTCACATGGGGGATGGATCCCAACATTCGCACCCCCTATTCGATGACCGATGAACTCAACGTGCAGAGGCAGCTTGGCGACAACACGACCCTCGAGGTGGGATACAACGGTATCAACAGCCGGAAGCTGCAGAACCTGGTGAATGCCGATCCCGGGGTACCCTGCGGCACAGCGGTTTGTGCGGCAGGCGGATCGGTGACGAACCCAACGAACCGGGCGCCCTTTCCAGCGGAAGCCGTGGGAGGAATTCAGTACATTGTGGGCAACGGCGACGCCAACTATAACGGACTGGGAGTCAAACTGACCCAGCGCAATTTCCATGGCTTCACGACAATCGTCGCTTACACCTGGTCCAGGGCTCTGGATTTCGGGAGCGCCATCCGCGGCACCGACGGCGACCAGTTCGCGCAGAATCCCTATTGCATCAAGTGCGAATATGGTCCGTCCGCCTTCAATGCGGATAATCGATTCTCTCTCTCCGCGATCTACGATGTTCCAGTGGGCCGTGGAAAAACTGTCGATATCAATAACCGATTCCTCGATGCCCTCTTCGGTGGGTGGCAGTTCAACGGCACCTTCACCCAACAAAATGGACAACCGATGGATGTCCAGGGGTGGGACGCTGCCGGCCAGGTCGTGGTGCCGAACTCGAACCGCCTGAACGTAAGTGCCAACCCGAATCTGCCAAGTGACCAGCGCAGTATCCATGCATGGTTTAACGGATCGGTCTTCTCGGAGCCTTTGCCGTCAGCCACGGGAGCCTTTGGCAACGCGGGGCGGAATTCCCTCGTCGGCCCAACCCTCACGGACCTGGATTTCGCCATGCACAAGAATTTCCGGATCACGGAACGGCAGAGCCTGCAATTCCGGTGGGAGAACTTTAACGTCCTCAATCACCCACAATTCGGCCCCCCGAACGATACGTATGGATCGGCCTCTTATTCGGCCACGCCAAGCGCGGCGTTCAATACGATCACGACCATGGCGAACAATAACAACGCCACCATGCGGCAGATGCAGTTTGCTTTGAAGTATATTTTCTAGGCGGAATCGAGAACTGCGACAACGGGGCGGTCTCCGGGCGCACTAGCCTGGGGCCGCCCCTTCTGTTTATTGGCACGGAGAACGCACAGAGATATTCGCATCGAGGAAAAACCTATCGCTCGTTCATCTCGTCCCGAGTGAAGCGCCGGCAGACTTTCACGTGCTTCAGACGTCTCATGACAGAATCGAACTCCTGCACGCTGCCCGCTTGACGGGTACGGGCAAACTCCTCCAGCCATTCGCGAAAGGCTGCGTTCAGCGTCTTGCGCTGGAGTTTCGCCACATTGCGGGCCCGCTGGATCGGGGTTTCATCAGCACTTAGAGTGATTTTTTTCATACGGGAACAGCGTACACCACGTCGGTGGGTGATGCCCGGCGCTACCTTCTGACTAGCACAGACGCCAATCGGGAGATTGGCGTTCCCAGGAGACAACGGACGCGAGATCTAGCCGGGCGCGGCGCCTTGCGTGTTGACGTAGAGGGCGTAGAGAGACGAGCTTGCGGCCATGAAGAGGCGATTTCGCTTGGGGCCGCCGAACGCGACGTTCGCGCAAGCTTCGGGCAGGCGGATGCGCCCGATCAGCTTCCCTTCCGGCGTCCAGACGGTCACTCCGCTGTAGCCCAGATGCGGACCGGCGTTGCTTCCGCACCAGAGATTGCCATCGACATCGACGCGGAAGCCATCGGTGGCGCATTTCACGCCGTCCACCATGAAATCGGCGAATAGCTTTTTGTTGGCGAGCCGGTTGTCGCTGCCAACGTCGAAAGCGGTGATGGCCCCCTGGCTCACGATGTAAGCCTTCTTGTAATCCGGCGAAAAGGCGATTCCGTTCGGCAGCGGCAGCTCGCTTTCGCTGACGACCATGTCGATTGTGCCGCTGGGGTCGATCCGGTAGACGTTTGCGGGAAGCTCGCGCTTCAGGCTGCCAATCTCCACGGGCTGCCCGAGGCGCTGCTTGACGTGTCCCGATTCGTTGCCGAATCCGCCGGGGGCGTCCGGCACGCCTTCATACAACGAATCTCCAAAAAAAGGATCCGTGAACCACACGCTGCCGTCCGGATGCGGCGCGAGATCGTTGGGCGAGTTGAAGTGCTTGCCGTTGAAGTTGTCGGCGAGAATCGTCACCGAGCCATCGTGCTCGTAGCGCACCACGCGCCGAGTCAGGTGTTCGCAGGTGATCTGGCGTCCCTGGAAATCGAAACTGTTTCCGTTGCCGTTGTTGGAGGGCTGACGGAAGACGCTGATGCGGCCGTCGTCCTGGAGCCAGCGCATCTGGCGATTGTTGGGGAGATCGCTCCACACCAAGTAGCGGCCCTGCCCGCTCCAGGCCGGACCTTCCGACCAGAGCCCTCCGGTCCACAAACGCTCGATGGAGGTATTGAAGACGTGATATTTGTTGAAGAGCGGGTCGACGACAAGCACGTCGGCATCGGGATAGGGTGTCGGCGGCGCGTTCGGGCCGAAATCGCGGGGCGGATTGGAAAGAACGGTGGGGGCAGCGGCATTCGCGGCGCCCTGCGCGTTCTGCCCCATGTTATTTCCAAAGGCAAAGCCTGGCGCAACCGCCACAATTCCTGCCGCGGTTCCCAGACGTTTGATCACACCTCGTCGAGAAATCTCCTCGCTGGTATGTGGATCGTGTGGGCTTTGTTTCATCTCGGAATCCCCTCCAGAAGAATGGGCCGGCACGATAACTTTCTCGGCGTGTCGTAGCTCGCGCATGGTACTCCTCTCGCCCCCCGCGAAGCAACGAATCTGGGGCGAATCCTGAGCGGAAGTGCCACGATTTTGGAGTCCACCCTTCCCTCTCGCAGTTCCGCAAGGCCCCGCAATCAATAAGGTTGCGAGGCGGGGCAATTCGCTTCGGGCAAAAAAACTTGCACCGTTTCAACTCAGCAAGCATCTTTAAAGGATGTTGAATCCTGGAAGAATTGCAACGATGCCCGCCGCCATGTTGGCATTCGTGATTTTTACGGCTGCGGGGTGCCGCAATGCGTCGTCGCAGCCGCCCGCTCCCCCGCCGATGCGCGTTAAAACGGAAACGATCAATCTCGAGCCCGTGCCGCGCGTGGACGAGTACGTCGCTACGGTGAAATCGCGAAGGTCGGCTAGTATCCAGCCGCAGGTCGATGGCGCTCTTACGCGGATCGTCGTGAAGTCCGGCGACCACGTGAATGCGGGCCAGGCTTTGATGACCGTCGATCCGCTGAAACAACAGTCCGTGGTCGAGCAGCAGCGCAGCACCGAGGCGCAGAAGAAAGCAACGTACGAATACAACCAGATTGAGGTGGAGCGCCAGCGCAAGCTTTACGAGGAAGGCGTGACCAGCAAGCAGAGCCTCGATCTGGCAGTGCAGGCGTTCGAGAACTCCAAAGCGGATTGGGAGTCTTCCTCGGCTGCGCGTGCCGCGGAACAGCGGCAGCTCGCCTATTACAACGTCACTGCGCCCTTCTCCGGCGTCGTGGGCGACATTCCCGTACACGTGGGCGACTACGTTTCGCCGCAGACCCTGCTGACCACCGTGGATGAAAATGCCGACCTGGAAGCGTACATCTATATCCCCACAGAGAAAGCGGCGGATATCCGCATGGGGCTTCCGGTGCAGATCGTCACCAGCACGGGAGTGCTGATCGAGGACACGAAGATTTATTTCATTTCGCAGCAGGTGGACAACGCCACGCAGGGGATCCTGGTGAAGGCGCCCGTCCATGGATCGCTCGACAAGTTTCGCAACGCGCAGCTCGTGAAGGCGCGAGTGGTCTGGAGCACAGCACCCACGCCCACCGTGCCGGTGCTGGCCATCACGCGCATCGGGGGGCAGGCGTTTGTTTATGTGGCCGAGCGGGGAGATAACGGGACAGTCGCCAAGCAGCGCGCGGTGACGCTCGGCGATACCGTCGGGAACGATTACGCCGTCACCAGCGGCTTGAAGCCCGGGGAACAGGTCGTCGTGTCCGGCACGCAATTCCTCATCGACGGTGTGCCCATCCAACCCACCAGCTAGCTTTACACGAAAGATTTGACGCGCGCAGTGGCGGAGCGAACACACAGGACCGCCGCTAGAAAGAGGAAGTGCCGGTTTGGTTGATTTTTTCATCAAGAGGCCCGTTTTCGCCACGGTATGCGCCCTGCTGATAATTCTTGCGGGCGCCGTTTCCATTCCCGGATTGCCGATCTCGCTGTACCCCGATCTGGCGCCGCCGCAGGTGACCGTCAGCAGCAACTACGTGGGCGCGAATGCCCAGGTGGTCGAATCGGCCGTCACCATCCCGCTGGAGCAGCAGATCAACGGCGTCGAGGGCATGCACTACATCACCTCGACGAGCTCCAACGACGGCACCAGCAACATCAACGTCACCTTCCGCACGGGCTACGACCTGAACATCGCGGCGGTCGACGTGCAGAAC
>CAZRKW010000280.1:0-5223 GCA_964600355.1 uncultured Acidobacteriaceae bacterium
ATTCGGTTTTCTTGGTTTTTTGCGGGACGTAGATGCGCTCGATGTGCTGCGTCGGTGTATCCGGCACGCCTAGCGATTTGCGGTCAACCGTGGCGATTTCTTTCTTCTTTGCGGCCATGATGCCCTTGAGCGTGGCGTAGCGGGGCTTGTTGATGCCGGATTGGATGGTGAGCACAGCGGGGAGCGGGAGTTCAACCCACTGGAACCAGCCGGCTTCGAGTTCGCGCTTGAGTTTCAGGCCGGACGCGATGACCTCGATGGCCATGATGATGGTCGCGTGTGGGCGGCCCAGGAGTTCGGCGAGGAGAACGCCCGTCTGGCCGAAGCCCTGGTCGTCGCTTTGAAGGCCGGTGAGGATCAGATCGAAATTTTCCGGCTGGAGGGCTGCGGCCATGGAACGGGCAGAGGCCAGCGGGTCGAGCTTGAAGAATTCCGCGTCGGAGATGTGGACGCCGCGATCGGCGCCTTTGGCCAGGGCTTCCTTGATGGTTTGCTTGACGCGATCGGGGCCCATGGAAATGGCTACTACTTCGCCGTTGTGTTTTTCTTTGAGGCGGAGGGCTTCTTCCAGGGCGTAGGTGTCGGGTTCGTTGGTCTCAAAGCCTATATCCGTTTCGCGGATCCAGGCGCTGCCCTCCGAAATAGAGAGGGGAGCATCCTTCGCGGGAACCTGTTTGACGCAAACGCCGATCTTCAAGACGGAACTCCTGGAACGCCGTGTCCACAAAAGCGCACAGGCAGGAGTGCCTGTTTCACGGGACTACTTGCCTTCCCAGCGCTTGAAGACCAGGGATGCGTTAGTGCCGCCGAAGCCGAAAGAATTCGAGAGGACATAGTGCACTTCCGACTTGCGCGCGTGATTGGGGATGTAGTCGAGATCGCAACAGGGATCGGGAGTCTCGTAATTGATCGTTGGCGGCAGAATCTGGTCGCGCAGCGCGAGCACGCTGATGCCTGCTTCTAGGCCGCCGGCGCCGCCAAGGAGATGGCCCGTCATGGATTTCGTGGAGCTGATGGGAACTTTTTTAGCGCGCTCGCCGAAAACGTGCTTGAGCGCGGTGGTTTCGATCGCGTCGCCGATGGGCGTCGAGGTGCCGTGTGCGTTTACGTAGCCGATGTCCTCGGGAGAGAGCTTGGCGTCGCGCAGGGCAGCCATCGACACGCGGTAGCCGCCGTCGCCCTGCTCGGCGGGCTGCGTGATGTGGTACGCGTCGCCAGACATTCCATAGCCGACAATTTCGGCGAGGATGTTGGCGTTGCGGCGCTGGGCAAAATCGAGCGATTCGAGGATCAGCACGCCCGCGCCTTCGCCGACGACGAAGCCGTCGCGATTGGCGTCAAAGGGGCGGCTGGCGCGCTCGGGTTCGTCATTGCGGGTGGAAAGCGCGCGCATGGCGGCGAATCCGCCGATGCCCATGGGAGTTACGGCGGCTTCCGAGCCTCCCGCGATCATCACTTCCGCATCGCAGCGCTGGATGATTTTGTACGCGTCGCCGATGGCGTGCGCCGAGGCCGAGCAGGCGGTAGCAGTGGCTGAGTTGGGACCCTTGGCGCCGTAACGGATGGAGACGTGTCCGGAGGCGAGATTGATGATCGCGGCAGGAATGAAAAATGGGGAAATCTTGCCCGGGCCGCCGGCGAGGAATTTCGAGTGCTCGCGCTCGATGACGTCGAATCCGCCTATGCCCGACGCGATATAGACGCCGGTCGAGTCCGCGGTCTCCGGAGTGACGTTCAGCCCGGCCATGCGCACGCCGAAATCGGAGGCGGCAATGGCCAGCTGAATGAACCGGGCCATCTTCTTGAGTTCTTTTTTCTCGACCCAGTTCAGGGGTTCGAAATTTTTCACTTCACCGGCGATGCGGCAGTCAAACGCGCTGACGTCGAAATGGGTAACGGGGCCGATACCGCTCTTGCCGGCCTGGAGGCTGGTCCAGACCTCTTCGGTGCCGATACCGCATCCGCAGACCAGCCCAACACCGGTCACTACAACTCGGCGGCTCAAGGGAAAGCTCTCCTGTATGGGACGGGGAAGATCGGTGAACTACTTCGCTGCCTTGGCGTGCTTCTCAATGTATTCGATGGCGTCCTTCACCGTGGCGATCTTTTCGGCATCCTCGTCCGGAATCTCGATGCCGAAAGCCTCTTCGAAGGCCATAACCAGCTCGACGGTATCGAGCGAATCGGCACCCAGATCGTCCACGAATGAAGCGGTTGAAGTGACTTCGCCTTCATCCACACCGAGCTGCTCGACAATAATCTGCTTAACGCGTTCTTCGACGCTGGCCATTCTGATCGTTCCTCCGGTATCGGCTGTCTGGACCCCCTGGCAGTAAGAGGCGGGGGTGGCACTGTGAAATTAACCTGCCCATTCTATGCGGGAGGCAAGGCTGGGTCAACCTTTACGCGCATCTTGCGCGCACGCAGGGCGCTGGCGGCCCCGTCGAGTGGCGTCTCCTTAAGGGCGCTAACCCATATGCATTCCGCCATTCACGTCGAGCACCTGGCCGGTGATGTAGGCGGCCTCGTCGCTGGCGAGGAAGGCGATGGCGGCGGCAATTTCGCGGTCGGTGCCAAAGCGGCCGAGCGGGATGAGCGACTTCATCTTGCTCTTCAACTCCTGCGAGAGCACGTCGGTCATGGGCGTCTCGATGAAGCCGGGCGCGATGGCGTTGACGGTGATGCTGCGCGAGGCGACTTCGACGGCGATGGCGCGGGTGAGGCCGATGAGTCCCGCCTTAGAGGCGACGTAGTTCGATTGGCCGGCGTTGCCCGTCTCAGCTACCACCGAGGTGATGTTGATAATGCGGCCGGAGCGCTGCTTGAGCATTGCGCCGAGGGCTTGCTGGATGCAGAGGTGCGCGCCGGTGAGGTTGGTGCGGAGAACTGCGTCCCAGTCTTCGAGCTTCATTCGGAGGGCGAGGGTATCGCGGGTGATGGCGGCGTTGTTGACGAGAATGTCGAGGCGGCCGAATTTGGCTAGCAATTGGTGGAAGCCGGCTTTCACCTGGGCGGCGTCGGCGACGTCCATTGGCACGGCGAGCGCCGCGCCTCCTGCGGCTTCGATTTCGGCAACCAGCGAAGAAAGTTTTTCGGCGGTGCGGGCGGCTACGGCGATTTTTGCACCGGCTTCGGCGAGGAGCAGGGACGTGGCGCGCCCGATTCCTTGCGACGCACCGGTAACGAGAGCGATTTTGTCTTTGAGAGAAAACATAGGGTAAGAAGCTATCTTATTGGCGGTTGGTAGAGCAACAGCGAAGAGCACAACCATCGTGCTCTATTGCCGCGGATGGTGCGAAACGGGTGAATGAGACAAGGCGAAGACTTACCCTTACAAGACAAAGGGTGGGGCACCCCGCAAAGGCAACGGCAACGGCTGGCTTCACCGGCACGCTTTAGTCTTGCGCGCCGTTGCCTTCGAAGATTCTGCGCAGAGTGCCCCAGAAGCCGTGGTGCTTTTTTTGCGGCTCGGCGGGTGGTTTGTCTGGGTTGCCGCTTTCGCCGAGGGCGTGTTGCATGGCTGCGGCGAAATTGGGGGCGTCCACGTGGCCCTGGAATTCCCACGTTGGCTGGACTTGTGTTTCGCGCACGAGCAGCACCGTGTCGATGGGCGGGTCGTCGAGCGGAGGAAGGGGAGTGCCGGCGGTGAAAGAGAGCGGCGCGACTACCGTGTAGACGGGCATTGTCGCGGCGGGGGCGGCGGGAGCGGGCGCTCGCTGCGGAGGCGCTAGGGGATGCTCTTCGTTCGCGTGCGCGGGGATGCTGAACTCGACATTCGGGGGCGTTTCCGGGGCAGGAGGGGGTGCGTTCGTCGCGGCGATGGACGGTGCGGCGGGCTCGCTTGGCGTCAGCGCCGGCGCCGTCAGGGGCTGCACCATGTTCGCGTACTCCTGCGGTTCGGAGAACGATGGGCGCGGGCGAGTTTGCATGGCGGCGCACTGGCAGCTTCCGGGCTTCCCGGCTACGGGGAGCAGCTTGCCCGCGTTCAAGAAGAATTCGCCCGCCTCGGGGACGATCAGTTTCTCGCCGGAAAATTGATGTTCTAGCTGGAGCGCACCGCTGGCCGCTAGCACGCAGAGAGAATCGTCCAGATCGAGGCCGACGGTGATGTCGCGCGTGCCGCCGCTGATGTCGATGGGCGTGGCGACGATGGTGGGAGTAAACAGCCTCAGTGAGACGTTGGCCGGCAGTTGCACGCGCACACGGCCGAAATCGAGCGCCAGCGTGATCGCAGCGCCGGACTGCAGAAGCGTGAATTTCGCGGGGCCGCAGATGTCCACTTCGCCGCCGCTCACGAGCGTGAGCCGCGCGTCGCCGGCGTGGACGGTCACTACGCTTCCGTTGCCTACCATTATGCTTGGCGACTTCGTCTCGTTGTCGTTTCCGGGAGTGGATGGGCCCTGCACCGAAATGTCGTTGCCTTCGATGCGGCCCACGACGCTGAGCGGAGTGTCTTGCGCGCGAACCGATGCCGCGGAAAGCAGAAGCACCGCCGAGCGCAGCAGAAGGCACGGCCACCCGCGCCGCCAATCGGAAGGGGCCGCCTTCGCGCTCTGATACCGAGACGGAAGCGCGAATTGAATCGGCGAATTCATGGGGTCGCCTATACTATACGGCAGTGGACAACAGCACAGCCAGCCCGCCAGGGGCTCCCCGACCAGCCAGCCTCGCTCAATTGAGCGCGCCCCAGCTTTCCCGCTGGCGGCGCATGCAGATACCCATTATCGCGTGGGTGGTTTACCGGTTCGTGCGGCTGATCGGCCCCACGCTGCGCTTCGAAATCGTCGGTGTGCACAACGCCGTGCAGATCCGCGACAAGGGCGAGCCCGGCATCGGCGCGTTCTGGCACCGCTGCATTTTTCCGGCGGTGTGGATGTGGCGCAACCGCGGAATCGTGGTGCTGAACACCGTGAATTTCGACGGGCAGTGGACGCGCCTGGTGATCGAGCGGCTGGGTTTCGGTACGGCGCAGGGCAGTTCGACGCGCGGAGGCGTCGAGGGACTTACGGCGATGGCGCAGCGCCTTGAAGAAGGCCGCCACGTGGCGTTTACGATCGACGGCCCGCGCGGCCCGCGCTACGTCGCGAAACCGGGCCCGGTGATCCTCGCGCGCCGGACGGGGAAACCCATCTCCGTTTTTCACATTGGGCTCGAACGAAAGCACGTCTTCAAAAAGGCCTGGGATTTGTTTCAGCTGCCCTACCCGTTTTCGCGGGCCGTCAC
>CAZRKW010000281.1:0-5168 GCA_964600355.1 uncultured Acidobacteriaceae bacterium
CCTGCAACCGTACCGCAAGCAAACATCGAAATAATTGATCCCCACGATAGAAAGAATGCGTTTCTCTTTCCTCGCCGAATTCTGTACTTTCGTGGAAATGAAAAATGCATTCTGGGTGGTAGTTGCATGGGGCGCGAAACGGTGAAATGCAGTAGCCCTCGGTTAGCCGCGGTTAACGAATAAATCCAGGAGGATCGCGAGTATGTCGAAGAAGTTCAGGTTTTTCTATTTGGTTTCATTCCTGACGATATCTCTGGCCCTCACTCCGCACGCGCGGGCGCAGCAGACCTTGGGTGGCATCACCGGCACGGTAACCGACGATTCCGGCGCCGTAGTTCCGGGCGCCACGGTCACAGCCGTCGCCGATCAGACCAATTTGACCCGCATGATCGATACCAGCGATACAGGTGCGTACCTGCTGTCGAACCTCCCGATCGGCAACTATACCCTCACCATCACTCATAGCGGATTCCAGACTCTCTCGATCCCTTCGATTCAGGTTCAGGCCAACCGCACCGCCACCGTGAATGGCGTGCTCAAAATCGGAAATGTCACCGAGTCCGTCACCGTCACCGAGACTCCGCTCATCAATGCCGTCGACACCACCAACGGCTACGTCATGGATAAAGCGGAAATTGATGACGTACCCCTGCCCACCGGTTCCTTCACCGGCCTGGCCCTGCTTTCACCCGGCGTAAATGAAGAACTCCCAGCCGGCACCGGAGCCAACGCCGGATTGGGCAACCAGCCGGTGTGGGCCAACGGCCAGCGCGACACCAGCAACACGTTCCTGCTGAACGGCGTGGACGGCAAGAGCCTTTTTAACGGTAAAACCACCAGCCAGGTGGCCTCCTCCCGGGTTGTCAATGCTACGGGCGTCAGCACTTCTTCGGCACTGAGCGCGCTTCCCATTCAGAGTAGCGCTTCCATTTACCTTGCGATTGGCGAATCGATTCCTTCGCCCGCCCCGGAGTCCGTTCAGGAAGTTCGCGTCAATACCTCTATGTACGATGCGCAGCAGGGCTCCACCAGCGGCGCCCACATCGACATGAGCACCGGCACTGGAACTAACGACATTCACGGCAGCCTCTACGGGCACCGCGGCACCAACTGGCTCAACGCCGACCCTTATTTCTTCAACTCCGACCCGAATATCCCGCAAAACGAAAAGAATCCCTCTCTGCACCGCTACACGGCGGGCGGCACCGTGGGTTTGCCCATCAAGAAAGACAAGCTGTTCTTTTTCGCAAGCTACCAGCACACCCACGCTTCGGACGAGGAGATCGGAATCATTCGGCCCACGGTGCCGGCCGGTCTCACGAGCAATCGCTCCGCCACCGCATTGGCCGCGGTCGGCAATAACAATAATCTCGCCGGTGCTCTGGGACTCTTCGGGGACACTACGATCAATCCCGTGGTGGGCACCGCGTACGGTGATATCAATCCGATTGCCTATACTCTTTTCAACTACAAGCTGCCGAACGGCCAGTTTCTGATTCCCTCGGCCAACCCGAAGGCTCTTGCGTTGAACACCACCGACCCGGCGCTCGTCGAAGCGTACCCGGAGGACGCGGAGACCCGTGGAACGGCGTACTTCATCGCCGATCAGGCGGTTGTCGATCTGGATTGGAATCCCAACTCCAAGCACTCCTTCTCCGGGAAGTATTACTACCAGCACGATCCGACGATCGCTCCCTTTGGCTATTCGTCGGTGGCGGGTTTTTCCCAGCACCTTGACGCGGGCAGCCAGGTGATCTCACTGAGCCATTCGCAGATCGTAACGCCCACCCTGAGCGTCACGGAAACCTTCGGTTTTATCCGTGAAAAGGCATACAGCACCGTCGGCCAGCCTTTTACGCCGGCGCAACTGGGCAGTGCCTGCGTTGCCTTGACGGGCCAGTCGGCGGCCGATTGCACAATCAATACCTTCGGATCGCCCATCTTCCCCGGCATCACGATCAACTGGCCGAGCCTCCTCGGGCCCCACCAGGGGCTGTTCGGGGTAGAAGGCACCTTCCCCTCCTATCAGCCCTTGTTGAATATCGGCGCCGGGGCGGAGTCTCTGAGCGCCTTTACGGGCGTGTTCCAGAACCGTTTCAATCCGTCCGCGAATGCCATCTGGACGAAAGGTCGCCACACGATTACCTTCGGCGGCAGTTTCGAATACACCCAGCTCAACACCCGCGACCGAAGAAACCAGTTGGGAATGATCGAGTCCGAGTCGATCAATCAGTTTCTTACCGGCACCCTCACCGACGACTACCTTTACTCCGGTACCTTGTTTCTCACCGGCGATCCCAATCGCCACTGGCGCTCGAATGAGTCGGGCGAATACGTGCAGGACAAATTTCAGCTCCGTTCCAATCTCTCCGTAACCGCGGGTCTGCGTTTCGACTGGGAAGGCGGCTTGACCGAGAAGAACGGCAAGCTCCTGAATTTCGACCCCAGCAAGTATGCCTACAATCCCGTGACGGACACGATCACCTCGACCGGCCTCATTGTCGCCGGAAATAGCCCGCACGGCACTGCGGGCGTGAGCAACACCACCCTCACCGGGCGCCAATGGGGATTTGCGCCTCGGATCGGTGTTGCGTGGAGCCCGAAGAAGTTTGACAACAAGATCGTCGTCCGGGCGGGCTGGGGAATGTATTACGACCGCGGAGAACTCTATTCGTATCTTTCACCGGGCGTCGCCCAGAGCATCTCGCAGGGCGGTCCGTTTGGAATCAACCAGCAACTGCCTTTCGTCAACACGCAGTTCTGTCCGACCGAATTTGTCGGAACCTATAACACCTGCACCTCGACTCTCTCGAATCCCTGGGGACCCACACTCGAGGCTCCGCCGAACGGTAATCCGGGTTCGATTACCGCCCTCGACCCCGTCAGCGGCGTCCCGGCACTTCCTAACGCCGAGGGTCTCACCTTCGGGGATATTCCGTTCTATCTGGGAGTCTACAATCGTACCAATAAGCTTCCCTATACCATGAACTCCACGCTGGACGTGCAGTGGCAACCGCGGAACGATCTGGCCATCGATATCGGATTTGTGAACGCGCTGGGCCGTCATGAAATTATTCCTCTTCCGTTCAACCAGGCGAGAATCGCTTCACCCAAGAATCCCCTGTGTGGCCCGGCCGCGGTTTGCGCCAACCCCAATGGGTCCCCGTTTGCCGAGTCCTATACATATGGCTACACAGTCCAGACCGCCCCCGACTGCGGTTTCCTGGGCTGCACGCTGAATTTGCCCAACGGACAGCCCATGGAGTTTGATTCGGAGGGCGGCAACGTGGATACGCGCGTCCCCTACATCGGTTACGCGGGTGAGTCGGAGTCTTACACGGCGGCGGGCGTTTCGGCCTATAACGCGCTTCAAACGCACGTGGAAAAGAAACTGAGCCACGGACTTGCCGGTGGCTTCTCTTATACCTACTCGCGGTCGCTCGATGAGCAGAGTGCCCTCGGGCTCTTCTACAATGGCAGCAATCCGTTGAACCTCCGCGGCGGCTACGGCCCCTCGGACTTTGACCGCACGCATGTGTTCAACATTGACTATCACTATGAGCTGCCCAAATTCTACTCAGCCTCGTCCTGGGAGGGGAAGATCGCGGATGGCTGGAGCGTCCAGGGTCTTGTGACCGTTCAGAGCGGCCAACCCTTTAGCGTGATCGACTATTCCGGGGCCGTGGGAAGCATCTTTTATAGCATCAACGATGGAATCACCAACCCCATCGTCCCGCTCGCTCCCGGTTGCACGCCGCAGAACGCGGTCACCGGTGCGATCGGCAATAACTTTGCCTTTCCAGCCCTCAAGGCAAATTGCTTTGACGTGCCTTTGCTGAAGCCTGGGGACCTGAACGGCGCGATTCCCGCGGGGGATACGTTTGAAACCAACTTCATTTCCGCCGGCGGCCAGCGCAACATCTTCCGCCAGTCCTGGCAAAAACGCGCGGATCTCTCGATCGTGAAACAGACCCAAATCACCGAACGGGTGGCGGTGAAGTACAGCGTCGATATCTACAACCTGACCAATCATCCGAGCTTCGACATACCGATCGACAACATCGATCAAAACCTCGCCTTCAGCAGTTTCCCGGTGCAGGGGTCGCAGGTTTTGCCGACCGGCTGCAACGGCAATTCCCCGAATGAGGGATTTTATTTCTGTCCCACGGGCCTCGGGCAGACCGTCCACACCATCGGCAGTTCGCGGCAGATTCAGATGTCCCTCAGCCTGCAGTTCTAAGCCGAAAAGTACGGCGGTAGAAGTACGGTCGAACCCGTACTTCTACCGTCGTAAAATCCCGCAAAATTTGCCTCCATCTACTTTCAATTGATTGCATTTTCTGCGTGCGTGGTTTTACGTACGTACACGCCATTGATTCCGGTTTGAATTTTGGCGTCGTGATCCGAGGTGGGCCACTGCGTGGGCCCTAAGTGCTTTGCGGAGAGCTCATTGTAACCGACAGCGTCTCCGGCGGCGCGGCGTGGAACGCTTCCTGCAATGCGGCCGCCGAGGAGAACAACTTCCCGGTGACGTGCCGCCCCGGGAATCGAAACGTAAGTAACGGCTCATCAAAGGGATACGGGTCGAGAACGAAATGGCGCGACCCAGCCGGGCGAACCTCCACGGTAGAATGCTTCCCGTCGCGCAAAAGCAACGGGTGCAACAAGTTAGCGGAGGCCGAGAAATCAACACAGGCAAGCAGTGACAGATTGTCGCAAGCCTGAAGCAGCCGAAACCGCTCAAGAATGGCCGATTCCGTTTTCTGCTCCGGCGTAAACCTATGATCGGAAATGATTTGAAGCCGCAGCGCCTGCTGAAACGCTTTCTGCTTTTCAAGGAATTGATCGAGCAGCGGCAGCTGGTCGCGCGCGATGGTAGACCGGTCCGCGTGGGCGGTAAGTAAGTTATAGGTATGCATGGAGATAAGGATAGCGGCATAGGGATCCTCGGCGGCAATCATGCGGACGGAGCGGTCGCGCACCGCGAGGTAATCCTCCAAGTCTATCTCCTCGAAAGCCGAATACTTACCAACCAACTCCACCGAAAACGCGCTGGGCTTTCCCTGCCGCGTGATTTGCGGCGCGATGTCGCGGGTGGCCCATCCGTCGTCGTGGCGCGTAACTCCTTTGAGCACATGGGCTCGCGGCTCGGGCGGCTGGAAAGTTTC
>CAZRKW010000282.1:0-5142 GCA_964600355.1 uncultured Acidobacteriaceae bacterium
CCGTTGAACAGGGCTGTGGCGGTCTCGAGCGTCGGGGGATCGCCCGGGCGCAGCTTGCGGTAGATTTCGATCAGCGCTTCCTTGGGAGAGCGGATCGTATCTTTTTCAAGGGTGCGCGTGACGATGATGCCCACGTCGTCGCGCTCGGGGAACGCGATGTCCACTTCCGTGATGCCGGCCTCGGCGATCGTGAGCCACATTTCCGGAGTGAGCGGCTTGTTGGCTTCGAGCAGCACTTCGCCGGTCTGGCGATTCACCAACTCGCCCACGGTCACCGCGCCTTCGATATCGGCGGGGCCAATTTCGGCCTGCGCGATGCGCGCCTTTACGAGCTCCTTATACAGGGCTTCGGAGATGCGCTTGTGCGCGCCCACGACGACGTCGCCGGTCTTGGGGTTCTTGATTTCGCGGCTCAGCTTGCGGTCGACCAGGCTCTCGGAAACGTTCCAGTAGAGCTCGCCATCGCGCAGGGTGATCCGCTCCACCTGATAGAAGGTGCGGAGGATGTCTTCATTCGACTTCATGCCCAGGGCGCGCAGGAAAATCGAGCCGAGGAATTTGCGCTTGCGGTCGATGCGGACGTACAGAATGTTCTTGGTGTCGTACTCGAATTCCACCCAGGAGCCGCGGTAGGGAATGATCTTCCCGAGGAAATAGCTGCGGTTATTGGCGGTTTCGAAGAACACGCCCGGCGAGCGGTGCAACTGGCTGACGATCACGCGCTCGGTTCCATTGATGACGAAGGTGCCGTTTTCCGTCATCAGGGGAATGTCGCCGAAGAAAACTTCCTGCTCCTTGATGTCGCGGATGGACTTCGCGCCCGTGTCGGGATCCTTGTCGTAGATCGTGAGGCGGATGGTGACCTTGAGCGGCGCGGAATAGGTCATGCCGCGCTCTTCGCATTCGGTGACGTCGTACTTGAGCTGCAGGGTAACCGGGTCGCCGCACTTGTTGCAGAACGTTGGCGTGTTCTTGTTGAACGTGCCGCACTTCGCGCACAGCACGTCGCCGGTCTTGTACGGGTTGGTTACCACCGAAGCGCCGCAATTGCGGCAGGTGGCGCGCAAGTGATGCAGGCCGCGCAGGTGGCCGCACTTGCATTCCCAGTTGCCGATGGCGTAGTCGACGAAATCGAGCTGCGACAGACCGCGAAAATCCTGGATCGGAAACACGGAGGCGAACACGGACTGCAAACCCGCGTCTTCCCGCTCGCTGGGCAGCAAGTCCATCTGCAGAAACCGCTGATAGGATTTTTTCTGGACGTCGATCAGGTTCGGGATCTGAACCGTCGTCTTGATTTTGGCAAAATCCAGCCGCTCGCGTTCCCGAACAACGCGATTACCATTCCGATTACTCATGATTTATCCTCTTCAGGGCAAACGCCGAATCGACGGCGCGGGAGACACCCGCCCCGCCGGTCCGGGAAGGACTTATTTTGAGATTTTGAATTTCAAAGGGTCACGCGCGTACGCGATCTCCCCAGCCCCGGGCGTTCGTACGCCGCGGGACACTACTTGATCTCGACCTTGGCTCCAGCGTCCTCGAACTTCTTCTTGATGGTGGCCGCTTCGTCCTTGTTGATGCCTTCCTTGACGGTCTTCGGCGCGCCATCGACCAGGTCCTTGGCTTCTTTCAGCCCCAGGCTGGTCACTTCGCGGACTGCCTTGATCACGTTGATCTTGTTCGCGCCCACTTCGGTGAGGACGACGGTGAATTCCGTCTTCTCCTCGGCCGGAGCCGCGCCCGCCGCACCCGCTCCACCGCCCGCCATCATCACCGGAGCCGCTGCTGCTGCCGACACGCCGAAAGCCTCTTCCATCTTCTTCACCAGCTCGGAAGCTTCCAGCAGCGACAGACCCTTTATTTCTTCAAGAATCGTTTCCACTTTGCTAGCCATTGCCTTTTCCTATCCTCCCTGAGATGAGAAATTCGTACGATTAAGTTGTTTCAGGCGCCGGAGCGTTGCCGCCCGCGCCGCCGAACTTGTTGGCCTTCACCGCTTCGCTCGTCACCACCGCCAGATTGCGCGGCACCGCGGACAGAACGGTGGCGACGCGCTGGGCCGGGGCGTTGAGCATGAACATGATCTTGCTGATCAGCTCTTCCTTGCTGGGAAGCAGCGCGAGCTGGCCGATTTCCTGAATCGAAATGACGCGCCCTTCCACCCATCCAGCGCGAAACTGAAACGCCGGAGTATCCTTCGCGACTTTAGTGAGGATCTTCGCAAGGGTCACCGGATCGGTCTTCGTGTAAGCGATCGAATTGGTGCCCTTGAGGCCCTTGAGCAAACCCTCGGTGGGCGTGCCGGCCGCGGCGCGCTCGGCAACCGTGTTCTTCACCACCTGATAGTGGCCTCCGGCGGATTCCACCGTGCGGCGCAGCTGCGTGTCCTGTTCGACCGTGATCCCCTGAAACGTCGACAGAATTACCGTGGAAACGTTCGCGAGCTGCGCGCGAAGCTCCTCGGACTGCTTTTTCTTTTCGGCCTTCTTCTTCATGCCGAACCCCTTTGCGAAAGGCTAGATGTCAAATCGAAATCTCAGGCTGCCACCGCGACTGCGTCCTCGGCCTCGATCGGGTCGATCAAGATACCGGGACCCATTGTGGAGGTAAGCGTAATTTTCTGAATGTACTTGCCCTTCGCCGCGGCGGGCTTGGCCTTGACCACGGCGGCCAGCAGCGCCAGCGCGTTTCCGGCGAGCTGCTGAGCCGAAAAGCTGATCTTCCCGACGGGCGAATGGATGATGCCGGTCTTGTCGAGACGAAACTCAACTTTACCGGCCTTGATCTCCTTGATCGCCTTGGCAACATCGAAAGTCACGGTGCCGGTCTTGGGATTAGGCATCAAGCCGCGGGGCCCGAGCACTTTTCCCAGACGCCCGGCGGAACGCATCATGTCCGGCGTGGCGATCACCGCTTCGTAGTCGGTCCAGCCGTCCTGGATTTTCTGGACGATGTCGTCGCCGCCCACGAAATCCGCGCCGGCTTCCTGCGCCTCGCGGACCTTTTCGCCGCTGGCGATTACCAGAACGCGCTTGGACTTGCCGAGACCGTGCGGCAGCACGACGGTGCCGCGAACCATCTGGTCGGACTGCTTCGAGTCGACTCCCAGATTCAGGACCAGCTCGACGGTTTCGTCAAACTTCACGAAGTGCGCCTTGCGAAGCACCTCGGCGGCCTCTTCGAGTTTATAAGGACGCGCCTCCACCAGCTTGCGGGCGCGATCGATATTCTTTCCACCAACTTTTGCGCTGCGGCCCATCGTCTGCTCCTGACTCCTAGCCTTCCACTTCGATACCCATGTTGCGGGCAGTGCCCTTGATCGAACGAATCGCCGATTCGAGCTTCAGCGTGTTCAGGTCGGGCAGCTTCATCTTGGCGATTTCTTCCACCTGTTTGAGGGTTACCTTGGCCACCTTGTTACGGTTCGGCTCGGGCGAACCCTTCACGATGCCCGCCGCGCGCTTCAGAAGTTCGGAAGCGGGGGGCGTCTTGAGAATAAAGGTGAACGTGCGGTCGCTATAGATCGTGACCAGCACGGGAATGATCATGCCGTCGGGTTCCTTGGCAGTCTTGGCGTTGAACTGCTTCACGAAATCCATGATGTTCACGCCGTGCGGCCCAAGAGCCGTGCCGACGGGAGGCGCCGGAGTGGCTTTCGCGGCCGGCAACTGCAGCTTTACCATCGATTGAACTTTTTTCGCCATTCTCTGTGTCCTCTACTTCGTCCCGCGCGCAGCGCCCGCTCTCGCTCTAGGAGGCGACCTTTTCAACCTGCGCAAAATCCAGCTCCACCGGAGTGGAGCGGCCAAAGATTGTAACCGAAACCTTCAACGTGCTGCGGTCGGAGTTTACTTCCTCGACGACCCCGGTAAAATTCGCGAACGGACCCTCGCCGATGCGAACCTTTTCGCCGCGATCGAACGACAGCTTCGGCTTGGGCTTTTCCGCCGTGGTGGTGGCGCGATTCAGAATATTCTGCACTTCCTCGTCGCTCAGCGGCGAGGGCGTCTGCCCGGATCCAACGAAACCCGTCACCCGGGGCGTGGAACGCACCACGTGCCAGGTGTAATCGTCCATGTCCATTTCCACGAGCACGTAGCCCGGATAGCACATGCGCGGGGAAATCACTTTTTTGCCGCCGCGCACTTCGACCACCGACTCGGTGGGGATAACGATCTGGCCGATTTTCTCGGTAAGCCCGAACGCCGCCACGCGGCCCTCGAGGCTCTCCTTCACCTTCTTCTCGAAACCCGAGTAGGTGTGGACGATATACCAATGCTTCGGCATGGAACTTCCTTCAGTGTTTAACAACGTGAAATAACCAGTCCTCCGCTTTGCTCAGAAGCGAATCCGTAAAAAAGAAGAACAAAGCGAAAAAAGCAACCGTAACGATCACCACAATGGTCGTCGACCAGACATCGAGGCGCGACGGCCAGTTGACCTGGCGCATCTCGATGCGCACATCGTGAAAAAAACTTCCCAGCCTCTTGAACGACTCGGAAACTTTCCCCACCGGCGACATCAGGGAAAATCCACTGACTCGGTGTTCGTCTTCTTCGCGATTCAATTTTGCCGCCTGCGCCATTCCGCCGCCCGCCTCGCCCCTGCAGATTCAAACCGCCCCGCCCGCCAGCGCTCTTCCGGCCATAAAGCTGGCAGGGGAGGAGGGATTTGAACCCCCACATCCGGTTTTGGAGACCGGCGGTCTACCGTTGAACCTACTCCCCTGAAGTCCGTGCCGGCCCTACTTCACTTCTTTGTGCGCGGTGTGCTTCCGGCACGTGTTGCAAAACTTCTGCGTTTCGAGCCGGTCCTGATGCTTTTTCCGGTTCTTGGTGGTTGTGTAATTCCGGTTTTTGCAATCGTTGCACTGCAGTGTGATGATTTCTCGCATGATATTTTACTCGACGATCTCCGCGACGGCTCCGGCGCCCACGGTGTGGCCGCCTTCGCGAATCGCAAACCGCAATCCCTTCTCGAGCGCTACCGGCGTGATCAGCGTGATCTCCGCCGACACGTTGTCTCCCGGCATCACCATTTCCACGCCCGCCGGCAGCTTCACGTCTCCGGTCACGTCCGTCGTCCGGAAGTAGAATTGCGGCCGGTAGCCCGTGAAAAACGGCGTGTGCCGCCCGCCTT
>CAZRKW010000283.1:0-5133 GCA_964600355.1 uncultured Acidobacteriaceae bacterium
AGCGCATGCATTCGTTTGACGACCTGAGCGAAGTCGAATCCACGTTGCAGCGACTGATGAAGCGTGACCCTCCACTGGTGAAAATACTTCCGCGTCAGCCCGGAACCAAGGAGGCCCGCTACGCGCACTTGTTTTCAGGAGATGTGGAAGTTGCGCAAAGCAACGTAAGTGAAGAAACACCGGCTAAAGACGGCGGAAGCCCGGAGCGGATTGCGAGCCTCGAACAGAAAGTCTCTCAGCTTCAGAACGAACTCGCTGATCTGAAGAAGGAATTCAGCGCGTTCCACAAACAGTTCGAGTCCTGAAATCTGGCGGGGATCTTACTTCATAAGCTTTTGCAGCAGGGACTTCCCTTCCGATTCGGTGAGCACTCCCTTTTGAAGCAAAAGCAGAATGAGTTCGTTGACGACGTAGAGCGGCTGGCTTTCTCCCACCTTGCCACTTCCCCGGTTTTCGGAGGCTGCCGCGCTGGTGGAGATAGGAGCGCCAGGCTTGGCGATCGGTTCCCCGCTTAATTCGCCAATCCAGTGATCGAGGAGCGACTGCTGATCGGGTTCGGACTCCGTGAAGGCGAGTCCCATTCCCATGCCGGGCTGGGCAAAGGCTACCTTCGCGGACATCTTGAGGGTCTGGCTCTCCCTGTTGATGCGCACAACGAGGGCGGTGCCTTTGGGAAAGGGGCCGATAGTGTCGATATAGCATCCACCCTGACCAAGATCGGAGGTCCGACCGATGATTTTGGCACCCGACTTAGGCTCGGTAGCGTCGCACGTGGCCGTAAATGGGTAGCGTGGGCTGGTACGCCGTTCTTTGCCGAAACGGCGGCCCGTAACATAACGAGTTTGCAGGTCCTGGGGCATCAGCCTAGATGTAAGAAAGCTACCGTGTTAGCTGCAATTGTTTCGGGATTCGGCGTCCAGCGCAATAGCGCGTTGGGCCGATGTGCCGGAATGGCAATTATTGCGACCAGTTAGTTACAGGTTAGTAACTCCAGGGATCACCCGATACCAAGCGGCGCTTTCAGGGCAGGAGTCTCCATCTCGAGAGTACGGGTGGCTCGAGGAGGCTTTCGGCGCAAATGCTTCGAAAATGAGTGATATGCGGAGACCTGGCGTGTGCTTCGAGAGCCGCGGGGCTCGTCCAGTTTTCATAGAAAACAAAAGACGAGGGATCGTCCGCCGATTGGTGCAATTCGTAGTCGATGCATCCTTCTTCCAGACGCGTGGGGGCCACGAGTGCCTGTAGGATTTCGCGGGCCTGGGCTTCTTTGCCCGGCTTGGCCCGGGCATGAGCAATTACCGTCAACATTTCACTCACCGTTTTCTCCTGTTTCGGCCCTAATCCGCTTCCCTGCTGAGAGCCCCCCTCAAGTATTCGTAGAAGACTGAAAGCGCTCCATGATACGGAAGGTGCCGGGCCAGGGCAATCGGAGTTCCCTCACCCCAGCAAGGACCTTGGGCCGCTCACAAAGGGATTGCCCCGTTCGAAGAACCGAAACAGGCGGTGGGCCTCGCGGGACAGGCCGATTCTGGTGGTAATGCCAACCGCGCCAGTAGGCTGAATCGCGCTTCCCAACCAGAGCGGGCTATGCGGGGAGCAGAGATCAAGACCGTCCTGCGCCTTGTTGATGTGCATCGCCTGGGCCAGCCGTCCGGGTCCGCGGGTAAGGTCCGTGAGGCGCGACACACCGCGATTGCGTTCCATGATATCGATCCCTTCGATCGGATCGAGAGCGCGGATCAAAACTCCGGCACCCACGCCGGCAGCTTCACTGGAGATATTCATCATCCAGCTGGAACCGTAGGCAAAGTAAACATACGCGTGTCCGCGAGCGAGAAAGAGGGAACCGTTCCGGGGCGTCTGTCCCCGAAAGGAATGAGCCGCGGCGTCCCCTACAGGATATGCTTCGGTCTCGACGATCCGGCCGCTTACGCGGCCTTCCGGGAGGTCGTGGACCAGCGTTTTGCCCACCAGGTAGCGGGAGAGTTTGATAGTGTCGACGGGGAGTTCGCTCCGTCGAAGCCGCCGCGCCGGCCTCCGCGAACGAAGAGATGGGAGGCGCTCGGAGTCAGGCATCAGCCGGAGAGAATTGCGGATAGGCACTGGACACGATTTGTTTTAGCATAACCTGGGGGCAATTCGAAAATGGCGAACACCTGCACGCACGTGAGTCAGATCCGCAACGTAAAACCAAAGACGACGGGCTGCGAAGAATGCCTGAAAATGGGCGACACCTGGGTCCACCTGCGTCTGTGCCTGATATGCGGGCACGTGGGCTGCTGCGACAGTTCGAAGAACAAGCACTCCACCAAGCACTACCACGCAACGCACCATCCGATTATGCAATCCTTCGAGCCTGGCGAGGACTGGAAGTGGTGCTACGTCGATGAAATGGAGATCGATTCCCCTTCCTAGTGGCAAAGCAGCGCACGGCCCTGTAACAAGTTGAGTTGCGATTCTTACTCTCCGACCGAGGCGCGATGGCAAGCAACCTGACAACTCCGAGAAGCGAATCCTGGCCCGCTCTGCCCCTGGCGGAATGGAAGGATACGTGCGACACGCTGCACATGTGGCTTCAGATTGCGGGCAAGGTCCGCCTGGAACTGAGCCCGCACATCAATCATTGGTGGGAGGTGCCGCTTTACGTGAGCGCGCGCGGCTTGACCACCTCTCCCATTCCTTACGACCGGGGCATCTTCGAGATCCATTTCGATTTCATCGATCACAAGGTCGATATCGTGACGAGTTCCAATCAATCGAAGACCCTTCGGCTCTATACGCGCACGGTCGCCGGATTCTACCGGGAGTTTATCGATTCGCTGCGAGCCCTGGGGATCGAGGCGAAGGTCTGGCCTATGCCGGTGGAGGTGCCGGATCCGATTCGCTTCGATCAGGACGTGACGCATTCGCGCTACGATCCGGAATACGCGCACCGCTTCTGGCGGCTCCTGGTGACCCTGGACACGATTTTCAAGGAATTCCGCGCGCGGTTCATAGGAAAGGTAAGCCCGGTTCATTTTTTCTGGGGAAGCTTCGATCTGGCGGTAACGCGGTTCTCCGGCAGGCCCGCGCCCGAGCGCCCGGGCGCCGATCCGGTGACGAAGGATGCCTATTCCCACGAAGAGATCAGCGTGGGTTGGTGGCCGGGGGGCGGAGCTGTCGCAGATGCAGCCTTTTATGCATACGCGGCTCCCGAACCCGCAGGATTTCGCGAAGCAAAGGTGCAACCCTCTGCGGCCTATTACAACACGCAACTCAGCGAGTTCATTCTGCCCTACGAAGACGTTCGCAATGCAGCCGACCCGAAGGCTGCATTGATGCAATTCCTCGAAGCGACCTACGACGCGGGCGCCGATCTCGGAGGCTGGGACCGAGTCGCGCTCGAAAAGAGGATTTAGGGCTGTCGCCCGGTCAACGATAATTGCCGGCTGCAAAATCTGTCGAGTATTTTAACGGGATCTTCGAGACTGTGTTTCGTACACTTCGGAGATAGAGGGTTCCGAGACCATCTCTGCCGGCAGCAGCGAACGAACAGCGCTCTCCAACTCAGAAGCAGTCGCAGCGTGCTGTGGATAGTTGAAGATCTTCACTTCGTGCGTAAAGCGGTCGACGGCCCCGGAAACGTCGTTCAAGCTGTCGGTTAGGCGGGCGGCCGCGATGCGGGCATTCTGCACGCTGACTCCGGGCAGCATCACTCCAAAAACGCCTTCCGCGAAATGGTACAGGGAGTCTTCGCGCCGCAGCTTCCGGGTGATGGCTTTTACCGCATCTCCCAGCGCCGCGACGATTTCTCCGGACTTGACCATGTTGGGGTTCGGAATCAGCTGGATGACCATTACCGAAAGAGTGTCGCGAAGATTGACGGCCCTGCGGAATTCCATCGAAAGACGGTCCTGAAAGGGGTTCATTCCGGCGAGTGTCTGGATCAGGTCCTGGCCAACCTGGCGGTGAAGCGTGCTGTAGCGGGCTTCCGCCTGGCGGATCTCCCGGCGGAGACGTTGCACCACGATTTGGCGGTCGACGAGGTAGACCAGCAAAAGCAACGACAGGGCGCAAAACCCGAAAAACGATATCTTCAGGGTTCGTGCGCTGAATATGATCGGGTGGCTTTCAACCGTGGGGTACATCAGGATCGCGACCCCCGCCACCAGGACGGTGATCACGGACAGCGAAAACATGGCCAGCTGAAATTCCCGCTTTTCAACACTGGCTGAGTCCACGCGATCGAAAAGCCGCATGTTATGGTCGCCTCTTTTTTCGGCGACACCCCGCCACCACGCAGGGCGCGCAATCCACTCTAGTAAATCGGCTGGGAGCCGACCGTCCGTAGTTCTACCTACGACGTACGTCAATTATCAGGGTAGCGCGCGCGTTTTCCATTTTGGAACAGGGTCTGCTCGGTAGAGAAAGCAGCCGATCTAGACTGGGGCCAGAGCCCGCAGCTTCCATGGAATACGCTGATTACAAAGGGATTAGATCTAAAGAGGTATAGCGCGCGAGGTAATCGAAATCCAGGGGTTGTTAACCCATACGAACAAAACGCAAAACCAAGAGCCCCCAAAGCTGGTTTCTAGTGTGTGGGGGCAGGCAGCAACGCACGTTCGGCAAACAGATTTCCACGCACGGCGCGGTGCTTTTCCAGGAAATGGAGTTGCGCGCGCTTTCCCCAGGATCGAACGAAGTAGTAGTTGAGAGCGGCGGCGGCGCCCGCGCCGACCAGGGGAATCACGCGCCCAGCCCACTTCTCCGCCACTTCCGCGCCCACCTTCACGGCCACGGCATCGACAAGTCTCGGCACTAGATGCTCGATCGCGCGCTTCTCCACGAACTCGCGCGTAAAATCCAGCCCCGCGGCTGTGGCGGCTGCCAGCCAGAGGACGGCCATTTCGTCCGAGGTCGAATACTCGAAACCGTGAATCAAGCTGAGCTTTTGCAGCATGCGAATGGTGATCGCGGCCAGGATACCCATGTCGGGTAGCAGAGTTGCCATGCCGCCTATGCCGAGGCCCATGCCCTCAAGCGCCGCCATTCTCGCGGAGGACCAGATAATTTTTTCGGCGGCGGGGATAATGGTTTGTTCATCAAGGCTGTGCATATCGCGCCAGGATTCGATGGGGAGGTTGTAGGCCCGCC